>WHTQ01000013.1 GCA_009377645.1 Micromonosporaceae bacterium | reverse complement strand
GATGGACCGGCTGATCTGCGGGGACGTCGGCTACGGCAAGACCGAGATCGCGGTCCGGGCGGCGTTCAAGGCGGTGCAGGACGGCAAGCAGGTGGCGGTGCTGGTGCCGACCACCCTGCTGGCGCAGCAGCACTACAACACCTTCGCCGAGCGGATGGCGCAGTTCCCGGTGGAGATCGCGCAGCTGTCCCGGTTCGCCACCGGCGCCGAGGCGGCCCGGACGGTGCAGCGGCTGGCCGACGGCACCGTCGACGTCGTGATCGGCACCCACCGGCTGCTGCAGCCGACCGTCCGGTTCAAGCAGCTCGGGATGGTGGTGGTGGACGAGGAGCAGCGGTTCGGGGTGGCGCACAAGGAGTTCCTCAAGCAGCTGCGCACCGCGGTGGATGTGCTGACCCTGTCGGCCACCCCGATCCCGCGTACCCTGGAGATGGCGATCACCGGGATCCGGGAGATGTCCACCATCGCCACTCCGCCGGAGGAGCGGCACCCGGTGCTCACCTACGTCGGGGCGCAGCAGGACAAGCAGATCGCCGCCGCCATCCATCGCGAGCTGCTCCGGGACGGCCAGGTCTTCTACCTGCACAACCGGGTCGAGTCGATCGAGCGGGCGGCGCGCCGGATCCGGGACCTGGTGCCGGAGGCGCGGGTCGCGGTGGCGCACGGGCAGATGGGCGAGTCCACCCTGGAGCGGGTGATGGTCGGCTTCTGGGAGAAGGAGTACGACGTGCTGGTCTGCACCACGATCGTGGAGTCCGGGTTGGACATTCCGAACGCGAACACGCTGATCGTGGAGCGGGCCGACCTGCTCGGGCTGGCGCAGCTGCACCAGATCCGGGGCCGGGTCGGGCGAGCCCGGGAGCGCGCGTACGCGTACTTCCTCTACCCGGCCGACCGGCCGCTGACCGAGCCGGCGCACGAGCGGCTGGCCACGATCGCCCAGCACACCGAGCTCGGAGCCGGGATGTACGTGGCGATGAAGGACCTGGAGATCCGGGGCGCCGGGAACCTGCTCGGCGGGGAGCAGTCCGGCCACATCGAGGGGGTCGGCTTCGACCTGTACGTGCGGATGGTCGGCGAGGCGGTGCAGCAGTTCAAGGGGGAGCAGCCGGCCGAGGAGGAGTCCGAGGTCAAAGTGGACCTGCCGGTGGACGCGCACCTGCCGCACGACTACATCGGAGTCGAGCGGCTGCGGCTGGAGGCGTACCGGCGGCTGGCCTCGGCCCGCACCGGCGCGGAGCTGGACGAGGTGGTGGCCGAGCTGACCGACCGATACGGCCAGCCGCCGCCGGAGGTGGCGAACCTGGTGGCGGTGGCCCGGTTCCGGCTGCTGGCTCGCGGGTACGGCCTGACCGACGTGTCCCTGCAGGGCCGGCACATCCGGTTCGGACCGCTGGAGCTGCCGGACTCCAAGCAGCTCCGGCTGTCCCGCTACCACCCGGAGGCGGTGTGGAAGCGGACGGTGCAGACGGTTTCGGTGCCCCGGCCGGCGACCCGCCGGGTCGGCGGGGAACCGCTGCGCGACACCGCACTGCTGGACTGGTGCGCCACCCTGCTGCGGGACGTGCTCGGCGACCCGGTGCCGGTCGCGGCCCCCGGCACGTGAGACAGTTTGCCTGCCGAGCTGACTACCTGGAGGATCGATAGATGAACGCCCGCCGACTGCCGGTCATCGCGGTGCTCGGCCTGCTCGCGCTCGCCGGGCTGGCCGCCTGCCGGGCGGACCCGGCGGTGGCCGCCTACGTGGACGACCAGCGGATCACCGAGGCGGAGGTCGACCAGGTGACCGACCAGCTGCGCGAGCTGGTGGAGCCGTCCCAGCTGTCGGCGCTGCGCGACCAGGTGGTGGAGATGCGGGTGCTCACCGAGGTGGCCGGCGGGTACGCGGAGCAGGCGGGCCTGACGGTGCCGGCGCCCGACCCGGCGCAGCTCGGGGCCGGGGTCGGGCTCCCGCCGGACCACCCGTACGTGCAGGTGAGGGCCGGGTTCGAGGCGGTGATGGGCGCGTTGCGCGGCTCGGTGGCGCCGGTGCCGCCGACCGAGGCCGATCAGCGGGAGGTGTACGACCAGCTGGCCGCCGAGGGCCTGACGGTCCCGTTCGAGCAGGTCCGGCCGGACCTGAACGAGCAGCTGCTGGGCGAGCCGGTGGCGTTGCGGAACCTGCTCATCGACGTGGTGGGTCGGGCGGACATCCGGCTGAACCCCCGCTACGACCTGGTCCACCTGGTGCCGGTGACGGTCGGGAACGGGCAGGTCTGGCTGGGCGTACCGCTGGGTGAGTCGGCTGTGGTCGAGTCGGGCTGATCGGAGGACCCAGATGATGCGTACCCGATATCTGGTGGCGGTGCCGCTGCTGGCGGCGCTGCTCGGCGGGCCGGCCGTGGCCGGCTGCACCGACGACGGTGACGGTGACGGCGGCGACTGGGACGACGCGGTGGTGGCCTACGTCGGTGAGGTGGCGATCACCGAGGCGGAGGTGGACCAGCTGGCCGGGTCGGTCCGGACGGAGATCGCCGCCGAGATCGAGCAGGAGCTGGAGCGGCTGACCGATGAGATGGACGAGGCGGAGCTGGCCGAGCACCGGGAGCGGCGGTTCGGGGAGCTGGACCAGCAGGTCGCGGTGACCCGGACCCGGGTGATCGAGATGCGGATCCTGACCGAGGCGGCCGACCGGCACATCGCCGCCGAGGGGCTGGACCCGCCGGAGGTGCCGCAGAGCGCGATCGACCAGCAGGCCACTGACCTCGGGTTGTCGGCCAGCAACGCGTACGTCCTGCTGGTCACCGACTTCCTCTCGACCCTGGGGGTGCTGCAGCGTACGGTCGAGGCGGTCGAGCCGAGCGAGACCGAACAGCGGGAGGTCTACGACAACCTGGTGGCCGAGGGCCTGACCACGGTGCCGTTCGAGGAAGCCCGGGCGGTGCTGAACCAGGAGCTGATGGGCCAGCAGGTCAGCATTCGCAACCTGCTGGCGGACGTAGTGGACCGGGCGGGCGTACGGGTGAGCCCGGCCTACGACCTGGTCTACCGGGTGCCGGTGCCGGTCGGCGACGGCCAGTCCTGGCTGGCCCTGCCGTTGAGCGACCGGAGCTGACCGGCGGCATGCCCGACGCGCTGGACCGGATCGTCCTGCTGGTCACCTCGCCGCGGCTGCCGGCGGGGCTGCTCACCGCGGCGGCCTGGGACCTGCTCCGGGCGCACCCGGTGCTCGCGGGCGGCGAAACTGAGTGGACCGCGGCGCTCCACGCCGCCGGCGTCGAGGTCCGGGTGCTGGGTGGGGTTGAGGAGGGGTCCCCTGATCCGGCTCTATCCCCTGGAGGGCGCCCCGCTGGGGCGCCGGTGCCGGCGCTGCTGGCCGCGGCCGCCGCCCACGGCACGGTGGTGTGGCTGGCCGGGCCGACCGGCGACCCGGAGCTGGCCCGCGAGCTCGGGCTGCGGCTGGCCCGCGAGCCGGGGCTGGCCGAGCTGGAGCTGGTGTACGGGTCGTGGGACCCGCCCGGTGCCCGGCTGCTGGACGCGGTGGCGGTGATCGACCGGCTGGCCGGACCCGGGGGGGACCCCTGGAAGCGGGCGCAGACCCACGCCTCGCTGGCCCGCTATCTGCTGGAGGAGGCGTACGAGGCGTACGACGCGATCGTGGCCGGCGACCTGACCGAGCTGCGGGAGGAGATCGGCGACGTCCTGCTGCAGGTGCTGCTGCACGCCCGGCTGGCCGAGGAGCTGCCGGAGCCGCAGCGGTGGACGATCGATGACGTGGCGGCCGACTTCGTGGCGAAGATGATCCGCCGCAACCCGCATGTGTTCGCCGGGGTAGAGGTGGCCGGCATGGACGAGATCCTCGAGAACTGGGAGCGGATCAAGCGGGCGGAGAAGCCGCGCGACTCGGTGCTGGACGGGGTGGCGCGGGCGCAGCCGGCGCTGGCGCTCGCCGACGCGATCCTGTCCCGGCTCGAGCGGGCGGGTCTGGGGGCGCCCGCTCCGGCCGCCCCGACCTCGGTGGACGCCGCCGACCCGGAGGCGCTCGGCACCGCCCTGCTCGGGATCGTGGCCGCCGCCCGGGCCGCCGGCGTGGATGCCGAGGCGGCACTGCGCCGGGCCGTCCTGGCTTACGCCGAGCGGGCTGCGGCGCCGCAGCCGACGCCGGAGCCGTCCCGGGACCCGCCCCGACCGCGGTAGGTAGGCTCACGGGCGGACCGGCGGCGGCCGCGCCGCGGTGGCCGTGACACACCAGCGCATGGAGGGGCGGACCCGCTGTGGCCAGCATCGAAGGAATCGTCGCCCGGGAGATCCTCGACTCCCGGGGCAACCCGACCATCGAGGTGACGGTCGGGCTCGACGACGGCACCGTCGCCCACGCCGCCGTGCCGTCCGGCGCCTCGACCGGCGCGTTCGAGGCGGTCGAGCTGCGCGACGCCGACCAGCCGCGGTACGGCGGCAAGGGGGTGGAGCAGGCGGTCGCCAACGTCGACGACCGGATTATGCCGGAGCTGGTCGGGTACGAGGCGAGCGAGCAGCGGCTGGTCGACCAGTGCATGATCGATCTCGACGGCACCCCGGACAAGTCCGACCTGGGGGCGAACGCGATCCTGGGAGTCTCGCTGGCGGTGGCCAAGGCGGCGGCGGCCTCCGCCGGGCTGAGCCTGTTCCGGTATCTGGGCGGCCCGAACGCGCACCTGCTGCCGGTGCCGATGCTGAACATCCTGAACGGCGGCGCCCATGCAGACTCCAATGTCGACATCCAGGAGTTCATGATCGCACCGGTCGGGGCGGCCACCTTCCGGGAGGCGCTGCGGGTCGGAGCCGAGGTCTACCACGCGCTCAAGGCGGTGCTGAAGCAGCGTGGCCTGTCCACCGGGCTGGGCGACGAGGGTGGGTTCGCGCCGGACCTGCCGGCCAACGCCGCCGCGCTGGAGCTGATCGCGGAGGCGGTGCAGGCCGCCGGTTACACCCTGGGGACGGACGTGGTGCTGGCGCTCGACGTGGCCGCCACCGAGCTCTATCGGGACGGCGGCTACCAGTTCGAGGGTGCCGCCAAGAGCACCGCCGAGCTGGCCGGCTACTACGCGAAGCTGGCCGAGGACTACCCGATCGTGTCGATTGAGGACCCGCTGGCCGAGGACGACTGGGCCGGCTGGACCGCGCTGACCGGGCAGCTGGGCGACCGGCTCCAGATCGTCGGCGACGACCTGTTCGTCACCAACCCGGAGCGGATCGCCCGGGGGATCGACGAGCGGGCCGCCAACGCGGTGCTGGTCAAGGTGAACCAGATCGGGACGCTGACCGAGACGCTGGAGGCGGTCGAGCTGACGCACCGGGCCGGCCTGCGGTGCATGATGAGCCACCGCTCCGGCGAGACCGAGGACACGACCATCGCGGACCTGGCGGTGGCGACCGGCTGTGGCCAGCTCAAGACCGGGGCGCCGGCTCGCACCGACCGGGTGGCGAAGTACAACCAGCTGCTGCGGATCGAGGAGGAGCTGGACGACGCGGCGCGGTACGCCGGCGCGGCCGCCTTCCCGCGGTACAGTAAGGACTGACCTGGTGGAGGGGGGAGGACGGGTGCCGGAGCGGCCCAGCCGGCCGGGTGGCCCGCGGCGGCGGTCACCGGCCACCGCCCGCCGGTCGGTGCGCCCGGCCGCCCGCCGCTCCGGTGGCAACGGGGCCGGTGCCGCCACCCGTACTTCCGCTGCCCGCCCGCGCCGCCGGGTGACCGGGCGGACGGTGGTGCTCGGGGTGGTGCTGCTCGCGCTGGCGCTCAGCTACGTGTTCCCGCTGCGGGTCTACCTGGCCCAGCAGGGCGAGATCGCGCAGCTGCGCACCGACCAGCGGGAGCAGCGGGACCGGATCGACCGGCTGACCGCCGAGGCGGCACTGTGGTCGGACGACGACTACGTCCGGATCCAGGCCCGCAAGCGGCTCTACTTCGGAGAGCCGGGAGAGATGCTGCTGCTGCCGGTGTGGGAGGAGCAGCAGCCGCCGTCGCCGGACCCCGGGCTGTCCCCGGATGAGCTGCCGGTCTCGCCCGAGCCCTGGTGGGACTCACTGTGGACCAGCATCCAGTCCGCGGACCGGTCCGCCCCGGCCGACCCCGGCGGCGAGGGGGCGGGTTGAGCGAGCCGGTCTCGGCCGCCGACCTGGCCACGGTGGCGGCTCAGCTCGGCCGCCCGCCGCGCGGCACCCGCGCGGTCGCGCACCGCTGCCCGTGCGGCCTGCCCGACGTGGTGGAGACCACCCCGCGGCTGGGCGACGGCAGCCCGTTCCCGACCCTCTTCTACCTGACCTGCCCGACCGCGGTCGCGGCGTGCAGCCGGCTGGAGTCGGCCGGGCGGATGCGGGAGATGACCGCCCGGCTGGCGGAGGACCCGGAGCTGGCCGCGCGGTACCGGACCGCGCACGCCGACTATCTGGCCCGCCGCCGGGCGGTCGCTGAGGTGCCGGAGATCGCGGGGGTCTCGGCCGGCGGGATGCCCGGCCGGGTGAAGTGCCTGCACGCGCTGCTGGCGCACGCGCTGGCGGCCGGCCCCGGGGTGAACCCGTTCGGCGACGAGGTGCGGGAGCAGGTCACGCCCTGGTGGAGCGGCGGGCGCTGCGTCCCCGGGCCCACGTAGTCTGGCCGGGTGGAGCTGGTTGTCCGCCGGGCCCGCACCGCCGACGTGCCGGGCATCCGCCGGCTGGTGGATATGTACCGGGCGGATCGGCGGCTGCTCAGCAAGGCCACGGTCACGCTGTACGAGGACATCCAGGAGTTCTGGGTCGGCACGCCGGACGGGTCGGGGCCGGGCCAGCCCGACCCGGACGGGCCGGTGGTCGGCTGCGGGGCGCTGCACGTGATGTGGGAGGACCTGGGCGAGGTCCGCACCCTGGCGGTGGACCCGCAGTGGCGGGGCCGCAAGGTCGGGGCCCGGATCGTGACCGAGCTGCTGGAGCAGGCGCGCCGGCTCGGGCTGCGCCGGGTGTTCGTGCTCACGTTCGAGCGGGAGTTCTTCGCCCGGTTCGGCTTCACCGAGATCGACGGCGCGCCGGTGCCGCCGACCGTCTACGAGCAGCTGCTCCGCTCGTACGACGAGGGGGTGGCCGAGTTCCTGGGCCTGGACCAGGTCAAGCCGAACATCCTCGGCAACACCCGGATGCTGCTGCACCTCTGACCCTCCGGACCGGGCCGCGTACGGTGGCGGGGTGGTGCGGGTGGCGGTGGTCGACTGCGGGACCAACTCGATCCGGTTGCTGGTGGCCGATGTGCCGGAGTCCGGCACCGGGGCGCTGACCGATCTGACCCGGCGGATGGAGATCGTCCGGCTGGGGGAGGGCGTGGACCGCACCGGGCGGTTGGCCGCCGGCGCGATCGCGCGTACCCGGGTGGCGTTGGCCGAGTACGCCGGGGAGATCCGGCGGCTGGGCGCCGACCGGGTGCGGATGGTCGCCACCTCGGCCACCCGGGACGCGGCGAACGCGGACGAGTTCGCCGCGATGGTGCTGGACACCCTGGCGGTGGCACCCGAGGTGGTCAGCGGTGACGAGGAGGCTCGGCTCTCGTACGCCGGGGCGGTCCGGGGGCTGCCGGCCGGCGCACCGCCGCCGTACCTGGTGGTGGACATCGGGGGTGGCTCGACCGAGCTGGTGGCGGGGGACGGGCGGGTCGAAGCGGCTCGGTCGGTGGACATCGGGTGTGTCCGGATCACCGAGCGGCACCTGTGGGGCGACCCGCCGGACCCGGAGCAGGTGGCCGCCGCCGAGGCCGACATCACCGCTGCGCTCGGGCCGGCGCTGGCCGCGGTCGCCGGCCGGCGACCGGCGACCATGATCGGGCTGGCCGGCTCGGTGACCACGGTGGCCGGGATCGCGCTCGGGCTGCCGGCCTACGACCCGGCACGGATCCACCACGCCCGGATCGGGTACGAGGAGGTGGCGAAGGTGACCGCGGACCTGCTGGCGATGCCCCGCGCTCGGCGGCTGGCCCTGCCGGTGATGCACCCCGGCCGGGCCGACGTGATCGGGGCCGGGGCGCTGATCCTGCGGGTGGTGATGGCCCTGGCCGGCACCGGCAGCGTGCTGGCCAGCGAGCACGACATCCTGGACGGAGTCGCTTGGTCGTTCGTGGACCAGCCGCGGTAGTCGCCGGGGTGGCGGGCCGGCGGCGGGAGTCGTAGGGTGTCTCTGCTCCGCCTCTCAACGGAAGGATCACCTTGTCTCAGGACCCGCCGGCGCCGCCGAACGACGCCGCAGAGCCAGAGCCGGAGCCGGAGGCCCCGGCGGCCACCACACCGGATGCCGCGGCAGCCACCACTCCGGACGCTCCGGCAGCCACACCGGAGGCCCCCGGCCCGGCGGTAGCCACGCAGCCGGACCGGAGCCGGCGGCTCGCGATCGTGGTGGCCGCGGTGGCGGGGGTCGTCATCCTCGCGGTGATCGGTGCGGTGGCGGTCGCCAACCAGCTCGGCGACGACCTGCCGGAGGCCGGCGACTGCATGAGCAACGACGCCGACCCGACCGAGATCCGGGTCGTCGACTGCGGGTCCGAGGACGCCGCGTGGACCGTGATCGGCCAGGACGGCACCTGGACCGAGCGGGAGTTCGACGAGGCCGACCGGAACCGGATCTGCCAGGCGTTCCCGAAGTGGGACAACGCGTTGTGGCTGGGGGAGGAGACCGACGACCGCAGCGGCGAGGGCACCGTGGTCTGCCTGACGGTGGCCGGCCCGGAGTGATGCCGGCCGCCCCGCGGTTTCGCCCCGCGGCGCCGGCATGATTGGCTGGCGGCACCCACGACGTACCAGCGGAGGTGCCCCGATGCCCGAGACCGTGACCAGTCCGCCCGACCGGAGCCGGGCAGCTTGACCAGCGGGTCCGGCGCCCGCACCGTCCGCGGGGTGGAGAGCCTCGCCGCCCGCGCCGGTGACCTGGCCGCCCTGGACAGCGCGGTCACCCGCTGCCACGCCTGCCCGCGGCTGGTCGCGTGGCGGGAGGAGGTCGCGAAGGTCAAGCGAGCCGCGTTCGCCGACCAGGACTACTGGGGGCGGCCGGTGCCCGGGTTCGGGCCGACCGACGCGGCGATCGGAGTGCTCGGTCTCGCCCCGGCCGCGCACGGCGGCAACCGGACCGGCCGGGTGTTCACCGGCGACCGGTCCGGTGACGTGCTGTTCGCCGCGCTCCACCGGGCCGGGCTGGCCAACCAGCCGACCAGCACCGGCCCCGGAGACGGCCTGGTGCTGCACCACACCCGGATCTTCGCGGCGGTGCGGTGCGCGCCCCCGGCGAACAAGCCGACCCCGGCCGAGCGGGACACCTGCGCGCCGTGGCTGCACCGTGAGATCGCGCTGCTGCGCCCCACCCTGCGGGTAGTGGTGGCGCTGGGTGCGTTCGCCTGGAGCGCGTGGTGGCCGGCCCTCTCGGCCGGGTACGGGCTGGCCCCGCCGGTGCCCCGACCGAGGTTCGCGCACGGCGCCCTCTGGTTCGCCGGCGGCGCCCCGCGGCTGCTCGGCTGTTACCACGTCAGCCAGCAAAACACCTTCACCGGACGGCTGACCCCGGCGATGCTGGACCACATCCTGGGCCGAGCCAAACAGCTGGCCGGGCTCCGGTAGCGACTGGCTGGCCCCCAGTTCCGCGTACCGGGTGCCATCGTCGCCCGCGACGAGGGAGGATTGGGGGGTGACGGCTACCCCGCACCGGATCCTGGTGGTCGGCGCCGGGCACGTCGGGTTCTACGTGGCCCAGCGGCTGTCCCGCAAACTGCGGCGGAGCCGGGCCGCCGAGATCACGGTGGTGGCTCCCGAGCCGCACATGACCTACCAGCCGTTCCTGCCGGAGGCGGCGGCCGGCAGCATCGAGCCGCGGCACGCGGTGGTGCCGCTGCGGCAGCAGCTGCGCCGCTGCCGGGTGATCACCGGATCGGTCACCGGCATCGACCACGCCAACCGGACCGCCACCGTGCGGCCGGTGGTCGGCCCGCCGCTGCCGATCGAGTACGACCAGGTCGTGGTGGCGCCGGGCAGCGTCTCCCGCACCCTGCCGATCCCCGGGCTGCGCGAGCAGGCGGTCGGGTTCAAAACGCTCGGGGAGGCGATCTGGCTGCGCAACCGGGTGCTGGAGCGGCTCGACATCGCGGCCGCGGCCACCGACCCGCGGATCCGTCGAAGGGCGCTCACGTTCGTGTTCGTGGGCGCCGGGTACGCGGGCATAGAGGCGTTGGCGGAGCTGGAGGACATGGCCAAGGCGGCGCTGCGCTACTACCCGGAGCTGGCCGGCGTCACGATGCACTGGGTGCTGGTGGAGGCGACCCAGCGGGTGCTGCCGGAGGTGGGCCGGGACCTCGGCGCGTACGCCGTGACCCAGCTGCTCAAGCGGGGCCTGGACATCCGGCTCGGGACGCTGCTGAAGTCCTGTGTGGACGGGAACGTGGAGCTCTCGGACGGGGACCGGTTCGAGGCGGACACGATCGTCTGGACCGCCGGGGTCCGGGCGCACCCGTTGCTGGCCAGCACCGACCTGCCGCGCGACGACAAGGGCCGGCTGACCTGCCTGCCGACGCTGCAGGTGGTGGACGGGGACCGGCCGGTGCCGGGCGCCTGGAGCGCCGGCGACTGCGCCGCGGTGCCGGACCTGAGCTCGGAAGAGCCGGGTGCGCTGACCGGCCCGAGCGCCCAGCACGCGGTCCGGCAGGCGGTCCGGCTGGCCGACAACCTGGTGCTGGCGCTGCGCGGCCGGCCGGCGATCCCGTACCGGCACCGGTACGCGGGCAGCGTGGCCAGCCTCGGGCTGTACAAGGGGGTGGCCCACGTCTACCGGCTGAAGCTGCGCGGGTGGCCGGCCTGGTTCCTGCACCGCTCCTACCACATGACCCGGATCCCGTCGCTGGACCGGCGGATTCGGGTCCTGGGCGACTGGACCCTGCAGCTGTTCCTGCGCCGTGAGGTGATCTCGCTGGGGGAGCTGCACCAGCCCCGGGACCCGTTCGTCGACGTCACGCCGCCGGTGCGCTGAGGAGGGGTCCCCTGATCAAGCCCGAGCTGTGACCGGGGTCCCTTCCTCAAACCCGCCACACCCAGGCGCCGGCGATCTGCTCGCCGGGTCCGAGCAGCTCGGCCAGCGTGGTGAGCAGCGGCTGGTGGTGCAGGTGCGCCGGGTCGAGGACCACGCACTCGGCCCGCCAGTAGGCCAGGTCCCGGGCCGCCTGGTGGCGGTGGCCGGGTTCGACCGGCGCGGCCTCGCCGGAGCCAGCCACCTCGGCCAGCAGCTGGGAGGTCGGGCGGGGGGCGGTGCCCATCGAGGCCCGGCCGCCGCGGGCGTACGGCCCGATGAAGAACCCCTCCGGGACCGCGAAGCCGGCGTTCGCGGCGGCCGCCCAGCGCATCGGCTCCGGCGCGGCCGGGGTGGGCAGCGGGACCGGGACCAGCACCCCGCCCGGCTCGACGCAGTCCCGCCAGTGACCGCCGGTGATGAACGCCGGCACCGGCGCCCGGTCGGCGGCCGGCAACGGTGCCGGCACCAGCGGCAACAGCGCCAGCCCGGCCGCGACCGGCAGCGCCCACCGGGCCGGCCCGGTGGGGAGCGGCGGCGCCCACCGGGGCAGCCCGACCGGTTGCTGGAGTGCCCGGTCCAGCGCCAGCACCAGCAGCAGCGCCACCAGCGGCACCACCGCCACCGCGTACCGCTGCGGCAGCGCCCCGTCGATCACCGGGACGTCCACCAGCACCGTGTAGGGCAGCGGGAACCCGGTGCGGACCCGGTTGACCACCAGCTCCGGTCCGAGCGAGAGCAGCCCCATCACCCCGGCGGCCACCGTGGCGGCCACCGCCAGCGGCTGGCGGCGCAGCCAGACCCCGCACCCGAGCGCCACCAGCAGCAGCGGCAGCCCGAGGAAGGTGTTGTACTCGGCCGGGCCGGAGGCGAGCGCCGCCGCCCGCTCGGCGCCGGCCACCGCCAGCGGCGAGAACGCCGGCCAGCTCGCCAGATCGGCGGAGAAGTAGTGCGGGTCGAACGGGCCGTTCGGCACGCTGCCCGGCCCGGCCAGCTGAACCCACAGCGGGTACGCGAGCAGCAGGGTGGCCGCCCCGACCGCGATCCCCAGCCCGGCCGCGAACCCGGGCACGACCCGCCGAGCCCAGTCCCGCCGCCGCACCGCGTACCCGATCGTCAGCGGGATCATCGTGATCGCGGTCAGGTACAACAGCTCGGCCCCGAGGAAGAACTGCGCCACCACCAGCCCGGCCAGCCACAGCCCGGAGGTGGCGATCCGCCGGGGTTGCCCGGCCGCCGCGGCGCGGGCCAGCCGCACCACGCTCCAGGCGATCGCCGGCACCAGCCACTGCGCGGTCATGTGCCAGTGCGAGTTGGAGTGGGAGATCATCGCCGGAGCGAAGCCGCACAGCCCGCCGCCGACCGCCGCGGCCGCCCGGCGGGCGCCGAGGGTACGCGCGAACAGCAGGTACCACCCGGTCGCGGTGCCGGCCAGGTTCCCGATCGTGAGCAGGGCGAACGAGACCGGGGCGCCGAGCGCGAGGGTGACCGGGGCCAGCAGTATCCCGAGCGTCAGCGACGACGCGTTGGCCAGCAGGTTGACGCCGTCCGGCGCGTTCAGCCGGTCGGTGACCAGCCCGTGCTCGCCGAGCAGCACCCGGGTGTCCGCCGCCAGGAACCACTCGATCAGGACCTGGTCGGTCGGGTTGAGGGCCAGCTCCCGGGTGCCCGGGTCGGGCCACAGGCCGTGGCCGAGCCACGCCGCCGCGGCCAGGAACAGCAGGGCGACGCCGCAGTCGACCAGGTACGGGCGGCGGGGCCGGCGGGCGTCGGGCTCGCCGGCCCGTCGTGGGTTGTCCGGATCGTCCCGGTCGGCTGCCCGTACTGTGGCCGTCCTACCCATCGCCCGACCTTAACCGGTGGCCGGCGGGTTACCGTTGGCTCAGTCGCCCGGGTGGTGGAACGGCAGACACGGCTGCCTTAAAAGCGGCTGCCGAGAGGCGTGCGGGTTCGACTCCCGCCCCGGGCACCACAAACATCCGCACGCGCTCCGCCAGGCGGTCCTCACAGCAGGTTGTGGTCGCGGGCGTAGATGGCGGCCTGGGTGCGGTCGCGCAGCCCGAGCCGGTCAAGGATCCGGGACACGTGGTTCTTCACTGTGCCCTCGCTGAGGTACAGGCGGGCCGCGATCTCCCGGTTGGTCAGGCCGGCGGCGAGCTGCCGCAGCACATCGACCTCCCGCGGGGTGAGCGCGGCATCCGTCGCGTGTGATGGTGCGGCCGGTGGGCGGGTGCGGTCCAGTACCGAGCTCAGCCGGGCCGCGGCCGCCGGGTCGAACTGGACCACCCCGGCGCTGGCGAGGCGGACCGCCGCCGCCAGCTCGGCGGCTGGCCGGTCCTTGAGTAGATACCCACTGGCACCGGCCTGCAGCGCCCGCACCACGTACTCCTCGTCGTCGAAGGTGGTCAGCATGACCACCCGGCAGCTGGGCACCTGCCCGGCGAGCGCCGCCGTGGCGTCGACGCCATCCAGCACCGGCATCCGTACGTCCATGAGTACCACGTCGGGCGTGAGCGCCAGCGCCTGCTCGACCGCCTCGCGACCGTCGGCAGCGGCGCCGATGACCTCGATGCCCGGCTGGATGTCGAGATCCGCCCCGGGTAGCAGCGGCGGCGCCCCTCCTCGTACCGGCCTGCATGATCGGGCTCTGGCTCAGCAGCGGGTTGACCGGGACGTCCCAGCGCGCGATGTACGCGTCCACGGCGGCCTGGCTCCACGCCGCCAACGGGTTGACCTTCACCTTGCCGCGGGCAGCCTCGAACTGGACCACCGGTGTGTTGGCCCCGGGTGGGGGACTCGTCGCGCCGCAGTCAGAGCGGGTTCAGCGCGCCCTTCGAGCGCCAGCCCAGGAACCGGCCGGTGAGGCGGGTCAGGATGAAGTCCAGCAGCAACGCGATCACCAGCAGGGTGATGATGGTGGCGAACGTCCCGGAGGCGTTGAACTGGTTGGCGCTGCGCTGGAGCAGGTAGCCGAGGCCCTGGTCGGAGGCGAGCATCTCGCCGACCACCACCCCGATCAGCGCGTACGGCACCGACAGCTTGAACCCGGCGGCCACCCACACCAGCGCGGACGGGATGACCACCTTGATGGCGACCTCCCGCCGGCTGGCCCCCATCAGGCGGACCGCGGCGATCAGCTCGCCCTTGACATCCTTCACGCCGAAGTGGGTGTTGAAGTAGACCAGGAAGAACACGATCACGCTGGCGAAGATCACCCGGAACTGCATGCCCAGCCCGAACCACAGGATGAACAGCGGAGCCAGCGCCAGCCGGGGCATCGTGTAGAGCGCGGTCATCGCCGGTTCGACGACATCCCCGAACCGGCGGAAGGAGGCGGTGATGTAGCCCACCAGCATCCCCGCCCCGGCCCCGAGCGCGAACCCCAGGCCGGTCGCCTGTGCGGTCACCAGGATGTGCTCGCCCAGCGTCCCGTCGGTGATCCAGGTCCACAGCCGCTCGGCGACGGCGGTCGGGCGGCTCACCATCAGCTCGGACACGATCCGGCCGGACGCCAGCTCCCAGCAGACGACGAACGCGACCACCAGGAAGATCCGCCACAGCCACAGCCGGGTGTTGGTCAGCCCGGACTCGCGCCGCTTGCGCGGCACCGGGCGGCGCTCAGACGCGCCGACCGCGGTCGGTTCCGCGGCCAGCCGGTTGGTGGTGGTCATGGGCTGCTCCAGAGCTTCAGGGAGATCATTGACGGAGAAGGTCCCGGACCTTGCGCTCCAGGCCGAGATACTCATTGGAGAGCCGGATCTCGGCCAGGTCGCGGTCGGCCCCGAACGGGATGACCACCTCGGCGAGGATCCCGGCCGGCTGGGTGCCGAGCACGATCACCCGGTCCGCCAGCAGGATGCTCTCCGAGATGTCGTGCGTCACGAACATCACGGTCTGCCGCAGCTGCGCCACCGTGGACAGCAGCTCCCGGTGCAACGCCTCCCGCAGCTGCGCGTCCAGCGCGGCGAACGGTTCGTCCATGAGCAGCATCGCCGGCTCGTAGATGAGACTGCGTGCCAGCAACGCGCGTCGCTTCATGCCGCCGGACAGCTCGCTCGGGAACCGGTCCCGCGCGTCCGACAGGTGCAGCATCCCCAGGTACGAGTCCACCAGCTGGTTGGCCCGTGCCCGCGGCGTCGCCCGGATCTCCAGCGGCAGCTGCACGTTCTTGGCGACCGTCCGCCACGGCAGCAGCGTGTCCCCCTGGGTCATGTAACCGACCCGGGTGTTGATGCCCCGCAGCGGGGCACCGTCGAACACGACGGTGCCCTGCCGCGGCCGCACGAACCCGGCCACCAGGTTCATGATGGTGGTCTTGCCGCACCCGCTCGGGCCGAGCAGCGCCAGGAACTCGCCCTGCCGCACCCGTAGGTCCAGGTCCTCCAGGATCGTCTCACCGCCTGGATAGCCGAACGTCAGGTTCTCAAGGGTCACCAGCGGTTGCCCGCCGCCGGCCCGGTCTACCGGCGACGGCTGGGCCTGGCGGGTGGCGTGATCCGGGCGTGCCATGTGTGCTGTCCCCTCGGCGTCGTTGCGATGGTCCGCCTGCCCACTACCCGCGCATGGCCGGATAGAGCGAGTCCGTGTCGTATCCGCTGCCCTCCAGGCTGTTCTCGTTCGACTGCTGGAGGATGTCCAGGTTGGTCTGCCACGCTTCGGCGGCGACCATGCCATCCATGTTTATCAGTGGCACGACCTGCTCGAAGCCGTTCCGGAACAGCTCCTCCTCCATGTCCGGGAAGAACTGCTGCTTCAGCTTGGCTGCCGCGTCGTCGGGCGAGCTCTCGATCACCGCGGCCGCCTCGTTGAGCGCCGCGCGGAACCCGTCGACGGCCTGGTTGTTGGCGTCCACCCAGGCGGAGCTGCCCGCCGCGATCACGAATGGGACGCCCTGCAGCCGCGGCTCGTCACCGGCCGGGGTGGACAGCAGCCGCACCACGTCCCCGGACAGCACCCCGGTCTCGAACGAGCCGACGGTCCACATCGCTCCGTCGAACCGGCCGTTCTTGATCCCCTCGATCATCGCCACCGGGTCGGTGAGGGTCAGCGCCTGGACCTCCTCGCCGAAGCTCATCCCCACCCGGTCGAGCATCAGGTCCAGGTAGGCGGCGTGACTGGTGCCCAGGTTGGAGGTGGCCACCGTCCCGCCCTGCAGCGCCGCCAGCCGGTCTTCGACCGGCGCGTCCGGCCCGCCCGCCGAGGCCGCCAGCTCCGGGCTGACCACCAGCTCGCTCATCACGTCGGTGAGCGAGGTGACGAACCGGAGCCCCTGGCCCTCGGCGATCGCCGCGGTGGCACCGGCCGGCGACGCGACGCAGAGGTCGATCTCCCCGGCGATCACCGCCGTCCAGCAGTTCGGGGAGCTGCCGCCGAAGTCCATCCAGTCGATCTCCAGGTTGTGCTCCCCGGCCAGCGCCGGGTCGGCCCAGAGCAGCTGGGCGTTGATGGAGTTGAGCGAGCTGACGCTGGCGATTCCGGCCGAGATCCGGAGGACACCGTCATCGCCGCTGTCGGCGTCCCGGACACCGGGATCGTTGCAGGCGGTGAGCGCGACGGCGAGGGCGATGCCCGCACCGCCCGCCACCAGCCGCCATGAGGTTGGGGTCACTGCCGTTCCTCCTTGAGCTGTGGTCCGGGTCGTGGCGCCCCTCTCGGCGACCCTGCCCCGGGGCGGTCGTAGCGGCGTCGCGGATGGTGTCCGCTCTGCCCGCGCTCAGTCCGGATGTCCCCGGCCGTCCGGTTCGTCGCCAGGGAGCGACGCTCCGGAACCGTTTCGCACGGGTCTCGCAACCACTTCGTGGTTAACCTATTCGCAATGTGGAAGGAAGTATAGGGAGGTCGACTAGCGCCGTCAACGCTCACCGGCACCGGCTGCTCCACTGGCTCGCCGACCTCCCTCCGCGCTGTTGCCCGACCGCTGCCAGCCCGCTGAGCGCCAGCCCGCTGCCAGCGCCGGTCCCCGGAGTGTCCGCGAGGCCATCCGCTCCGCACCCGGCGGCCCTTGACACGACCACACCATGCTTCCTACATTTCACAATGTGACAGTACGATCCAACAACGGCCGGCCGACGGCGCCACTGCGGTTCGGCCTGTTGACCCCGATCGTGCAGCGGATCCGGCACCTGGCGCCGGCCGACTGGGAGGAGCGGGCCGGTCCGGCCGAGCTGGTCGACCTGGCCGGCACCGCCGATGCCCTGGGGTTCGACTACCTGACCGCGTTCGAGCACGTGGCGATCCCGGAGCCGGAGCTGGCCCGGCGCGGACCCTGCTTCTGGGACCCGCTGGCCACCCTGTCCTTCCTGGCCGCCCGGACCCGCCGGATCCGGCTGGCTACCCAGGTGATCGTGCTTGGCTACCACCACCCGCTGGAGGTGGCCAAGCGGTTCGGCACGCTGGACCTGCTCAGTGGCGGCCGGCTGGTGCTCGGGGTCGGGGTGGGTTCGCTGGCAGCGGAGTTCGCCCTGCTGGGCCACGACTTCGCCGGCCGGGGGGCACGGGCGGACGAGATGATCGAGGCGCTCCGGACCTGCCTGTCCACCCCCCGCGCGACCTTCCACGGGCGGTTCTACTCGTTCGAGGGCTGGCATGTGGAGCCGGTGGCGGTCCAGGAACGGGTGCCGATCTGGGTCGGCGGCCAGTCCCGGCGCTCGCTGCGGCGCGCCTGCGAGCTCGGCGACGGTTGGGTGCCCTTCCAGCTCGACCTCGCCGACCTGCGGGCCATGCTGCGGGACGCCCGGCCGAGACTGGCCGACCGGCCGGTGCCGCTGGAGGTGGTCCTCCGGGTCCCGGAACCGCTCGACCCGCTCGGCGCCCCGCACCGGTGCACGGCCGCCGTCGACCAGCTCCGCGACCTCGGCGCCACCGCGGTCAGCGTCTACTTCCGGCACACCTCGCCGGCCCACTACCGCGACCAGCTGCACGCGTTTGCCCAGCTGTTTGCGCTGCCAACCGGACCAGCCGAGGAGAGCGTCGATGCCGCCGACCGGTGACCAGGCCAACGAGCAGGCCAACGAGGTGGAGGCGCTCCGGCAGGCGGTGCGCGAGTTCGCCGAACACGAGGTGGCCCCCCGGGTCCTGGACTACAACCGGCGGCGGGAGCTGCCGTGGGACCTGATCGCCCAGATGGGCGAGCTCGGCTTCATGGGGGGAACCGTCCCGACCGAGTACGGGGGGCTGGGGCTGAGCTACCTGTCCCTCGTACCGCTGGTCGAGGAGATGTCCCGGATCGACCACGTGCTCGCGATCCTGATGGCCCAGCCGAGCTGCAGTGTCGGTGCGTCGATCATGCTGAGCGGCACCGAGCAGCAGCGCCGGCGATACCTGCCCGGGCTGGCCGCCGGCACGCTGCTCGCGGCCGGCGCGTTCACCGAACCGCAGTCGGGCAGCCACCTGGCCGGGATCGAGACCACCTACCGGGTCGACGGCGACGGGTATCTGATCTCCGGGTCGAAGGTGTTCATCACCCTGTGCGACCATGCGCACGTCTTCCTGACCCTGGCCCGGGACGCCGCCGACCCGGCCACGATCACCGCGTTCCTGGTGGACCGGGACACCCCCGGGCTGTCCTCCCAGGCGATCCCGGGCACCATGGGCTTGCACAGCATCGAGACCGGCTTCCTGCACCTCGACCAGTGCCCGGTCCCGGCCGGCGCCCGGCTCGGGGAGCCGGGCGAGGGGCTGGCGGTGGCGCAACGGGCGCTGGACCGGGGCCGGCTGGCGGTGGCGGCCCGGTGCCTCGGGATGGCCGGCTACTGCCTGGACCGGTCGGTCGACTACGCCTCGCAGCGCCGGGTCGGCGGGGTGGCGATCGGGGACCGGCAGCTGATCCAGGCCAAGCTCGCCGAGGTGGCGCTCGGAGTCGAGACGGCGCGGGCGCTGGTCGCGATGCTGGCCTCCGGGATCGACCGGGGGATGACCCGGCTGACTTACTACTCGTCGCTGGCGAAGCTGCACGCCTCCGAGGTGGCCTGGCAGGCGGCCAACCACGCGCTGCAGATCCACGGCGGCTATGGCTATGTCGACGAGTACCACATCGAGCGCTACGTCCGGGACGCCCGGATGTACCTGATCGGTGAGGGCACCAACGAGATCCACCAGGTGCTGGTGGCGCAGTGCCTGCTCGGGCAGCGGCGGACCGACACCCTGCCGCCGGGCGAGTGGTACCGGCTGCTCGCCGCCCAGTGACCGGCCGGTCGACGCGGTCGCTATTCTCCGTAGAGAACTCAGTTCTGCAACAAGAACTCAGGGCCGCCGGCCGGCGCCGCATCGAGGGAAGGGACCAGATGACCACCGAGTTCCTCTACCACCGCAAGGGCCGGATCGCCCACATGCGGTTCAACCGCCCCGAGAAGCTGAACGCGTACACCGCCGAGATGTACGAAGCCATGGTCGCGGCGTTCGCGGACTTCCAGCGCGACGACCAGCTCCGGGTGGCGATCCTCAGCGCGGCGGGCGGGAGGGCGTTCTGCACCGGTGCCGACCTGAAGTCGACGGTCGGCCCGATGACCCGGCAGGGCGGTCATTTCACGGACCGCACCAAGCGGTTCTTCTCGGACATCTACAAGCCGATCATCGCGGTGGTCGACGGTTACTGCCTGGCCGGTGGGCTGGAGATCCTGCAGGGAACCGACCTGCGGATCGCCTCCCCGGAGTCGACCTTCGCGCTGCCGGAGGTGCGGTGGGGGCTGACACCCGGTGGCGGGTCTCACGTCCGGCTGCCCCGGCAGGTCCCGTGGGCGATCGCGATGGAGATCCTGCTGCTGGGACGGCCGATCGACGCCGAACGCGCGTACCAGGTCGGTCTGATCAACCAGGTGGTCCCGGCGGCGGAGCTGCTGGACACCGCCGAGACGATGGCCGCCACGCTGCTGGAGAACGGCCCGGCGGCGGTGCAGGCGGTCAAGGAGGGGGTGCTGCGGTCGTTGTCCCTGGAGACCCCGTTCGCGATCGAGAACCTGATCGCCGAGCAGAACCTGCGCCACGCCGACGTGCAGGAGGGGCTGGCGGCGTTCGCGGAGCGGCGGCCAGCGAAGTGGCGGGAGGCGTGAGCGTCCGCGCCCGACCGGCGCCGCTGTCGGACCTGCGGGTGTTGGAGCTGACCCAGGGGATCGCCGGGCCGACCTGCGGCAAGTACCTCGCCGCGCACGGGGCCGAGGTGATCCGGGTGGAGTCGCGCGGCCGGCCGGACGTGATCCGGCTGTACGGGTCGCGGGCGGTGCCAGCCGGCACCGATCCGGACCTGCTGCTGGAGACCGCACCGCACTGGTCGAACTACAACGCCGGCAAGCTCAGCGTCGGGCTGGACATCGCCCAGCCGCGCGGCCACGAGCTGCTGCTCCGGCTGGTCGAGATCAGCGACGTGCTGGTCACCAACTTCGCGGTCGGGGTCTGCGAGCGGCTGGGGCTGGCCCCGGCCGACCTGGCGCGCCACAACCCGGACCTGGTCTACAGCGCGCTCAGCTCGTTCGGGCAGGGGCCGGGAGCGTACCGGTCGTTCCGGATCTGGGGGCCGAACCTGAGCGCGCTGACCGGCCTGGACAGCCTGACCGCCGGCGCGGGTCGGGCTCCCTGCGGGCTGACCTGGATCTCGTACTCCGACTATCTGGCCGGCGCCCACGCGGCGGTGGCGGTGCTGGCGGCGCTGGCCGACCCGGCCGCCGCCCGGACGCTCGACATCTCGGAGGCGGAGGTCACGCTCGGGGCGATCGGCCCGCAGCTGCTGCTGGCCTCGCTCGGTCCCGAGGACCGGGACCCCGGGGCCGGGTCCGAGCGGGTGACCGGGGTCTACCCGGCCCGCGGCCCGGACCGCTGGGTGCTGGTCGACTGTCCCGACCAGCCGGCCTGGCAGGCGCTGCTGGCGGTCGCCGCCGGGTCGGAGCTGGCGACCGACCCGCGCTGGCGCAACCCGGCGCACCGGCGGACCCACCGGGCCGGGCTGGACGGCGCGATCGCCGCCTGGACCGGTCCGCGCGACGCCACCGAGATCTGCCAGCGGCTGGCCGCCGCGGGGGTGGCCGCCGCCCCGGTCAACGACCAGGCGGACTGGCTCACCGACCCGCAGCTCGCGCACCGCCGGCCGTGGCTGCTGCACCCCGACCCGTGCTTCGGGACCGGCGTGGCGCTCGGGTATCCGCCCCGGCTACGGCGGGCACCGGCCCGGTTCAGCCGGGGCGGCCCGCTGCTCGGGGAGGACAACCGGTACGTCCTCGGCGAGCTGCTCGGGCTCGGCGACGCCGAGCAGACCGCCCTGACCACCGCCGGGGTGGTGCACCCGCCGGTCCGGGTCGGCGCGCCGTTCCCGCGGCCCGGCTACCCGCTGGCGCGGCACCTGCTGCGGGACCCGGTCTGGGAGCAGCCGCCCGGGCCACAACCCCGGCCCCGCCACCTGGTCGGGCCGCGCCCCCCGGCCGGGCCCCGCCCGCCTCACGCCCTGGTACGCGGGCTGACCGTTCTCGACGCCACCGACCGGCTCGGGGTGCCGGCCGCCCGGCTGCTGGCCGACCTCGGCGCGGACGTCACCCGGGTAGTGGTCGGCCCTGACCCGCTGCACCCCGACCGGGCCGGCGATCCCGGTGACCGGCGGCAGCGAGCCGCCGAGTTCGCGTACTGGGTCGGCGGGCGGCCGGTGCGACGGTGCCGGACCCTCGAGCAGGCGCGGGAGCTGGCCCGGCAGGCCGACGTGGTGCTGGTCAGCGGCCCGGCCACCGGCGTGCGGGACAGCGGATACCTGCCGCTGGCGGACGCGCCGGACGGCCCGGTGGTCGCGGCCGTCACCCCGTACGGCCTGACCGGTCCGCGGGCCGACTGGCCGGGCGGCGAGGCCACCGCCTGGGCCGCCGGCGGGCTGGCGTTCGTGACCGGTGAACCAGACCAGCCGCCGGTGGTCCCGGACGGGCAGCTGCTGTGCGCGCTGGCCGGTGAGTTCGTCGCGATCGCGGTGCTGGCCGCGATCCGCGGGCGGCAGCCCGGCGACCCGGGCGAGCTGGTCGACGTCTCGCTGCAGGACACCGCGGTGGCGGTCTCCGGTGAGTTCGACCTGTGCGGGCTGCTCGACGACGGCCGGCTGCGCCGCCGGGCCGGCGGCCGGCGCACCTCCACCGCCCCGCTGGGGATGTACCCGGCCGCGGACGGGCTGGTGTCGATCGTCACGCTGATGCCCGGCCACTGGTCGGCGCTGCGGGACTGGATCGTGGAGGTCACCGGCGACCGGTCGGTGCTGGACCCGGCCCTGGCGGGCGGGCCGAACCGGCGCAGCGGCCCGGCCCGGGCCCAGGTGGACCGGGCGGTGGAACGGTTCACCCGGACGCTGCCGAAGCAGGACCTGTTCCTGGCCGGGCAGCAGCGCTCCACCCCGGTCACGCCGGTCAACCAGCTCACCGACGTGCTGGCCGACACCGCGCTGTCCTCGGCCGGGTTCCTGGCCGACTACCAGGTGGACGGCCGCACCGGGCGGGCACCCGGCCGGCTGTTCCCGATCCCGAGGAGTTGACGTCGTGCGTACGAAGGTATGCGACATGCTGGGGGCGGAGCTGCCGATCTTTGCGTTCAGCCACTGCCGGGACGTGGTCCAGGCGGTGAGCGAGGCCGGCGGGGTGGGGGTGCTGGGCGCCGCCCGGCACGCACCCGAGGAGCTGGAGGTCGACCTCGCCCAGCTGGACGCGGCGCTGGCCGGCAAGCCGTACGGGGTCGATCTGGTGCTCCCGGAGAAGTACCTTGGCGACGACGAGCGGGAGCTGGCCGGCGCAATCCCGGACCAGCACCGGAAGTTCGTCCGGGAGCTGCAGGAGCGGTTCGGCATCCCGGCCCCGAAGCAGCAGGCCGCCCACTCCCGGTTCGGGGACGGCCAGATCGCCACCCACGCCCGGGCCCGGGCACAGTGGGAGGTGGCCCGCCGGCACCGGGTGCGGCTGCTGGCCAGCGCGCTCGGGCCGGCTCCGCCGGACATCGTCGAGCAGGCGCACGCGGACGGGACGCTGGTCGCCGGCCTGGTCGGCTCACCCCGGCACGCCGTCAAGCACCAGCAGGCCGGCACCGACATCGTGGTCGCGCAGGGCCACGAGGCGGGCGGGCACACCGGTCCAATCAGTACGTTCGTGCTGGTGCCGCAGGTGGTCGACGCGGTCGACCTGCCGGTGCTGGCCGCCGGCGGGGTCGGGGACGGCCGGCAGGTGGCGGCCGCGCTGGCGCTCGGGGCACAGGGCGTGTGGACCGGCTCGATCTGGCTGACCACTATGGAGAGCGACCTGGACCCGCTGGTGAAGGACAAGCTGGTCGCCGCGGCCTCGACCGACGCCACGATCTCGCTCTGCTCCACCGGCAAGCCGGTCCGGCAGCTGCGAACCCCGTGGGTGGCGGCCTGGGAGCAGGCGGGGGCGCCGCGCCCGCTGCCGGCGCCGCTGCAGGGGATGCTGGTGCGGGAGGCGATGATCGGGATGTTCGAGGCCCGCCGGGAGACCATGGGGACACCGCTCGGACAGGTGGTGGGGATGATGGACCGGCAGGCACCGGCCCGCGACGTGATGTACGACCTGATGGCCGGTACGGCGGACAGCCTGGCCCGGTTGCGGCGGCTGACCGATGACTGAGGCATCGGTGGCGGCCGGCCCGGTCCGGCTCCCGGCCGAGTTCGGGGAGCGCACGATCGTGGCGCTGCTGCGGGCGCGGGCGGCGGCCCGGCCGGACGCCCCGGCGGTGGCCGCCCGGGACGCCCGGGGCCGGTGGCGCCGGATCACCTACCGGGAGCTGGATCTGGCCTCCGACGCGGTCGCCCGCGGGCTGGCGGCGCGCGGGCTGCGCCGGGGTGAGCGGGTGGCGCTGATGCTGTCCAACCAGGCCGGGCTGGAGGCCACGGTCGCGTACTACGGCGTGCACAAGGCCGGCGCCGTCAACTGCCCGATCAACACCCGGTTCACCGCCCGGGAGGTCCGGGAGCTGGTGGAGCTGTGCGACGCCAGCGCGGTGATCTTCGAGGCCGGGCTGTCCGCGACCGCCACCACGGTCGCCGGCCAGGTCCGCTCGATCCGGCTGCTGGTGCAGGTGGGCGGCGACAACCCGGTCGCGGGTGCGGTGCCGTGGGACGCACTGCCCGACGCTGGTGTGGACTCTGGTGTGGACGGCCGGCTGCCCGGCGCCGACCTGACCGAGGACGACGACGCCGACTGGCTGTTCACCTCCGGCACCACCGGCGTGCCCAAGTGCGTGATGCAGACCCACTCGATCTGCGTCGCCGACGCGTACTCGCTGTCTCGCACCCTGCAGGTCCGGCCGGATGACGTGTGGCAGAGCGCGTTCCCGGTGTTCACCAGCGCCGGCTGCCACTTCGCCAGCTTCTCGGCGCTGTGGGCCGGTGCCTGCAACGTGATCGAGCCGGCCTTCGACGTCACGAGCACGCTCGAGCTGCTCCAGGCCGAACGCACCACTGTGTACGTGAACGTGCCGACCTGCTACATCCTGCTGCTGGACTCGGGGCTGATCAAGGACGCCGACCTGAGCTCGGTGCGGATGATGGACTACGGCGGGGCGGTGATGCCGCCCGTGATCATCTCCCGGTTGTTCGAGCTGGTGCCGGGGGTCGAGCTCTACCAGACCTACGGGCTGACCGAGGCCGGCCCGAGCGGGCTCTACCTGCCCAGCGAGTTCGCGCTCAGCAAGCTCGGCTCGGTCGGCCGGGACCCGTCGCCGCTGGTGCAGTGCCGGGTGGTCGACGAGGAGGGGAACGAGGTCGGGCCGGGCGGCGCCGGCGAGATCTGCTACCGCGGGCCGACCATCATGAAGGGCTACCACAAGAACCCGGACGCCACCGCCGAGGTGCTGCGGGACGGCTGGCTGCACAGCGGCGACATCGTCCGGGTGGACGAGGACGGCTTCAAGTACCATGTGGACCGGAAGAAGGACCTGATCGTGCGCGGCGGCTTCAACATCGCGCCGGCCGAGATCGAGCGGGTGCTGTATGAGCACCCGGCGGTGCTGGATGCGGCGGTGGTCGGGGTGCCGCACGACCGGCTCGGCGAGGACACCAGCGCCCATGTGGTGCTGCGGGCCGGGCAGCGGGCCAGCGCCGACGAGCTGGCCGAGTTCTGCCGGGAGCGGTTGGCCGACTTCAAGGTGCCGCGCCGCTACCGGTTCGTGGACGCGCTGCCTCGCAACCCGACCGGCAAGGTGCTGCGGCGCGAGCTGCGGGAGCAGGAGCGCGCCGGGAAGGTGGACGGATGACCGCGCTGCCGCCGGCCGAGCTGTCCGAGCGGGCCTGGGACTTTCTGCCCTTTGGCAGCTTATGAATCGTGGCCGGGGTAGCGAAGTCGACGCCGGGAAGGTGCCGGCGATCGAGCGCGCCGCGCTGGTGCTCCGGCGGCTGTCCACCGACGGCGCCCAGACTCTGTCTGAGCTGGTCGAGACGTTGCAGCTGAACAAGAGTACGGTCTACTACCTGCTCCAGTCGATGGTGGCGGTGGGCTGGGTGCGGTTCGACGAGGCGACCCGCGGCTACGCGCTCGGCCCGGAGCTGGTGGAGCTGGGGCTGTCGGCCACCGGCCAGCTCGACGACCTGCAGGTCGCCCGGCGCTACCTGACCGAGCTGCTGTCCACGATCGACGCGACCCTGGTGCTGTACCGCCGGTTCGACCGGTACGAGGTGTCCATCCTGGACAAACTGGAGCGGGTCGGCCGGGTCCGGATCACCTTCCAGGTCGGGGTCCACCTGCCGATCCAGTCCGGCTCGTTCGGGCGCGCCTTCCTCGCGTACGACCCGCCGGAGGTGGTCGACGACGTGCTGGCCCGCGGGCTGCGCTCGTTCACGCCGAAGAGCGAGACCAGCGTCGAGCGGTTCCGGGAGCAGCTGGCCCAGACCCGCGCGCAGGGGTGGGCGGTCGACCACGAGGGTTACGTGCTGGGGGTGAGCACGGTCTCGGCGCCGATCTTCGCCGGGGACGAGCTTCGGCTGGTCGCGGCGGCCGTATCGTTCACGGCCGGGCTGGGCGACGCGGCCACCCGGCGGTACGGTGATGCGCTGCGGGCCACCTGCGACCGGATCGGCGCCAGCCTCGCCCGCGCCTGACCGCCCGCCGGGTGGGGGCCGTGTCAGTGAAGCCGGCCGAACCGAAGGTGGGTTTGTTCGCGACCACATCTCTGTGGACGTGGGCAACATCCGTAGCGATGTGGACCGCGTACGAGACCCCTCGCACCTCGCCAATATTTTCAAGAGACGGCACACTAGACCTTGCCCGCGAGCCGACCGGCCATTGTTGGTGGTAGCCGGCGCCGGAAGGTCAATGATGCGACGTCGGTATCGAGCTCATGCGCGCCCATGACAACCACCTCCTTGCGGGTAACAGTCTCAGTTCAGCTAGGAAACTCGGGGCCCGGGGGTGGTGAGGCCGTCGAGGAAGATCGAGGCGCAGTCGCTGGCGAACCGCTCCACCGGGTACGCGGCGGTCGGGCGGTACCACCGCACCGAGCGCCACACCGCCTCCCGGATCAGCCGGTAGACCACCTGCGGGTCCAGATCGGACCGGAACGCCCCGGCCTGGATGCCGGACTCGATGGTGGCGATCCAGGCCTTCCGCATCGCCGACCGGGCGCGCCGGATCGTCCCGTACCGGGGCAGGCTGCGCAGTGACTGGAGCTCGTTCAGGTAGATCTCGGTGGCGCCGTGGTGCCGCTCGGCCACCTCCAGCGACACCCGGATCAGGTTGACCAGCCGGGCGCGGGGCTCCTGCTCCTCGGCCAGCGCCCGGTCGTACCCGCGCCGCAGATCGTCCACATAGCTGATCACGATCTCCTCGACGATGTGATCCTTGGACTCGAAGTGGTGGTAGAGGCTGCCGGAGAGGATGCCGGCGGCGTCGGCCAGCTCCCGGACCGTGGTGGTCGCCACGCCCTTCTCGGCGAACAGCGCGGCGGCACCGGCCAGGATCTCGGCCCGCCGGTCCCGGTCCCGGGCGGTCATGCGTCCCTCGCTGCTGGCACCGTCGCCTCCTGTCCCGCCGTGGCCACCGCGGTCCCGCCGGTTGCGGTAGAGGGTAGCGGGTCGGGTGGCTGGCCGAGGTGGCCGGCGTCCCCGGCGGCCAGCGCCGCCGCGACCAGCTCCCGGTGCGCGGCCGGCGAGCCCCAGGCCGACCGCAGCGCGGTTACCCGGCGCAGCCACAGGCTGAGCGGGTGCTCGTCGGTGTACCCGATCGCACCGTGGACCTGCAGAGCGGCGGTGACCGCGTCCCGGGCGGCGTCCGCGGCGACCAGCTTGGCGGTGGCCGGGTGCGGCCAGTCCAACACCGACAGCCGGGCCTCGTGCAGCCGCCGTTCCCACTCCCGGTGAGCGTCGAAACCGGCCGGAGTGTCCATCGAGGGCAGTGGCGTACCGGGAACGTTGCCGGCCAGCCACTCCCGGACCTCGAGCTGGAAGGTCCGCTCGGCCTCGCTGAAGTCCAGGTCCACCGTTAGCTCCCGGGTCGGTCGGACCGGTCCCCGGCCGCGTCCACCGCGCCCCGCCGCTCGTACCGGACCAGCTCCGCGCCGGTGGCTCGCTCGCCCGCCATGGCCTGGACACCTCCCGGGACGGCGCTATGTCGGTCGATCCTAACCTAGCGCTTGCTTGGTTGGCAACCGCCGGGCGGCCCGGGGGTACGAGGCCCCGCCGGCGACCCTTGCTTCTTAATCTTATATAAGATAGACCTGTCAGTGTCCCGTCCACCACGAACGCGCAAGGGAGCTGGAACCCGCCGTGAAGAACCGCCTCTGCGACCGGCTCGGAATCGACTTCCCGATCTTCGCCTTCACCCACTGCCGGGACGTGGCCGCGGCCGTCACCCAGGCCGGCGGGCTCGGGGTGCTGGGCACCACCCGACAGTCCCCGGACCTGCTCGAGATCGACCTCGCCTGGCTGGACGAGCACTGCGGTGGCCGCCCGTACGGGGTGGACCTGCTCTTCCCGGCGAACACCGCCGGCGAGGACGAGGAGCGGCTGCGAGCGACCATCCCGGCCGAGCACCAGCAGTTCGTCGCCGAGCTGAGCCAACAGTTCCGGATCGGGGAGCCGAAGGACCGGGCCCGCTACTCGACCTCCGGCGACAACCTGATCACCACCCACCGGCGCGGGATGGAGAAATGGGAGGTCGCCCGCTCCCACCAGCCGGCCCTCGTCGCGAGCGCCCTCGGTCCGGTGCCCCGGGAGGTCGAACAGGACAGCCATGGCTGGGGCGCGGTGGTGGTCGGGATGGTCGGCGCGCTCGGCCAGGCCCCGGCCCATGTGGCCGCCGGGGCGGATGTGATCGTCGCGCAGGGCACCGAGGCCGGCGGGCACGGCGGACGGATCTCGACCCTGGTGCTGGTGCCGCAGGTGGTCGACGAGGTTCCGGACACGCCGGTGCTCGCCGCCGGCGGGATCGCCGACGGCCGGCAGATTGCCGCCGCGATCGCGCTCGGCGCCCAGGGAGTGTGGACCGGATCGCTGTGGCTCACCACTGTGGAGAGCGACCTGGAGGAGCCGGTCAAGCGCAAGCTGCTCGAAGCCGGCTCGAAGGACGCGATCCAGTCCCGCTGCCTGACCGGCAAACCGATCCGGATGCTGCGCACCCCGTGGGTGGACGCCTGGGAGTCCGGCGGCGCGCCGCCCCCGTTACCGGCCCCGCTGCAGGGCTTGCTGGTCCGCGACACCATGACCGCGATCTTCGACCACGAGGTGGAGGAGGTGATGGGGACCGCGGTCGGCCAGGCGGTCGGCATGATGGGCAAGGTCACCAACGTCCGCACCCAGATGTACGAGCTGGTGGACGGGTTCGCCGGTGCCGCCGCGGCGTTCCTCGAGACCGTCGACGCCGACCGGTGAGGTGGCCGGGATGACGGGCCCGGCACGACCGCCGGACGACGATCCGCAGACCCTGTCCCGGATCGAGGTCCGCCCGGTCTACACCCCGGCCGACGCCCCGGCGACCGCCGACCCGGCGGCTCACCAGCGCCTGCTCGGGCTGCCCGGCGAGCCGCCGTTCACCCGCGGGGTGCGGCCGGGCCTGTACCGGGACGGGCCGTGGGTGATGGGGATGTACTCCGGCCAGGCGTCGCCGCAGGAGACCAACCGGCGGATCCGGTCGCTGCTCGCCGGCGGTCAGCGCGGCTTCTCGGTGGCGCTGGACCTGCCGACCCAGAACGGCCTGGACTCCGACCACCCGCTGGCCGCCGGCGAGGTCGGGCGGGTCGGGGTCCCGATCGACTCGCTGGCGGACATGACCGACCTGCTGGACGGGATCCCGCTGCGCGAGGTCTCGCAGATCCGCACCACCGCCAACGCGATCGGCCCGATCGCGGTCGCGATGTTCGCCGCCGCCGCCGAGCGGCACGGCTACGCACCGACCGACTTCCGGCTGATGCTGCAGAACGACGTCCTGAAGGAGTACGTGGCCCGCGGCACCTACGTCTTCCCGCCCCGGCAGGCGCTCGGCTTCTCGGTCGACGTGATCGAGTACTGCGCCCGGAACCTGCCGCACTGGGAGCCGATCGAGTTCTGCGGATACCACATCCGGGACTCCGGTGCCGATGCGGTGCAGGAGCTGGCGATCGCGATCGGCAACGGGCTGGAGTACATCCGCGGGACGGTCGACCGGGGGCTGCACATCGACGACTTCGGAGCGTCCCTGTTCATGTTCCTCTCCGCCCACCAGGACCTGTTCGAGGAGGTGGCGAAGTTCCGGGCCGCCCGCCGGCTGTGGTCCTCGCTGATGGTGGAACGGTTCGGGGCGACCCGCGACGAGACCCGGCGGCTCAACCTGTTCGTCTACACGCTGGGCAGCCCGCTGACCGCCCAGCAGCCACTCAACAATGTGGTCCGGGTCGCGTACCAGGCGCTGGCCGCGGCGCTCGGCGGGGTGCAGACCCTGGCCACCTCCTCCTACGACGAGGCGCTCGGGCTGCCGTCCGACGAGGCGGTCCAGATCGCGCTGCGGACCCAGCAGATCCTCGCGTACGAGACCGGGGTGACCCGAACCACCGACCCGCTGGGCGGCTCCTACTTTGTGGAGAGCCTCACCGACCAGCTGGCCGACCGGGTGACCCGGTATCTGGCCCGGATCGAGGACCAGGGCGGTGCACTGGCCGCATTGGAGAGTGGCTGGATCGCCACCGAGCTGGAGGCCGAGGCGTACCGTCAGCAGCTGGCTATCGACAGTGGAGAGCGTACGGTGGTCGGGGTGAACCGGTTCGCCGGGGACCGGCCGGACCGCGACATCCAGCCCGCCCGCGCGGACCCGGAGCTGGAGCGGACGCAGGTCGGGCGGTTGCGGGAGGTGCGCCGCCAGCGGCACAGCCAGGACTGCGTCCGGGCGCTGCGGGGAGTCGAGCAGGCGGCCCGGTCCGGGACCAACACCGTCCCGGCGATCCTGACGGCGGTGCAGGCGTTCGCCACGGTCGGCGAGATCTGCGACGCACTGGCCGAGGTCTGGGGACGCCATGGCCGGTAGCGGGCCGGCGGAGCAGGTGGTGGTCGCCGGGTACGCGCGGACCCCGTTCGGCAGGTTCGGCGGGGCGCTGCGCGGGGTCCGGCTGCCGGTGCTGGGCGCGGTCGCGGTGCGGGCCGCGGTCGCGCGCTCCGGGGTCGAACCGGCGGCGGTGGCGGAGCTGGCGGTCGGGGTCAACTTCCCGGGCTCGGAGCGCTCGGTGGCCCGGCAGGTGCAGCTACGGTCCGGCATCCCGGAGGACCGCTCCGCGTACACCGTGGATCGGGCCTGTTGCTCGTCGCTGGCGGCGGTCGCTCTGGCCAGCCGGGGGCTGCGGCTCGGGGACACTGCCGTGGCGGTGGCCGGTGGGGTCGACAACCTCAGCCGGGTGCCCTACTTCCTGGAGACCGCCCGGTTCGGCAGCCGGCTGGGTGACCTGCAGCTGACCGACCAGCTGGTGGTGGCCTGCCCGCACTCCGGGGTTCCGCGGGCGGTTCAGGCCGCCGTGGAGGCCGGACAGTACGGAGTGGACCGGGTCGAGCAGGACGAGTGGGCGGTGCGCAGCCAGGAACGCTACCAGCTGGCGCTGGCCGCCGGCCGGCTCGACGCCGAGCTGGTGCCGGTGGACGCGCCGGACGCTGAGGGCGGCCCGGTGCTCCTGGACCGGGACGAGGTCCCCCGCCCCAGAACCACGCTCGCGGCGTTGTCGGCCCTGCCGACCGTGAACGGAAGCACCACCGTCACCGCCGGCAACGCGCCCGACCTCAGCAGTGGCGCGTCCGCGCTGGTGCTGACGTCGGGCGCGTGGGCCCGGGAGCAACGAGTGCCGGTCCGGGCCCAGCTGTCCGGCTTCGCGATGGCCTCCGGCGACCCGCAGCAGATCGCGTCGATGCCCGCCCGGGCGGCCCGGCTGGCGCTGCGGCGGGCCGGCCTGGACCTGTCCGGCGTGGACCTCCTGGAGGTGAACGAGGCGTTCGCGGCGGTGCCCCTGGTGACCACACTGGAACTGGCTGACCGGGACCAGCACCGGGCCGAGCACCTCCGGGAGCGGACCAATGTGGGTGGTGGGGCGATCGCGGTCGGTCACCCGACCGGCGCGACCGCTGGCCGGCTGGTCATGACCCTGGTCTCACAGCTCACCGCGCGGGGCGGTGGGACCGGGTTGGTCACCATCTGCGGCGGGGTGGGCGAGGCGGAGGCGGTGGTCGTCCGGGTCGGCTGAGCCGGCCGGCCCGGCTCCCGGTGCCGACCGCGGGCCGTCCGGCGCGCGGAGCGGCTGGACGGTGTCGCCCGCAGTGTCGACGATCATGTGGGCCAGGCTGTCCCGCAGGTGCGACGCGGCGAACCGCTGCACCCGTTCCACGTCACCGCTTCCGATCAGCCCGATCAGCCGCTCATGCGCCCGGATGCCCCGCAGCCGCTGCCCCCGGTCCGGGAACCGGCCCTGCCGGGTGGCCTGGTCGGCCCAGCTGCGCTCCGGTGAGGACCAGATCGCCTCCAGCGCACCGACCACCAGGATCAGGGTCTGGTTGCCGCACCGGCCCACGATCTCCTGATGGAACCGCCGGGTGCAGCCGGTGAACTCGACCGGATCGCCGACGCTGAGCTGGGTCGCCTGCTGGATCTCCCGCAGCGCCGGGACCACCTCCCGGTCCCGGTCGTCGCGGGCGGCGCACAGCCCGGCGCAGACCGGCTCGATCGCCCGCAGCGCGTGGCCGACGTCGGCCAGCGGGACGCCACGGAACTGGAGGGTCAGCCCGATCATGAAGGCGGCGTTCTGCGCCTTCGGTACGTGCACGACCGCCCCGCCGCGGTTGCCGCGCCGCACGGTGGCCAGCCCCTCCGCCTCCAGGATCCGCAGCGCCTCCCGCAGCGACGGCTTGCTCACTCCGAACTCGCGCAGCAGGTCCTCCTGGCGGGGCAGCTCGTCACCGTCCTGGAGCTCACCGGACAGGATCCGGTCCCGGAGGGTGCGCGCCACCAGGTCGGCGAGCTTGGGCTGCTGCAGCTGCATCCGTGTCCCATCGGTCGCGGTCCGGACCCGACGATGCCACGAGCGTAGAGCACTCCCGGACGGGGTCAGACCAGCGGCGGCGGCCGCCGGCTCTCGAGCACCACGGCGGTGACGCCGGCCAGGATGACTCCGCCGCCGATCAGCTGCGGGGCGGTGACTGACTCGGCCAGCAGCAGCCAGGCGATGATCCCGGCCAGCACCGGCTGGAGCAACCGCATGACCGCCCCGAAGCCGGCCGACGTGGCCCGCAGTGACCAGGTGAACAGCCAGTGCCCCACCGTGCCGCTGCCGAGCACCACCGCCGCCACCCGCAGCAGGTCCGCCCGGCTGCCCACCGTCAGGTCGGCCCCGGTCACCAGCACGAACCCGGTGAGCAGCACCGCGCCGGCGACCGTGCTGCGAAACAGGAACTGGGACAGGGTCCGGCTGCTGTGCCGGGCACAGAGCATGAACACGGCGAACGCCACCACACCGACCAGCGCCAGCACCATCCCCCAGACGCTCGCGTCGACCCCACCGGACTCGGCCACCACGACGAACATCGCTCCGGCCATCGCGACCAGCGTCCATACCCAGAACATCGGCCGCTGCCGCTCCCGCAGCAGCCAGACCCCGAGACCGGCGATGATCAGTGGAGCGAGGGTGCCGATCAGCGCCACGTTGGCCACCGAGGTCAGCTTCAGGGCGCTCATCGTCGCCAGCTGGTTGGCGGCCAGCCCGACCCCGCCGGCGACCGGCAACCACCAGCCGTTGCCGGCGCCGACCGGTTCCGGGCGGCCGCGCCGAGCCACGGCGACCGCCAGCAGGAGCACCGGGACCGCCAGCAGCATCCGCCAGAAGGCGAACACCGGCCCGGACAGCTCACTGGCCCGCACCAGCACCGGCGAGAGGCTGTAGAGGAAGACTCCGACCAGCGCCGCCCCCACCGGCGCCACACCGGGGCCCGCCTCCGGACGCCGCACCTGGCTCCCCTCTGTCCCGGCCACACGGCCTCTCTGTCCCGGCCGCCCGGCCTCCCGCGGGGACCCCGGCGCCTCCACCGACCTGCCCTGTTCCAGCCCCCTACCCTCACCGCCTAGAATGTGGCAGTCGTTTCTGCATGGTGATAGCGATGGTAGGAGTGCGCCCGGCCGCCGGTCAAGGCCGGACAGGGCGGTGGCCGGAGCCGGGACGTGGCAGGCTGGTGGCCCGATCCCGCAGCCGAAACCGGACAGCCGGTGCGGTACGGGGCGTTTCAGGGAGGGACATGACCGAGCGGGGTTCGCAGGCGGTGAACCGCCTCCTCAGTGTCCTGTTGTGCTGGACCGAGAACGAGCCGACCCTCACCCTGACCGAGGTCGCGCAGCGGACCGGGCTCACGCTGTCCACCGCCCACCGGATGGTGAAGGCGCTGCAGCGCAGCAAGTTCCTGGTCCAGGACCAGGCGACCGGGCGCTACAGCCTGGGGCCGACCATCATGAGCCTGGCCCGGGTGGTGCTGCAACGGGGCGACCAGGACGAGCTGGTCGTCGCCGCGATGCCACACCTGGAGCGGATGCGCGCCGGCACCGGCGAGACGGTCGGCCTGCACGTCGCGATGGGCCAGAGCCGGGTCTGCCTGGCCGAGCTGGTCAGCCGGGAGCCGATCCGGGCCGCCACCGGAGTCGGGCGGGTGTTCAACCTGCCGGCTGGCGCCTCCGGGCGGGTGCTGGTGGCGTGGTCGGCCGAGCGCCTGCAGCTGGTGCTGGACGGTGGTTCCGACCGGACCGTGCGGATGAACAAGCCGAAGCTGGTGCGCTCGGCCGAAGCGATCCGCAAGGCCGGGTACGCGATCACCGTCGGGGAGACCATCCCGGGCGCGAGCGCGATCGCGTTCCCGCTGTTCGGGCCGCACGGCGAGGTCAACGCCTGCATCAACGTCACCGGGCCGGGCACCCGGTGGACCCGCCAGCGGATGATGGACGCGCTGCCGTTCCTGGTCGACGAGGTGCACCAGATCGACGAGCAGCTCGGGTTCCAGCGGGCGTAGCTAGGCTCGGACCCGGCACCGCCGCACCGCCCGGTCGGGCGGGAGCCGCCCGTACCGTGGGCTATCCCACGCCTGCCCTTCTTGACTGGCGACTCTCATGGAAGTAGGTTTCACCATGTAAACGTGGCGGCAACTACCGTCGGAGCGTGTCGATGGCGCGGGAGAGCTACTCGGAAGACCGGCTGCTGTTCTACCCGGGGGCTGGCCTGAGCCCGGCGGAGCGACAGCGGATGGACCGGTATGAGACCCCCATCCAGGAGCTGACGGTCGACCACCTCGTCTACAGCATGAGCCGGCAGATCGAGGCGAACTTCCAGACCTTCTACACGGTCGCCGAGGAGGTGGTCGGCGAGCAGGCGGCGCAGCAGATCGCCCGGGAGATCGGCCGCCGGTACGGCGGACGCGGTTACGCCACCCTGCTGGCGGCCTACCATCGGGAGCGCCGGGGAGAGCCCCGGATGATGGCGCTCTACCAGGATCTTGTGCACGCGATCCGGGGGCCGAAACACGCCGCCGCGCTGTTCGCGGAGTATGACGACACCACCTGCGTAGTCCGGCGCCGCCAGTGCATCTACTTCAGCGAGGACAACCCGGGCAACGGGAAGTACACCGAGGCGTTCGAGGCCGGCTGCTTCGAGGGCTACGTCGCCGCCGACGACAACCTGGAGCGGGTGGACGTGATCCGGTGCCGGTTCCAGGGTGCGGACGGATGCGAGCAGCACTGGGTCTTCAAGCCGGCCGAGCAGCGCCGGCCACCGGAACCGTCGCCCGGCGGTCCGGACGGGCCACAGTGACCGGTCAGCAAGCGACGGCGGCCACCCAGTCCGGACCCCCCTTGGCGGGTCTGGCCAGACTGCTGGCCCCCAGGTCGGTGGCGGTCGTCGGCGCCAGTGACGACGTGAGCCGGTTCGGCGGGGCGGCGGTGCACAACCTGCTCTCGCACGGCTACCGCGGCGAGGTGCACCTGGTGTCCCGGAGCCGGTCCGAAGTGGCCGGCCGGCCCACCTATCCCAGCGTGTCCGCGATCGGTCAGCCGGTGGACTCCGCGATCCTGCTGGTCGCCGCGGACGCCGCCATCGAGGTGGCCGCCGAGTGCCGGGACCGCGGAGTGGCCTCGCTGGTGATCGTGGCCTCCGGGTTCGGCGAAGGAGGTTCGGGGGAGCCCGGCCGGCACCGGCTGGCCCAGCTCCGGCAGGTCCTGGCCGGCTCCGGCATCACCGTGCTGGGCCCGAGCACCACCGGTCTGTCCAACCTGCTCGACCACTACCTCCCCCGCGCCTCCGGCAACCAGCTTCCGGCCGGCCAGGTGCGCGGTGGACCGCTGGCGCTGGTCTCGCAGAGCGGCGCGGTGAACAACATCGTCTACAACCGCGCGCAGGCCCGCGGGGTCGGGGTGGGCTACGCGGTCGCCACCGGCCTGCAGGCGTTCTGCGACGTGTGGGACGTCGCCAGCTACCTGCTCGACGACGAGCGGGTCCGGGTCGTGGCGATGGTCCTGGAAGACGCCGGGCCGGCGGCCAAGGCGGTACGCGTCTGCCGCCAGGCCCGGGAGCGGGACAAGACGGTGCTTCTGCTCAAGCTCGGCCGCACCGCCCGCGGAGCCGAAGCGGTCGCGTCGCACAGCGGTTCGCTGGCCGGCGAGTGGGCGGTGCAGCAGGCGGTGCTGACCGACGCCGGCGCCACCGTCGTAACCGACCTCGACCAGCTCTGGGAGGTCCCGATGCTGCTGCAGGCCTGGGGGCCGCCGCAGCCGGCGACCGGCCAGCCCGGCCTGGGCGTGCTGGCATTCTCCGGCGGCGAGGGTGCGCTGATCGCCGACCAGGCATCGGAGGCCGGGGTCGCGCTCCCGCCGGTCTCGGAGGCGTTCCGGCGCTCGGTGCGGGAACGGTCACCGCTGGCCGAGGTGGGCAACCCGTTCGACCCGACCGGCGACGTGATCGGCCGGGAGGAACAGTTCGTCGAGGCGGTGCGCTCGTTCGTGACCGGCAACGACTTCCCCGCGTACCTGCTGGCCGCCCCGGTCCAGGGTGAGCTGCTCCGGACCTCGATGCGGCGGGCCTGCCAGGCCGCCCGGGACTCCGGCCGGCGGGTGGCAGCTTCACTCTGGACGGTGCCCGGGCTCAGCGATGGTGTGGAGTCCGACCTCCGGGCTGACGGGATGGCGCTGTTCGACAGCTCCAGCCGGGCGGTGGCCGCGATCACGACCTACTTCGCGCTTGCCGCCCCGGCGCCACCCGCCGGTGCCGATCCGGGCGAGGCCACGGCGGCGCTGGACGGGCTCCGGGCACTGCCGCCCGACGCCGGTTACTGGCGGGTCCGCACCGCACTGGCCGGCCTCGGCGTGCCGTTCGCGGACGGGGGTGTGTTCACGGACCCGCAGGCGGCCGCTGAGTTCGCCGGCACGGTCGGGTTCCCGGTGGTGGCCAAGGCAGACGTCCCCAGCGGTACGCACAAGTCGCAGGCGGGGCTGGTCCGGCTGGGGCTGCGGGATCGCGGCGAGGTCGCCGCCGCGGTCCGCGAGCTGCTCGACTCGCTGGCCGGCGCCGGTGTCGAGGCCCCGCAGGTGGTGGTCGAGCCGTTCGTGTTCGGCGAGCTCCAGGTCTACGTCGGAGGCAAGCGGGACCCCGGGTTCGGGCCGGTGGTGCTGTTCGGCGCCGGCGGCTCGGCGGTCGAGTTCGCCGCCGACGTCGCCGTCGCGCCGGCGCGTGGGCTCACGAACGGGGGCGCGCGCCGGCTGGTCGCCCGGTCCCGGGTCGGGGCGTTCCTCACGGCCCGGGACCGGGCGCTGACTACGCGGCTGGCCGAGGTGGTGGTGACCGTCGCGACCGCGATACAGGCCGGTGGGTACGCCGCGATCGACCTCAACCCGGTGGTGGTCGACCTGTCCGCCGGTCGGGTGTCCGCTGTGGACGCCCGACTGGTGGGCCAGGCGGCGGCCGAACCGGTGGAGGGGGGCGACCAGTGACCGGACCGGCAGTCGAGGTCGAGCACCACGACCACGCGGTGGCGTGGGTGTGGCTGAACCGTCCGGACAGCCGCAACGCGCTCGTGCCCGACCTGGTGGCCGAGCTGACCGACGCGGTGCGGCGGGTCGGCGACGACCCGCGTACCCGGGTGCTGGTGTTGGCCGGTCGCGGCAGCGCGTTCTCCGCCGGCGGCGACCTGACCTCGCTGCGTGCGATGGCCGATGAGACGTACCACCGGAACCTGCTCGACAGCCAGGTGCTCAGCCGGTTGTTCCAGAGCCTGGACGAGTGCCCCTGCCCGGTGGTCGCCCGGGTGCAAGGCCCGGCGCTGGGTGGCGGCACCGGGCTGGCGGCGTGCGCGGACGTGGTGGTCGCGAGCGAGTCGGCGCGGTTCGGGTGCACCGAGGTGCGGGTCGGGATCATCCCGGCGGTGATCGCGCCCTACCTGCTGGACAAGCTCGGCCCGTCGGCGGCCCGCCGGCACCTGATCAGCGGGGAGCGGCTGACCGCGGCGCAGGCCCGGGCCGCCGGGCTGGTGCACGAGGTGGTGGCACCGGAGCGGCTGGACCCGGCGGTGGCGGCGGTGGTCGCCGAGCTGCTGGCCGGGGACGGCGCCGCCCAGCGGGCGATCAAACGGCTGCTGCCGCTGCTGCGGTCGGCGCCGAGCCGGGACGCCGCGGTGGCGCTGGCCACCCAGGAGAGCGCCCGGGTCCGGGTGTCGGAACCGGCCCGCCGCGGCATCGACGCGGCCCTGGACCGGCTGTCCCAGCGGCGGCGGGACAGCGACCGCCGGAAGGAATGACAGTGGACGGACAGGACGTCGCCTGCATCATCGGCGTGGGTGAGACCGACTACTGCCGCAAACCCGGCTCCGGGCTCTCCGACCTGGGGGTGGTGCTGCAGGCCGCCCGCCGGGCGATCGCCGACGCCGGCACCGACCCGCGGGAGGTCGACGGCGCGATCGCACCCTACATCAACGCTTCCATGGAGGAGCTGCAGGACAACCTGGGGATGCGTCGGGTCAGCTACTCGGGGCAGGTGAACATGGGCGGCGCCAGCCCGGTCGCGTCCCTGCAGCACGCGTCGCTGGCGGTCACCAGTGGCGCCGCCCGGTTCGTGGTGCTCCCGGTGGGCTGGAACGGCTACTCCGGGCTGCGCCCCCGGGACGCGGCCTCGCAGGTGGCGATCACCACCTTCCGCAAGACCGTCCGGGACTACTACCGCCCATACGGGACGGTCGCTCCCCCGCAGGTGTACGCATTGATGGCCCGCCGCCACATGATCGAGTTCGGGACGGCCGCCGAGTCGTTCGGGGCGGTGGCGGTCGCGTGCCGCAAGCACGCCCAGCTGAACCCTCGGGCGGTGATGCGGGGACGGCCGATGACGCTGCAGGATCACCTCGACTCGCCGTGGGTGACCGAGCCCTACCGCCGGTTCGACTGCTGCCTGGAGACCGACAGTGCCGCGGCGGTGGTGGTGTCCACTCTGGCCACCGCCCGGCGGCTGGGCGTCAGCTCGCCGGTGGTGATCGCGGCGGTCGCGGAGGGCCGGGCCGAACCAGCCTCCGATGTGGTCAACCGGGAGGACTTCTTCCGGATCGGGCTGACCGACGCCGCCCCCCGGGCGTACCAGGCGGCCGGCATCGGCCCGGAGGACGCCGACTTCGCGCAGGTCTACGACTGCTTCACGTTCGAGGTGATCCAGCAGCTGGAGGAGGCCGGGTTCTGCCCGCGCGGCGAGGGCGGGCGGTTCGTGCGGGACGGCGCCATCGAGCTGGGGGGCCGGCTGCCGGTCAACACCCACGGTGGCCTGCTCTCGCAGGCGCACGCGCTCGGGATGAACCACGTGGTCGAGGCGGTCCGGCAGCTGCGCTGGTCGGCCGGGGCGGCGCAGGTGGACGGTGCCCAGGTCGGGATCGTCACCGGCTGGGGCGATATGGGGGACGGCAGCATCGCGGTCCTGCGGCGGCCCTGACGGGGGAGGAGCGACAAGCATGAGCACCGACACTGGAACTGGCTCCGGCGCCGCGGCGGACCGGCCCCGGCCACCGACCGAGGGCCTGGCCGGGGAGTTCTTCGCCTGGCACGCCCGGGGACAGCTGCGGCTGCAGCGGTGCGGGCAGTGCCGGCGGTGGAGCCACCCGCCGGTGCTCACCTGCCCGGCGTGCGACAGCACCGACCTGTCCTGGCAACCGGTGTCCGGCCGGGGCGAGGTGTTCACGTGGACCGTCACCCACCACCCGTTCCATCCCAGGCTCACCGCCGCCGGCCCGTACGCCTGCGTGGTGGTCACCACCGAGGAGGGGCCGCGGGTGCTGAGCACGGTCCGCGGGGTCTCGCCCGAACAGCTGACCGCTGGGCTGCCCGTACAGGTCGACTTCGAGCCGGTCGCGGACGGCCCGGCGCTGGCCGTCTTCCGCCCGCGACCCGGCGCGGAGCGGCCGTGACCAGCGTCCCGGCGCTGGTCGCCCGGGCCGCGGCCTGGTACGGCGACCGGCCGGCGGTCAGCGACGCGCACACCAGCCGCAGCTTCCGGGACGTCCACCGCCGGTCCAGCCGGCTGGCGCACGCGCTGCTGGTGCTCAGCCCAGCACCCGGCGGGCGGGTGGCGGTGCTGGCGGCCAACCGGGCCGAGCTGGTCGAGATCGACTTCGCGATCAGCAAGGCCGGAAAGATCCGCGTACCGGTGAACACCCGCCTCACCGAGCCGGAGGTCCGGTATGTGATCCGGGACGCGGGCGCGGATGTGATCATCGCCGACCCGCCGCGCCAGGAGCTCGCCGCCGCGCTCGCCACCGAGGACGGGCCGCTGCGGCACGTGATCGCCCTCCCCCGGACCAGTGCCGGCACCGGCAACGGGCAGAATCACGGTGACGGCGCCGCCCGCCGCGGTGGTCCGCACCGGTACGAGGACCTGCTGGCCGCCGGCCACGAGAGCGCACCGGCCCTCCCGCATCCGCCGGAGGCCGGAAGCTTCATCCTCTACACCTCGGGCACGACCGGGCATCCGAAAGGGGCGCTGGCGACCAACCGGAGCCGGCTGGCCGCCACGATCGCGATGCTCACCGACGAGCTGGACGTGCCGGCCGGCGGCGCGGTCGCGCACGTGGGCTCGATGGCGCACGGCAGCGGTTCGAAGGTGCTGGCCTACCTGCTGCGCGGCGCCCGCAACATCCCGGTGCCGAAATGGGACCCGGAGCAGTTTCTCGATCTGGTGCAGCGGGAGCGGGTCAGCGGGACGTTCCTGGTCCCGACCATGCTGAGCATGCTGGTGGAGGCGGGCGGGCAGCGCCGCCGGGACCTGTCGTCGCTGCGGTCGGTGAGCTACGGCGGGGCGCCGATCGCACCGGCCCAGCTGCGGGCGGCGGTGGAGCTGTTCGGCCCGGCGCTGGTGCAGGTGTACGGCTCGTGCGAAGCGCCGCACCCGGTGTTCGTCCTCACCGGCGAGGACCACCTGGCGCTGGCCGGCCAGCTCGGCGAGGTCGCCCCGGTCGGGCGGGAGGCGCTGCATACGGAGGTACGGCTGGTCACCGCCGACGGCCGGGAGGCGGCCACCGGCGAGCCGGGCGAGATGTGGGTACGCGGACCGAACGTGATGGCCGGCTACTGGCGCAACCCGGAAGCGACCGCGTCGGTACTGGACCCGGACGGGTGGTACCGCACCGGCGACATCGCCTGGCGGGACGAGGCCCGCTACCACTACATCGTCGACCGGAGCCGGGACATGATCATCACCGGCGGCCTGAACGTCTACCCGGCCGAGGTGGAGAACGTCATCCACCAGCATCCGGCGGTCGCCGACGTGGCGGTGATCGGAGTGCCGGACCCGGTGTGGGGCGAGCGTGTCAAGGCGCTGGTGGTCCGCCGGAACGGGGCCGACATGACCGGGGAGGACGTGGTGGCGCATTGCCGGCAGAGCCTGGCCGGCTACAAGAAGCCGCGGCTTGTCGAGTTCGTCGACGCGCTCCCGAAGGGTGCGACCGGCAAGACCCTCAAGCGGGAGCTGCGGGCGGCGCACCAGCGCAGCCACCGTTAGCCGCTTGACCGTCCTCACAACCGCGGTTCACGAGACCTACTCCAGATCTTGACGAGATTCTGCCGCTATGGCAGCAGAATCTCGTCAAGATCTGGAGCGAGCGGCTGCTCAGGTCAAGGGCTACCCACCTGCTGTCCGGGTTGCCCGGGCTACTCTTAACCACATGGTTAAGAGTAGCACGGGCGCACTCGACCGCACGTTCGGGGCACTCGCCGACCCGACCCGGCGCGGCATCGTGGCCACGCTCGCCACCGGGCCGCGCACGGTCGGTGCACTCGCTGACCCGTTGCCGATGTCGCTGGTAGCGGTGAGCAAGCACATAGGAGTCTTGGAGCGTGCCGGGGTGGTGACCCGAACCCGGGTCGGCCGGACCCAGGTGTGCCGGCTCCGGCCGGATGCGCTGCGCGCCGCGGCCGGCTGGCTCGACGCCTACCGCGAGTTCTGGACCGTCCAGCTCGACTCGCTCGAGCACCACCTCAGGGAGCAGGTATGACCAAGCTCGAGATCACACGTACCCTCGCCGCCGCACCGGAGCGGGTCTGGCGCGCGTTCACCGACCCGGTCGCCCTCACCGAGTGGTTCTGGCCGCACCTCGCTGCGGAGATCGAGGTCGACCTGCGAGTGGGCGGCAGCTTCCGGATCACCGCGACCAACGGGCCGGCCGACGACTTCGGGGTCAGCGGCGAGTACGTGTCGGTGGAGCCGCCCCACCGGCTGGCATTCACCTGGCGCTGGCACGGTGAGCCGGAGGAGACGCTGGTGACGATCGGGCTTGCCGCCGCCGCCGACAACACCGTCCTCACCCTGGTTCACGAGCGGTTCGCCGACGAGGCGGCCCGGGACGCGCACGCCCAGGGCTGGCACGACTGCCTGGACCGGCTCCCCACCGTGCTCTCATGATCCCAGCCGCGCTGCTCGAATCCGGCCAACCAGAGTCCGGCGACCTTGAGCAGCTAGCCCGCCTGATCGCCGAGACGCAACCGGTGCCGCATGGCGACGGGAAGCGCTAGCCAGCACGCCAGCGCCGATCAGTGGACGATGGTGGTTCCGGGTTGGAAGGCGACCCAGGAATGCCAGAACGTGTCGACGTGGCGGTAGCTGGTCAGCTGCTCGCCTTCGAGTGGCCCGGCGGTGGCGAGCCCGAGCACGTTCCAGCTGGAGCCGGTTTCGGCGTCGCGGAACCCGTCCTCGGTCGCGGTGAAGGTCAGCCGCTGACCGCCGGCTTCGGGCACGAACACCCCGACCGTACCGATGTCGCGGCCACTGGCCACGTCACCCGCGTCCAGCGCGGAAGCCTGGCCGGCGCGGTGCCAGGCGACCAGCTCGGTGTCGCCGACGATCAGCTCCCGCACGCCCGCCTCCGCGAGCCCGTCCCGGACCAGCGCGACCGGGGTGCCATCGCCGGTCTCGTCCTCGATGCCCACCACCCGGGTCTGCGGGGGTAGCTGGTCGTCGTCCGGGGCCGGGAACAGCGGCTGGCCGCCGGGCTGGTCGTAGGCGGGGTACGGGTTGTTGCCGTACGGGCGCTGGTAGCCGGTCTCGCGGGAGAGTACCCACGCGTCCGGGTGGGCCTCGCGGAACTCGCTCCAGGCGAGCAGGCTGGTCAGGTGCGGCACCAGCTTCGCGCCGGTGAGCACGCCGACCGAGGCGGTGAACGACAGCTGGGGCCACAGCGACTCGGTCTGCCGGTCGTACATGACCAGGTTGTTGGACCACAGGCGCCCGGATGTGCCGAAGCTGAGCAGCCGGTCACCGACCCGGCGCTCGAACGCGAGCCCGGAGTTGCACAGCGGGCAGTAGGTGACCGCGACCGGCACGTCGCCGACCGTGTCGTTGACGATCTCGTGGTAGGTCATGACCTGGACCGGGTAGCCGCGGGTCTCGCCGCCGACTGTGAGCTCCAGGATCGCCTCGGTGTCCTCCAGGAAGTCCACGTCGTCGACCTTCAGGAACGTCGGCTCGTCGATGGCCGGGATGCCGTCCGGCGGTGGCCCGCCGGAGATGATCTCATCCGGGTCGACCAGCGGCTCCGGAAACGAGGCGTGGCGCATGTCGTCCAGCGCGGAGGGCACGTCCTCGGGCGGGTCGGCGCCGGCCTGTGGCAGCGCCACCGGCTCCGACGCCGAGCCCGAGTCGGCGGCGGAGTTGGAGCCGGAGTTGGAGCCGGCCGCACCGTCCCGAAGGGCGGGGGCGGTGCAGCCGGCGATGAGCACGGTCAGCCCGACCAGTACGGACGCGACCGCACCACTGCGCAGCTGTGCGGGGCCGGTGCCCATCACCCGTCCGAGCTTTCCCGCCGCCCGTGCCGCGGTCGGTGACCCAGCGCACACAACAGCTCGGTTTCCGCGTCCACATCACGAGCGGTGGGTGAACAACCGTGACCCGAACGAGTTGGCCAGCACCAGGGTGACCGACGCGGCCATGGCGGCCATCGCCCAGACCGGCTGGACCAGCCCGGTGGTAGCCGCTGGCACGCCGATGCCGTTGAACCCGAACGCGATGGCCAGGTTCTGCTTGGTGCGCCGGTACGAGCTGGCGCCGATCTGGAACGCGTCTAGCACAGCGGAGAGCCGGTGCCCGACGACAATGACGTCGGAGCTTTCGATCGCGATGTCGGTGCCGGCGCCGATGGCGATGCCGATGTCAGCCTGGGTCAGCGCGGGGGCGTCGTTGATGCCGTCGCCGACCATGACCACCCGGTGGCCGTGCCGCTGCAGCTCTCGTACCATCGCGGCCTTCTGGCCGGGCAGCACCTGGGAGTGAATCTCGGTGATACCGACCTGGTCGGCCACCGCGCGGGCGGTGCGCCGGTTGTCGCCCGTGAGCATCACCGGCTGCACGCCACGGCGGCGCAGCTGTGCCACGGTGCCGGCGGCGTCGGGCTTGACCGGGTCCGCGACCCCGATCACCCCGAGCAGCGTCCGGTCGGCGAGCACCGCGACCACCGTGTGGGCCCGCGCCTCCAACGCGCCGATCCGACCGGCGAGCGGCGTCACGTCGGTGACCGATGGTCTGCCGACGAACACCTCGCGCCCTTCGATCCGGCCGACCACCCCGCGGCCGGGCAGCGCCTCGAAGCCGGTGACCGGCGGGGGCTCGATCCCGGCGGCGACGGCGTGATCGGCGATCGCCCGGGCCAGCGGGTGTTCGGAACGGTCCTCGACAGCGGCGGCGGTCCGCAGCAGCTCGGCCGGCTCCACCCCGGGCGCCGCCTCGACCGCCACCACGGTCGGCTTGCCCTGGGTGAGGGTGCCGGTCTTGTCCAGCACGATCCGGTCGACGCGGCCGAAGACCTGGAACGCGTTCGCGGACCGGATCAGGATGCCCCTCGCGGCGGCCATCCCACCGTCGCGGATCATCGCCAGCGGGGTGGCCATGCCGAGTGCGCACGGGTAGCCCATCACGCCCACGGCCAGCGCGGCGAAGACCGCCCGCGGCCAGTCGGGCTCGCCGAACAGTGCCCAGGCGACGAGGGTCCAGAACAGCAGCGCCGCGGCGGCGACCGCCAGCACCGCCGGCACGTACACCGCCAGGATCCGGTCCACCAGGGCCAGCAGCCCGGGCTTGAGCGCGCGGGCCTGCTCCACGTGCCGGATCACCTGGGCGAGGAAGCTCTCCTCGCCGATCCGGCTGACCCGCACCAGCAACGTGCCGGTCTGGTTGACGCCGCCGCCGATCACCTCGTCGCCGGGCAGCTTCGGGTCCGGGATCGGCTCGCCGGTGACCAGCGACTCGTCCACCACCGACGCGCCGTCGGCGACGCGTCCGTCGACCGGGATGGCTTCGCCTGGCCGTACGCGCACCAGCTCCCCGACCCGTACCTGCTCGACCGGGACCTCGTCCTCGCGGCCGTCGCGGACCACCCGGGCCAGCGCCGGCTGCAGCGCCATCAGCTTCGCCACCGCCTGCGAGGTGCGAGCACGCACCCTGGTTGACACGTACCCGGACAGCAGGTGGTAGGTGGCGATGAACGTCGCCGCACCCAGGAAATGGACGGCGGGGAACTCCGGACGTACGAGTCCGACCAGCCCGCCGACCAACCCGCCCAGCGCACCGAGCTCCATCAGCACGTGCTGGTTGAGAATCCCTCGGCGCACCGACTGGACCGCCATCCGCAGGATCGGCCAGGCGATCCCGACCACCACCACCACGGCCAGGGCCAGCGCCAGCCACGGCAGCAGCGGGAAGGTACGGCCGGTGGCCATCAGCCCCATCAGCCCCAGCACCACCACCGTGGCGGTCGCCGCGGCGGCCAGCCGGATCCGGCCCTCCCGCAGCTCGGCCTGCTGCTCCTCGAAGCCCCGCAGCTTGCGCGGGTCCCGCACGGTGTAGCCGAACTGGCACAGCGTGTCCCGGATCCGGCCGGCCTCGAGCTGGTCCGGCTGGTAGCCGACCAGCGCCTCCTCGTGCGCCAGCGACACGTTGACCTGCTCCACCCCGTCCAGCCGGCCGACCGCCTTCTCGATGGTCTGCGCGCAGAACGAGCAGTGCATCCCACCGATCTTGACCCGCAGCCAGGTCAGCTCGGAGGCGTCGGGCAAGGTCTCGGCCATCGCCGGCCTCCTACCATCGACTACTACCTCTCGGGTTCGTCTCGACCGTAAACCTTCCATCCAGCTGGAAGGTCAAGCGGTCTTCCTACGGTGCGGGCGACAGGTCGAGCTCGGTGCGGTTGTAGTGGTCGAAGTAGTTGGCGAACAGGTTCACCGCGACGTGGGCGAACAGCTCGGCCAGCTGCTCGTCGGACCAGCCCGCGTGCTGCGCCTCCCGCCAGGTCTGGTCATCGACCGTGCCGATGTTGCCGGCGGCCTGCCGGGCCACCGCGAGCAGCGCGTCGAGCTTCGGCTCGACCGGCCCGGCGGCGCGGATCGCGATGGTCTGCTCCAGGGTCAGGCCGGCCCGCTGGCCGGCCGCGGTGTGGGCGGCCAGGCAGTAGTCGCACTCGTCGACGGCGGCTACGGCCAGCGCGATCGCCTGCTGGGTGGCCTCCTCGAAGCTGCCGTGCGTGCTGATCGCGGACTTCAGCGCACGGTAGGAGGCCAGCACCACGGGGCTGTGGGCCATCCCACCGTAGATGTTGAGGATCTTGCCGACCCGCTGCTCCAGCGCGGCGAGCGTGCCGCGCGACGCCGCCGGGGCGGTGTCGAGATCATGAACCGGGAATCGGGGCACGTCATCCTCCTCGAGGTGTGCTGAGACTCGAACACCCAGCATTGGCCGGCGCCGCCGCAAGTTATGTGAGGCGGGGCACACTACGGGCGATCGTGTCGCGGGTCCGCAGTCACAGCAGCTGCTTGAGGCCGTCGTACCCGACGCTGGCCAACCGGTCGGCGGAGGTGGGGAAGTAGGTGTCGTCGGCGGTGACGCCGAGGCCATCGACGAGCAGGTTCATGAGGTTGAACAACGCACATACCGATGCCGCGTCGTGCAGCGCCTGCTCCGGCCAGCCGGCGGACAGGATCGCGGCGGCGTCGGCCGGGGAGATCCGGCTCGGGGTGAGGGTGAGCTTGTGGACATACCGCAGCACCGGTCGCATCCGCTCCTCGACCGGCGCAGAGTCCACATCGGAGAGTAGCGCGGTGAGCGTACCCTCGGCGATGCCGAAGCGTTGCGCGGTGGCGGTGTGCACGCCGTGGCAGTAGTGGCATGCGTTCAGTCCGGAAACGTAGCCGGCGATCAGCTCCCGCTCGCCCACCGTGAACGGCGACGGGCCGCGCAGCAGCGCCTGGTGGTAGTCCAGCAGCGGCCGGGCGGCCTGCGGGTAGGCGCGGAACACGTGCAGCAGGACCGCGTCCTGGGGCAGGGACGGCAGGTAGGTCATGGTGTCACCGTAGCGCCGCCCGCGGCGGGCGGGTCGCCCATGCGTACCCGATCGCGGCGGCGAGGTAGCCGGCGGCGACGAACGCCAGCACCGGATAGGACTTGCCGGTGTCGGGCAGGCTGAGCGCGGCGAAGACCGCGGCGGCCACGAACGTGGCCTGGAACAGCGTGTCATAGAGGGAGAACACCCGGCCGCGCAGCTGGTCCGGCACCTGCCGCTGGACGGTCGCCTCCACGCAGATCTTCGCGCCCTGCGCGACCACGCCGAGCACCACCGCGGCGGCCAGCAGCGGGGCCATCCGATACGGGACGCCGAGCACCACCTGCACCACCGCGGCGGCGCTGAACAGCGTGACCAACCAGCCGCGGATGGACCATCGTCGTACCACCACCGGGGTGATCAGGGAACCGGCCACCGCGCCGAGTGCCGAGGCGGCGACCACCTGAGCGGCGCCGGCCAGCCCGGCCCGCAGCCATCCTTCGTCGGTGAAGTAGTTGCGGTACAGCAGCAGGGTGGCGATCGTGGAGATGCCGTAGCTGAACCGGTGCACCCCGATCGCCGCCAGCCCGGCGGCCACCTGCCGCCGCCGCACCGCGGACCGGGCGCCGTCGGCCAGGTTGCGCAGCACCGCCGCCAACGCCCGGCGGGCCGGCGCCGCCGCCCGCCGTACCCGGTGGTCCGGCCCCAACGCCTCGCGGGCGAAGCCGGCCGCGACCAACGAGGATCCGATGTAGATCACGGCCGACAGCAGCGCGGCTACCGACGCGGCCAGATCGCTGGCGCCGAGCACCTGGCCGATGACCAGCCCCACCCCCGCACCGGCCAGCCCGGCCACCAGCCCTAGCGCGGTCCACACCGAGTTCGCCAGCACCAGCCGGTCGGCGGCCGCCACGTGCGGTAGCGCCGCGCCGGCGGCCGCACCGTGGAACCGGTTCGCGCTCAACGCCGCGAGCGCGGTCAGGAAGAACACCGGACCGACCGGCCCGCCCGTGGCCAGCAGCCCGGCGGTGGCGACCACCAGCACCGCCCGGACCAGATTGGACACCACCAGCACCCGGGCCCGCCGCCACCGGTCCAGCCACACCCCGGCGAGCGGCCCGACCAGGCTGTAGGGAAGCAGCAGCACCGCGAACCCGGCGGCGGCCTGCCCGGCGGTGGTGGCCCGTTCCGGGCTGAAGAACACCGCACTGGCCAGGCTCGCCTGGAAGGTGCCGTCGGCGGCGAGCGAGGTGAGCCGGGCGGTCAGCAGCCGGCCGAACCCGGGCCGCCGCCACAGCTCCCGCAGGCCGCGCACCGACCATCGGACGGCCGGCTGGTCGCCTCCGGTCGCCACTCCGGCGGGGGAGGCGCCGCCTGCCGCCGTCATTCGCTCACCCTACTGCGGTCCCAGAACCCCGGCCGTTAGGTGACCGCGGTCACGTTACGCCGGCCGGGTCTGCGACATCGTGGGCAGCGTGGCGTGGCGTGCGACACCGGTGAGTGCTGCACGGGGACGGAGGATGCGATGAGGGTACGGCGAGCTTGGCTCGCGACGGTGGCGGCCGGGATGCTGGCGCTGGCCGCCTGCGGCGGCTCGGATCCCGAGCCGGGCGGCGCGGCCGGTGCGGACGGCGGGACCGACCCGCCGGTGGATCTCTCCTTCACGGTGCCCACGGTGGACGGTGGCGAGTTCGCGGGTACGAGTCTGGCCGGCAAGCCAGCGGTGCTGTGGTTCTGGGCGCCCTGGTGCGTGACCTGCGTGGCGGAGGCCCCGCACGTCAGCGCGCTGGCCGATGACTACGCCGGGCAGGTCACGGTGGTCGGGGTGGCCGGGTTGGACGACAGCATCGAGAACATGCAGCAGTTCATCGATCTCACCGACATCGCCAACTTCCCGCAGCTGGCCGACCCGGACGGGGTGGTCTGGCAACGGTTCGAGATCACCGAACAGAGCTCCTTCGTGATCCTCGACGAGCACGGTGTGGTAGATCAGCGCGGCCTGCTGAACCCGGCCGACCTGCCGGCACAGCTGGATCGCCTGGTGGCCTGAGGTGGTCGAGGCGCCGGTCGGGCTGGCGCTGGCCGCCGGAGTGCTGGCGGCGGTGAACCCGTGCGGGTTCGCGTTGCTGCCCGCCTACCTCGGCCTGCTGGTGCGGGGCGAGGCCGGTGCGACCAGCCCGTCGCTGCCGGCGGCGGTCGGCCGGGCGCTGGCGGCCGCGGGCGCGATGACCCTCGGGTTCGCCGCGGTCTTCGGCGCGTTCGGGCTGGTCATCTCGCCGGTCGCCGGGCAGGTCCAGCGGCACCTGCCGTGGTTCACGATCGGTCTGGGGCTGGTCGTGCTCGCGGTCGGGCTGTGGCTGCTGGTCGGCCGGGCGATCTCGATCCCGGGGATCCGGCCGGGCGGGGGACCAGCGGTCCGGCGGACCGTGCCGTCGATGGCGTTGTTCGGGGCCGCGTACGCGGTGGCGTCGCTGAGCTGCACGATCGGGCCGTTCCTGGCCACGGTGATCGTGACGTTCCGGACCGGGTCGTTCTCCTCCGGGGTGGCGGTGTTCCTCGCCTACGCCGCCGGCATGGGGCTGGCCGTAGGCGCGGCCGCGCTCACGGTGGCGCTTTCCCGCGATGCGGTGCCGCGCGGGTTGCGCCGATGGGGCCCACGGATCACCCGGATCGGTGGTGGCCCGCTGGCCGCCGCCGGTGCGTACGTCGCCTACTACGGGTGGTACGAGATCCGGGTGCTGCGCGGCGGCGAAGCCGACGATCCGGTGGTCGGCACGGCCGAGCAGGTGCAGCGGTGGCTCGCGAACGGGCTCAGCCAGCTCGGCGTCGGCTGGCTGGCGGTGCTGGTCGGCGTGCTGACCCTCACGCCGTTGCTGGTCGCCGCGGAGCGGGCCCGGCGCCGCCACCGAGCGCCGTCGCGGACGCCCTGCGCGACCTCACCGCCTGCGGCCGGAGATCACGAGCTCTGGCTCTCCGTTTGACATTCCAGTGTACTGGAAGGTCTACGGTTGCGGCCATGAGCACACCAACCATCGCCAGCCTCAAGGCCGCCTGGAGTCGTCGCGACTACTCGACCAACCGGGCCAGCCGGGGCGCCGTCGACCTGCTCGCGAACGGCCGTCCGGTAACGCCTGAGGCGTTGGCCGGGAGGACCGGGATGAGCGTCGATCAGGCCCGGGCGCATGTGGGGAGGATCCGCGCAGAGGGCGCTGAGGTGGTCGACGGCGCGATCGTCGGCCTGGCGCTGACGCTGCACCCGACCGGGCACCGGTTCCGGGTCCGCGGCCACGACCTGTACACGTGGTGCGGGTTCGACGCGCTGTTCCTGCCGATCATGCTCGGGGAGCGTGCGGAGGCCACCTCGACCTGCCCGGTCACGGGTGCCGAGATCCAGCTGACCGTGCAGCCCGACGGGACCGTATCGGCCGCCACACCGGGCACCGTGGTGGTGGGGATCGTCGGCGAGGAGGTCACGTCCTGCTGTTCGGTGGCCGGACCGGACTCTGCGATCTGCGCCCAGATGCCGTTCTTCGCCTCCCGCGAGGTGGGGGAGCGCTGGCTGCCCGGCCACCCGGGGGTGGCGATCGTGGACCTAGACGAGGCCCGGGAGATCGCTCGGGCGTACGTCGAGGAGTGCCGCTGACCGATGGGTACGCGGATCGAGGTGACCTCGGTGGAGCTGGCCGGAACCGGGCAGGGCGGGTCCGAATACGACCTGCTGGTGATCGGCGCCGGGTCGGCCGCCTTCGCCGCGGCGATCACCGCCCGGGAGGCCGGCCGGACCGTGGCTCTGGTGGAGTCGGGCGCCTCAGCGGGCTCGCCCCTCGGGGGCGTCGCGGTCGGCGCGGGTGCCGCGGCGGCGGCCGGAGTGTGGCTGGTCGCGGTGCTGCTACGCCGCCGCAGGGTGGCCGCCGAGGCGGTGGCCGGTTCGGTTACGAGGCCTCGGGGCGGCTATCGAGGCCGCGGAGCATGAGGTCGAGGCCGAGCTGGAACTGGGCGTCCGGATCGGACTGTCCGCAGAAGACCTGCGCCACGGCGGCCAGCTCCGCCGGGATGCCCGGCCGCAGCAGGTCGCTGACCGAAGGACTGCACCCGGGCCCGCCCATGCCCCAGCCCACCTCTACGTACCCGGACCCCAGCGCGTACGACGTGATGGTGCGCAGCAGGGCGTGAGCGAATGCCTCTGCTATGCCGTGGCTGGCGGCTGCGGCGGTTTGTGCCTGGACGATCCGTAGCGCGGGCGCGGGCATGACTTGCTGGCTGATCATCAGCGGAGCGGCGTTGGGGTGTCGGCGCATGACGTCGCGCAGCGCGTGGGCGAACGACCGGACGGCGCCGGACCAGCCGTCCCGGGTGGGTGCGGCGATCTCGGCCTCGGCCTCGGACCAGAGCAGCTCTACCACCCCGTCGCGCAGGTCGTTCTTGTTGGTGACGTGGTTGTACAGCGACATGCCCTTGACGCCCAGCTCGGCGCCGAGCTTGTGCATGCTCAGCCCCTCCAACCCGTGCCGGTCGATGTAGTCGAGCGCGGCGTCGAGGATGCGCTGGCGGGTCAGCGGGGTTCTCACGGGTGCGGTTGCTGTGTCGGTCGCCACCCTTGACAGCTTACACCATAAGTCGTAGTGTTGCGACGTTCACTTACGCCATAAGTATCCAAGAGGTGATGTTCGATGCAAGCAACACCGAGCCTGGATCCGGTGCACTCAGCGGTGAGGGCGGTGCCGGCGCTGGAGGTGCGCGGGCTGACGAAGCGGTACGGCAGAGGCCCGAACGCGGTGACCGCGGTCGACAACGTTTCGTTCACCGTTTCGTACGGTCAGGTGTTCGGCCTGCTGGGGCCGAACGGCGCCGGCAAGACCACCACGATCAAGATGCTGACCGGGCTGGTGACCCCGACCGAGGGCGCGGCGCTGGTGGGCGGGTACGACGTCGGCCGGCAGCGCGGCGACGCGGTCCGGCAGATCGGAGCCGTGCTGGAGGGCTCCCGCAACGTGTACTGGTCCCTGACCGCGTGGCAGAACCTGCACTACTTCGGCCGGCTCAAGGGCCTGCGGGCCGCCCAGATCAGACCGCGGGCGGAGCAGCTGCTGCGGGAGCTGGGCCTGTGGGAGCGCCGCCACCAGCAGGTCGGGGTGTTCTCCCGGGGCATGCAGCAGAAGGTGGCGGTCGCGGCGGCGCTGGTCACGGACCCGCCGATCGTGCTGCTGGACGAGCCGACGATCGGGCTGGACGTGGACGCGGCGCGTACCGTCCGGCGGTGGATCGTCCGGCTGGCCCGCGACGAGGGCAAGACCGTGGTGCTGACCACCCACCAGCTGGCGATGGCCGAGGAGCTGTCCGACCGGGTGGTGGTCATCCGGGACGGCCGGGTGGTCGCCGACCTGCCCACCCGCGAGCTGCTGGACCGCTATGTCGAGGACCGGTACGAGGTGCGGGCGGCCTCCCCGGTCGGCGAGCTGGCCGATGTCCTGCCCGCCGGGGCCACGCTGGCGCGAGCGGACGGCCAGGCCCGCATCGAGTTGCCGAGCGCGGACCAGCGGCCGTTGCACGCGCTGCTGGCCACGCTGCGGGAGCGGGAGGTGCCGGTGCTGTCGGTCAACCGGGTGCAGCCCGGCCTGGAGGAGATCTTCGTCAAGCTCGTGAGGGGGGAGTGACGATGGTCGCCGTCGCCACCCTGCCGCGGCCGGCCGGCGGGTTCGGGCCGGCCGCGGGGGTACGGATGGTCGGGAACGAGACCGTGAAGGCGCTGCAGGTGATGTGGTCGCACAAGGCGACCCTGGTCCCGCAGCTGGGGTTCATGGCGATCATGTTCTGGGTGATCCAGTTCTTCCTCGGCGGCGGCCGGGTTCTCGACGAGCTGGTCGCACTGACCCTGTTCGGGTTCTGGGCCTACGTGGTGGGCTATCTGGCGCTGCTGCGGATGGCCGCCGGGGTGCTGGAGGAGAAGTTCACCGGCACGTTGGAGCAGAGCCTGCTCGGCCCGCTGCGGCCCGCCGTGGTGTCGATCGGGCGGCTGGCCGCGGTCCTCACCGAGGGGCTGGTGACCGCCCTGGTCGCTAGCGGCGTGACGATCCTGGTGTTCACCGTGGCGATCCCGTTCCGCCCGGAGGCGCTGATCCCGATCCTGCTCACGCTGGTCGACCTGGCCGGGTTCGCGCTGCTGATCGGTGGGCTCGCGCTGGTGGTCAACTCGATCGGTTCGATCATCCACGTGATCCAGAGCGTGCTGATGCTGATCAACGGCACGTTCATTCCGATCTACGTGTTCCCGGACTGGCTGGAGACGCTGGTCAAGTTCGCGCCCTCGACGCTGGGGGTCGACGTGATCCGGCGGTTGCTGTTCGCCGAACAGTCGCTGGGCGAGGTCTGGTCCGGTGGCCACCTGCCGCTGGCGATCCTGCACGCGGCCGCGATGTTCGCGCTCGGATGGGTCGTCTACCAGGGCGCTATCCGGCGCGGGCTACGAGACGGGAGGTTGGGATAATGACCGCCATCCATGCGCCGCTCGCGCCCCGCGGTGGCACCGCCTCGATCGTCGGCAACGAGGTGGTCAAGGGGCTGCGGCTCGGCTGGTCCGAGCGGGTGCAGATCCTCATCGAGCTGCCGCTGTTCGTCAGCTTCGTGCTGCTGCTCGGCTACACCATCGGCACCGGCGACCAGATCGTCGCCACCGGACAGGTCGACTGGAGCCTGGACTCGTACCATGCCTCCTGGCTGTTCCTCGGGATGGGTTCGTACACGTTCTCGTACCTGCTGCTGCAGAAGGTGTTCTGGCGGCTGCTGGCCGAGATCCAGACCGGCACGCTGGAGCAGACCTACCTGAGCCCGGTGCCGCCGTGGGTGCACCAGGCGATCGGGCGGCCGCTGGCCTCGATCGCCGAGACCGCCCTGGTGGTCGCGGCGATGTACGGGGTGACCAGCCTGGCGGTCCGGCTCGAGTTCGACTGGCGGTTCGACGCCCTGGTCCCGCTGGCGGCGCTGATCGTGGGCGCGGTCGGGCTGGCGCTGGTCGTGGCCGGGCTGGCGCTGGTCTGGAAGCGGATCGAGATGCTCAACGACCTCGTACTGATGCTCGTCATGTTCTTCAGCGGTGCGGCGATGAGCCTCGACCTCATGCCGTCGTGGTCCGGGCCGATCACCGACTCGCTGTTCATGACCCACGCGATCGACGGCCTGCGCACCGTCCTGCTCGACGGCCAACCGCTCGCCGCCTGGGGGACCGGTGGGTTGGTGTGGCAGGCCGCCACGGCCGCCGGCTGGTTCGTCGCCGGGGTGGCAGTGTTCAAGCTCAGCGAACGCACCGTCCAACGCCGAGGCGCCCTCTCCCATTACTAGCAACGGGGTCCCGATCCGCTCGCCGGCTGCGGTGCGGGCCTCAGCCGAGGCGGATCATGCCGCGCTCCAGGGCGGTGGTGACCGCGGCGGTACGGTCGCCGACGCCCAGCTTGGCGTAGATGTGCAGCAGGTGAGTCTTGACCGTGGCCTCGCTGATGTGCAGGGTGCGTGCGATCTGCTTGTTGCCCTGCCCACGAGCCACCGCGGTGAGCACCTCGACCTCCCGCCCACTGAGCCCGTCCCGGTCGCGGCCACGGATCCGGCCGAGCAGCTTGGCGGCCACGGTCGGGGAGAGCGTCGACTCGCCGCGGGCAGCGGCCCGGACCGCGGCGCACAGCTGCTCGCGGCCGGTGTCCTTGAGTAGGTAGCCGACCGCTCCGGCCTCGACGGCGGCGGTGATGTCGGCGTCGGTGTCGTAGGTGGTGAGCACGAGCACCCGTACCTGCGGGTGGTCGGCGCGGATGGCGGCGGTGGCGTGGGCACCGGACCGGCCGGGCAGCTGCAGGTCCATCAGCACCACGTCGGGGGACAGCGCGGCGACCTGCCGCAGCGCCGCCTGACCGTCGGCGGCGTCGCCGACCACCTGCAGGTCGGGCTGGGTGGCGAGCATGCCGGCCAGACCGTCGCGGACCACCGGGTGGTCGTCGACGATGAGCACGCGGATCGGCGCTCCGGCCGGTGAGCTCATCCGGCACCGGTTCCGGTAGTCGCGGGTACGGCGCTCACCGGTACGGTGGCGGCGATCGTGGTGCCTTCGCCGGGTCCAGTCTCGACGGTGAGCGTGCCGCCCAGGTTGTCGACGCGTTCCCGCATCGACCCGAGCCCGACCCCGGTGGTCGGTCGGGTGGCGGGGATGCCGGTGCCGTTGTCCTGCACGTCGATGGCGACCTCGTCGTCCAGGTAGGAGAGTGTGACGGTCACCTCGGTGGCGCGGGCGTGGCGGCGGATGTTGGTCAGGGCCTCCTGCACCACCCGCAGCAGCTCGGTCTCGGTGGCCGGGTCGAGGGCGGCCGGCTCGCCGGTGACGACGGTGTGGGCGGTGACGGCGGCCTCGTCGGCGAGCCGGGCGGCCAGCTGCCGCACCGCCTCCGGCAGGCCGGCGCCGTCGAGCTGCTGCGGCCGTAGCGCCTGCACCAGGCGGCGACTCTCGGCCAGGTTCTCCCGGGCGGTGCGGATCGCCTGCTCGACCCGCCGGGTGGCCGGTGCCCCCGGCGGCAGGTCCGCCTGGGCCGCATCCAGCTGCATGGCGATGCTGGCGAATCCCTGGGTGAGGGTGTCGTGGATGTCCCGGGCCAGCCGCTGGCGTTCGGCCAGTGTCCCGGCCCGCCGCTCGGCGGCGGCCAGCTCGGCTTGGGCTGCGGCGAGCTGGTCGAGCAGCGCCTGCCGTTTCCGGCCTTCGTGGTCGAGGGTGGCGAGGTAGCCGTGGGTGGCCCCCAGCACGACCACGCCTACCACACAGGCGAGCACGCTTGACCAGGTCAGCGTTCCCATAATCAGGCCCTGGGTGAGCCAGGCCGCTCCCAGGAGAACGAACGCGGCTGCCGCCCAGAGCGGGCGGCGCAGGCAGTACGGGATCAGGATCGCCACCCCGACCGGGAGCAGGGCCGGATCGACCGCCGCCATGACCGCCCACAGCCCGGCCGCGCCCAGCAGGTACGGCAGGTGTGCGGGGCTGGGGTCGCGGCGACCGGCGAACCAGTACCCGTACCATCCGGCGAGCCCGGCCGCCAGGCCGAGCCGGATCGCCACCGCGGCCGGGTCATGGCCGGCGCCGGCGAGCGCACCGAAGCTGACCGGGCCGAGGGCGAGCGCGAAGAACCCGTGCTGCCACAGCAGCTTCCACCGCTCCCACGGCTCCATGGCTCCACGATAGGCGCGCCCGGTGGCCGGCGGATCGGTGAGCCGGCGACCGCGCCATCCACCAGCTGGTGACGCGAGATCGATCCGCTGGTCGATGCCGGCGCGGTGCCGTGCCGGTCACGTTTGTCGGGTGATCGACGTACGAGATCGGACGAACCGGTACGGATCGACGGTCGCGGTCAGCTCACCATGACCGGGCGAAGCAGGCTACGGGCCGCCGATACCGACCGGCAGGCGACCGCCGAACGGCTGCGGGAAGCCGCCGCCGAGGGCCGGCTCGACCTCGACGAATACGACCACCGGCTGCGGCAGGCGTACGCGGCGACCAACTACGCCGACCTCGACCGGCTCACCTTCGACCTCCCCACACCGCCACCCGCCCGGCCGGCGGCCGGCACCGGCCGCGCCGTGCCGGGCCAGGTCCAGGCGGCGGCCGACTGGGTCGCCGGGCTACCCGTCGGGTGCCTGGTCCTGCTCGTCGTGCTGCTCGTGGCGATCGCCACCTGACTCGGGTGGGTCGGTCAGGAACGCCATCGGGACCGTTGCCGCGCGGCCTCGTAGAGGACCACCGTCGCGGCGGCCGCCGCGTTCAGCGAGCTCGCGGTGCCGGTAATCGGGATCCGGAGCATCCGGTCGCAGGAGTGCCGCCAGGCGGCGCTGAGGCCGCGGGTCTCGTTGCCGACCACGACGATCGTCGGTCCAGTGAGGTCATGCGCGGCGAGGTCGACCTCACCGTGCTCGTCGGTGCCGACCACCGTCACCCCGACCGAGCGCCGACGCAGCTCCACGACCCAGTCGAGCACCTCCCGGTGGCTGGCCAGCCGGACCACCGGGATGGCGAACAGCGATCCGGTGCTGGCCCGGACCGACTTGGGGTCGTACGGGTCGGCCGCGTGCCCGGTGATGACCACGCCGGCCGCGCCGAACGCGTCCGCCGAGCGCACCAGCGTGCCGATGTTGCCGGGGGCGGTCGGCCTGTCGAAGACCACCACCAGCAGGTCCGGCCTGGTCCGGATCCGCTCCAGCCGGTCGTCGGGCGTGGCCACCACCGCCAGCAGCTCGGCCGACTCCTCCTGCTTGCCCGCCAGCTCCCGCAGCAGGTCCGGCGCCATCGCCACCCGGTCGGCGGAGACCCGGTCGAGGAGGTCGCGCCCCCACCGGGACAGGCGCCGCCCGTCCGGGTAGAGCAGGGCGCGGACCGGCCAGCCTTGCTCCACCGCCATGCTGATCGGCCGGACCCCGTGCACCAGGAACTCACCGGCCTGCTGGCGCTTGGTCCGGTTGGTCAGCAACGCCTGCCACTGCTGGAAGCGCGCGTTCCGGGTGGTGATCTTCAAACCGCTCGCCACGTCCCGGGCAACCTCCTCGCCTCGACACCGGCTCCATCCTGACCGCCCGAGTCCGGGGGTCCGCTCTGCGGGGTGTCGTCGGTACGGATACCCATGTGGTATAGCCATACCCTGGTGGTATGAGCCAGCGCAGTGCGCTGGCCGGTCCGTGCGAGGGTGGGCTCATGAGTAGCGACGACATCAAGCGGGTGACATCGAAGGACGGGACATCGATCGGGTACGAGCGGGCGGGGCGGGGCCCGGCGGTCATCCTGGTCGGCGGGGGTGCCGTCGACCGGTCCGACAACGCACCGCTCGCTGCCGAGCTGGCCCGGCACCTGACCGTGTACAACTACGACCGGCGCGGCCGGGGGGACAGCGGCGACACCCCGCCGTACGCGGTGGCGCGCGAGCTGGAGGACCTCGAGGCGCTGATCACCGAGGCCGGTGGGACGGCGCACCTGTACGGCAGCTCGTCGGGCGGTGCGCTCGCGCTGGAAGCGGCGGCGGCCGGGCTCCCGGTCAGCTCGGTCGCGGTCTACGAGGTGCCCTACGGCATCGGCGAGGCGGCGGCGCAGCGGTGGCGGGAGTACGTCGAGCGGCTGCGGACGCTGCTCGCCGAGGGGCGGCGCGGTGACGCATTCGCACTGTTCATGGGCCTGGCGGGCGCCTCCGAGGAGATGATCGAGTCGGCGCGGAACTCACCGGCGTGGCCCGGCTGCGAAGCCATCGCACCCACCCTCGCCTACGATGCGGCCTGCCTGGGAGACGGCCGCCCACCGGCGGACCGGTTCGCAAGGATCACGCAGCCGATCCTGGTGGCCACCGGCGGGGCGAGCCCGGACTCGTTCGTGGGCGGGGGTGGCAGCTACTTCGACGATGCCGCGGACGCGATCGTGGCGTGCCTCCCGCAGGCGCGCCGGCACACCGTCGAGGGCCAGACCCACATGGTCGACCCGAAGGTGCTGGCTCCGCTGCTCGAACAGGTCTTCGGCTCCTGACGGCCCCAGCCGCTACCGTCGGCCCATGAGCCGCCAGCTGACCTGCCCGGCGTGCGGTGAGACCGACGAGCTCACCGGCCGACCGGGTCCGGACGGGATCCAAATCACGTGTGACACCTGCGGTGCGGACTGGCTGCGGGACGCCGCCCCGGCGACCTGCGCCAGCTGCGGCGAGACCGAGCTGGTGCATCGTCCACAGGCGACCACCGCGTACTCCCGCGGCACCCAGGTCTCGATCGTCGGCTGGCGGCAGCTACCGCTGTGCGTCACCTGCGACGCGCCGATGCTGTCGCGTTCGCTGGCCGGCAAGCCGATCCCGAACGGCTACCGCCCGGCGGCGATGACCCGCCACGACCCGGGCGAGCCGCCCGCCGACGAGATCACCATTCTGCCTCGTTGACCGCCTCGCTGACTCCGACCCCGGCCGGAAGGGGGTGACCAGCGCCGCGGCGATCACCCCGGCCGGCAGCACCATGCTGGTGAGCAAGATCGCCGTGAAGCTGCCGGTGGTGTCGTGCGCCACCGCGAACAGCAGCGGCCCGACCGCCGTACCGGCCACGCTGATCGCGGCCAGCAGGCCGCGGATCGACGCCAGGTGGCCGGTGCCGAACAGCCGCGGCGTCAGGGCCGCCTCGACCGCCCGGACCGCGCTGGCCGACCCGCCGATCGCGGCTCCGTAGCCGAGCGCCGACCCGAGCGCCGGCCGGTGGCGCGGGTGGCGGTGAAGGTGCGGTACGCGCCCTACTTCACCCCGATCCGGATCGCCACCCTGCGGGCTGGCCCGACGCTCGCCCCGGACACGGTCGCGCAGGCCGCACTGGCGCTGCTGGCCGAACGGTTCGAACCGGACCGGCCGGTGCGCCTGCTCGGGGTCCGGGTCGAGTTCGCACCACGGCCGGATCCCTATCCGCGGCCCGGACCGGATAAGCTGTGAAGGAACCACTCGGTCGACGAAGAGGTGTGATGTGAGGACGACCAACCCGATGCTGACCCGGCTCACCGCCGACGCGGAGCGGGAGCGGGCCGCCGCATCGGCGCAGCCGCAGGTCTTCGGCCAGCCGGCGGCCCAGCCGTACCCGACGGTCGAGGGCGCGGCGCCACCCAGTGTCCGTCCGATGACTGTGGACGACGTGGTCGTCCGGACCATCGGCCTGGTCGCGCTGGTGGTCGCCGCGGCCGGCGCGATCTGGCTGACCACCGAGCCGTCCGACGGGCTCGCGTTCGCGTTCCCGGCGATGATCGTGGGGCTGGTGCTGGGCCTGGTGATCGCGTTCGCCCGGGTCACCAACCCGTTCGTGATCAGCGCGTACGCGGTCGTGATGGGCGTGTTCCTGGGCGCGATCAGCCAGTGGTTCAACACGGTGTTCGGCGGCGGCATCGTGATGCAGGCGGTGATCGCCACCCTCGGCGTGTTCCTGCTGATGGGCCTGCTCTACAAGAGCGGGGTGATCCGGGCCACTCCGAAGTTCATGAAGTTCATGGTCGCGGCGCTGGTCGGCGCCGCCGCGGTGATCCTGATCAACCTCGTGATCACCCTGCTGACCGGCCAGCCGACCATCCTCCGGGACGGCGGCCCAATCGCGATCATCGTCAGCCTGGTCTTCATCGTGATCGCCTCGCTGAGCTTCATCCTCAGCTTCCACGAGGTGGAGGAGGGGGTCCGGCTCGGCCTCCCGGAGCGGTACGCGTGGGCGTGCGCGTTCGGGATCCTGGTCAGCCTGATCTGGCTCTACATCGAGGTGCTCCGGCTGCTGAGCTACTTCTCCGGCGAGTAGCCCCCGCTCCGCCAGCTAGCGGAGCCGTTCGACGATCATGGCCATGCCCTGGCCACCGCCGACACACATCGTCTCCAGCCCGATCGTCCGGTCGTGCCAGTCCAACGCGTTCAGCAGGGTGCCGGTGATCCTGGCACCGGTCATGCCGAACGGGTGGCCCACCGCGATCGCGCCACCCATCACGTTCAGCTTCTCCAGCGGAATGCTGAGCTGCTGGTAGGACGGGATCACCTGGGCCGCGAACGCCTCGTTGATCTCGACCAGGTCGATGTCGTCGATGGTCATGCCGGCCCGGCCCAGCGCCTGCCGGGACGCCTCGACCGGGCCGAGCCCCATGATCTCCGGGGACAGCGCGGTCACCCCGGTGGCGACGATCCGGGCCAGCGGCGTGATGCCCAGCTCCCGGGCGCGCACGTCGCTCATCACCACCACCGCGGCGGCCCCGTCGTTGAGCGGGCAGCAGTTGCCGGCGGTGACCCGCCCATCCGGCCGGAACACCGGCTTCAGCCCGGCCACCGCCTCCTTGGTGACGCCTGCCCGGGGGCCATCGTCGCGCGCCACCACCGTACCGTCCGGTGTGGTCACCGGCGTGATCTCGCGCTCCCAGAACCCGTCCGCGATCGCCTTCTCGGCGAGGTTCTGGGATCGGACCCCGAAGTCGTCCATCTCGTCCCGGCTGATCCCGCGCGCCTGGGCCAGGTTCTCGGCGGTCTGCCCCATCGCGAGGTAGATGTCCGGCATCGTCCCGTCCTCGCGTGGGTCGTGCCAGGTCGGGGCGCCGCCGGCGGCGCGCTCGGCGCTGCGGGCGCGAGCCTGGTCGAACCGCGGGTTCTGCCAGCCGCCGCCGACCAGGGCCGCCGCCTCCCGTGGCAGCGAGTCGGAGCTGCCCCGGGCGTACCGGGACACGCACTCCACCCCGGCGGAGACGAACACGTCCCCCTCGCCGGCCTTGATCGCGTGGAACGCCATCCGGGTGGTCTGCAGCGACGAGGAGCAGTAGCGGGTGATCGTCGCCCCGGGCAGCTGGTCCAGGCCGAGCAGCACCGACACCACCCGGGCCAGGTTGAAGCCCTGCTCGCCACCGGGCAGCCCGCACCCCACGTACAGGTCGTCGATGGTGGTCGGGTCGAGCTGCGGCAGCTGGTCCAGCGCGGCCTGCACGATCGTGGCGGTCAGGTCGTCCGGGCGGAGGTCGACCAGTGAGCCCTTGGCCGCCCGCCCAATCGGCGACCGGGCGGTGGCGACGATGACTGCTTCCGGCATCTGTCCACGCTACACGGAGGGGGTTAGCGCGGAGGGGAGAGCGGGACGGCGGCTGCGGCGACCGCCGGGTACAGGGCGTGCGCCCAGATCCGGTAGCCGTCCGCCGACGGGTGGAACCCGTCGAAGCAGAGCGCCCCGGCGTCGGCCCGGAACACGGGGCCGGCCTCGGCGGCCAGATCCACGACATCGGCACCGGCGGAGTGGGCGGCGGCGGCCTGGGCCCGGGCGATCCGGCGGCCGTGCCAGCCGGCGAGCTGGCGAAGCGGCGGGGCGAAGGCGCGGCAGGCGGCCAGGTCCGGGCAGGTGCCGACCACCACCTCGACGCCGGCGTCCCGGAGCCGGCGGACCGCCGAGCCGAGGAACGACCCGGCCTCGGCGGGGCGGCGCAGGCCGGTGGCGTCCCCGGCCCCGATCAGGATCACCGCCACATCCGGCCGGGTCCCGACCAGCGCCCGCGCGACCTGGGTGGGCAGGTCGGCGGAGCGGGACCCGGACACCGCGACGCTGGCCAGCTCGACCAGTCGTCCGCCGCCGGTCCGGTCCGGCGGCGCCGGGGCGTCGCCGGCCAGCAGGGCGGCGAGCTGGCCGCCGATGGTCTCCTCGACCGTGTCCACTCCGACCCCCAGCGCCACCGCGTCGCCGAGCAGGGTCAGCCGGAGCGGCGGGGCCGCCGGGGGGCCGATCGAGGTGCGCAGGGCCAGACCGAGGGACGGCTTCGCGTACCGGCGGGTACGGGCGGCCAGCACCTCGGCGCCGACCAGTGCCACGGTCCCGAGGGTGGCGGCGACGGTGCCGAGCGCGGCGGCCCGGCGCAGCCGGCGCAGCACCCGGGCGGGCAGGGTGGTCGACCTGGTCCGGTGGGGTGGGTCGGGGCGGCTCATGGCGTCTCCTGCAGGTGAGGGGTCGGAATCGGGTCGGGGACGGCCGGCAGGGCGGCGCGGAACCGAGTCCGCAGCGCCGCCCAGCGGCCGCGCGGGCCGCGCGCCTGGCCGGCGACGACGGTGCCGGAGACCTCGGTGCCGGCCCGCCGGGAGGCCGCGGCGGCGGCCCGGGGCAGCGAGCGGACCCCCTCGGCCCGGCTCGGGTGGGTGGCACCGAGCGCGGCCAGCGCGGTCGGCAGTAGGGCGGCGGTCGCGGTCGCGTACCCGTCCGTCGAGGGGTGGAACCCGTCCTGGCCGAACATCCGCGACGGCTCGGCCGCGAACCTGGGTCCCAGCAGGCCGCCCAGCGACACCGTCCAGCCGCCCGCCTCGACGACCGCGACAGTCTGGGCCGCCGCGAGCTGCCGGCTCCACCGCCGGGCGAGCTGCCGCAGCGGCGGGCGCAGCGGCCGGATCGTGCCCAGGTCGGGGCAGGTGCCGACCACCACCTGCGCGCCGGCGGACCGCAGCTGGTTGACCGCCCGGACCAGCTGCCCGACCGCGCTGGCCTGGTTGGTCCCGTGGGTGATGTCGTTGGCGCCGACCACGATCACGGCCAGCTCCGGTGCTAGCGGCAGCGCCGCCTCCACCTGCGGCCGCAGCCGCCGGGAGGTGGCCCCGACCACCGCCAGCACGTGCAGGTCGACCGGCCGCCCGAGCCGCCGGGAGACGCCGGTGGCCAGCAGCGCCCCCGGGGTCTGGCGTGGCTTGTCGGTGCCGTAGCCGGCGGCGACCGAGTCGCCAAGCACGACCATGGTCAGCGGCCGGCCGGGCCGCCGGGCCGGATAGCGTCCGTCGGCGCGGGGCGGCGGCGCCTGCGCCAGCGGGATGTCCCGGCGCGTGAGCTGCACCTGCCGGAGCAGCACTCCGGCACCGACCAGCGTGACCGCCGCGGCGGTCCCACCTCCGTACCCGATCAGTCGGGTCCACCTGTCCCCCACGTCGCGAGGTTATCCCGCTCGGGCCCGGTTAGGCTGCGAGTGTGCGTTACTACGACAACGTGGTCGACCTGATCGGTAACACGCCGCTGGTCCGGCTGCAGCGGGTGACCGAGGGGATCACCACCCCGGTGCTGGCGAAGCTGGAGTACCTCAACCCCGGCGGCTCGGTCAAGGACCGGATCGCGTTGAAGATGGTGGTGGCCGCCGAGGCGTCCGGGCAGCTCCGCCCGGGCGGCACGATCGTGGAGCCGACCAGCGGCAACACCGGCGTGGGGCTGGCGATGGTGGCGCAGCTGCGCGGCTATCAGTGCGTGTTCATCTGCCCGGACAAGGTCAGCGAGGACAAGCAGAACGTGCTCCGGGCCTACGGGGCGCAGGTGGAGGTCTGCCCGACCTCGCTGCCGCCGGAGGACCCGCGCTCCTACTACTCGGTCTCGGACCGGCTGGCCGCGGAGATCCCGGGCGCCTGGAAGCCGAACCAGTACGCGAACCCGAACAACCCGGCCTCGCACTACGAGTCGACCGGCCCGGAGCTGTGGGAGCAGACCGAGGGGCGGATCACCCACTTCGTGGCCGGGGTCGGTACCGGCGGCACGATCTCCGGCACCGGGCGGTACCTGAAGGAGGTCTCCGGCGGCCGGGTCCGGGTGATCGGCGCCGACCCGGAGGGCTCGGTGTACTCCGGTGGCGGCGGCCGGCCGTACCTGGTCGAGGGGGTGGGGGAGGACTTCTGGCCGGAGACCTACGACCGGACCATCTGCGACGAGATCATCGAGGTGACCGACCACGACTCGTTCGCCATGACCCGGCGGCTGGCCCGCGAGGAGGCGCTGCTGGTCGGCGGCTCGTGCGGGATGGCGGTGGTGGCCGCGCTGGTGGCCGCCCGCCGGGCCG
>WHTQ01000091.1 GCA_009377645.1 Micromonosporaceae bacterium | reverse complement strand
CGACCAGCGCCGCGCCTTCGAGCTGATCGACACAGCCATCCCGCTGACCTGCAGGTAGCCAGAACCCACACCACCCCAACCCGGCGTAACCCCAGCTCAGCCGGCCATTCCTCACTCAAATCCGACGCAACTTCGGTCTAGACAGGCGAAGTACTCGTCTCGGCGCTCCTCCAGATAAGGGCTGAGGTAGAGCAGCGGGGCCGGCAGGCGGCCGCGGGCGATCAGATAGAAGATGATCAGCAGTCGACTTTGCGAATCGTTCCCAGTCGGCGAACAGGTCACCGAGCTCATCGGGAGGAGGTGGAACGAAGATCGCGGACTCGGGCGTTGCCCCGAACGGCGACGAACCGCTCAGGCCCCGTCAGCTGGCGGCGCCGGCCAGCTCGCTGTCCCGTAGCCGCTGGCTGATCACCTCGGTGATGCCGTTGCGCATGCTGGTCCCGTACAGCGCGTCGGCGATCTCCATCGTCCGCTTCTGGTGGGTGATCACGATCAGCTGGCTGCGCTCCTTCAGCTGCCGCAGCAGCTCGATCAGCCGGCCCAGGTTGACGTCGTCGAGGGCCGCCTCCACCTCGTCCAGGATGTAGAACGGGCTGGGGCGGGCGCGGAAGATCGCCACCAGCGTCGCCACCGCGGTCAGCGAGCGCTCGCCACCGGACAGCAGCGACAGTCGCTTGATCTTCTTGCCGGGTGGCCGGGCCTCCACCTCCACCCCGGTGGTGAGCAGGTCGTCCGGGTCGGTGAGCACCAGCCGGCCCTCGCCGCCCGGGAACAGCACCCGGAACACCTCCTCGAACTCGCGGGCGGTGTCCTGGTACGCGGTGGCGAAGATGTCCAGGATCCGCTCGTCTACATCGGAGACGACGGTGAGCAGGTCCTTGCGGGTCGCCCTGAGGTCCTCCAGCTGGTCGGACAGGAACTTGAACCGCTCCTCCAGCGCCGCGAACTCCTCCAGCGCCAGCGGGTTCACCTTGCCCAGCAGGGCCAGCTCCCGCTCCGCCTTGGCGGCCCGCTTCTCCTGCACCGGCCGGTCGTAGGGGACCGGCTCCGGCACCGGGTCGCCGGCCGCCTCCGCGGCGGCCACGGCGGCCTGGCTGGGCGGGACCGGGACCTCCGGCGCGTACTCCGCGACCAGCGTCTCCACCCCGATCCCGAAGTCCTCGGCCGCCTTCGCCTCCAGCTGCTCGATCCGCAGCCGCTGCTCGGCCCGGGCCACCTCGTCCCGGTGCACCTCGTCGGTCAGCCGGGCCAGCTCCCCGTCCAGCTCCTTGGCCCGGCCACGCACCCGCGAGACCTCGGCCTCCCGGGTGGACCGGGCGGTGGCGATCTCGTCCCGCCGCCGAGCCGCCTCGGCCAGCGTGGCGGTGATCCGGTGCAGCGCCGTCTCGGCCCCGGTGGCGACCGCCCGGGCCACCACCGCCCCGCGCTCCCGCGCCGCCCGCCGGGCCGCGGCCCGCTCCCGGGCGGCCCGCTCGGCGGCCGCCTGCCGAGCCAGCTGGTCGGCCCGGCCGGCCAGCGAGGTGACCCGCTCCTCGGCGGTGCGCACCGCCAGGCGTACCTCCAGCTCGTTCTGCCGGGCCGCCGGCACCGCGGCGGCGAGCTGGTCCCGCTCCTCGCTGGAGGGCTCCGCGTCGACCGGGGTGGTCTCGGCCAGCGCCAGCCGCTCCTCCAGCTCGGCCAGCTGCCACACCCCCTCCTCCCGGGCGGTGACCGCCGCCGCGTGCGCGTCGGCCTGCCGCTGCGCCTCGGCGTGGGCGGAGCTGGCGGCCGCGCCCAGCTCGGCCAGCTGCCGGGCCGCGGCGTTGCGCTGCCCCTCCGCCTCCCGCTTGGCGGCGGCTGCGGCGGCGAGCCGCTCCTTCGCGGCGGCCAGCTCGGCGCGCGCCGCGGTCAGCTGCTCGCGCAGCTGGGCCAGCCGCTGCTCGGCCTCGGTGCGGGCGGTGCGGGCCTCCTCCACCGCGGCCTGGACCTCCAGGTACGAGGGTTCCTTGGCCGAACCGCCGGCGGCCGCGTGCCCGCCGACCAGGTCCCCGTCCGGGGTGACCGCCCGCACCGCCGGGGCGGCCCGGACCAGCCGGACCGCGGCGTCCAGGTCCGGCACCAGCGCCACCGCGTGCAGGGCGCGCACCAGTGCCGGCCGCACCGCGTCTGGGCAGCGAACGACGTCGATCGCCCAGCGGGCGCCGGCCGGCAGCGCGGGCGGGCTCCAGCTGGCCGCTTCCGACCCGGGCGACCCACCCGAGCCGACCAGCAGCGACACCCGGCCGGCGTCTTCGATCTTGAGCAGCCGGAGCGCGTCCGCCGCGTCCTCCACCCCGGCCACCGCCACGGCGTCGGCCAGCCCACCCAGCGCGGCGGCCAGCGCCGCTTCGCAGCCGGGCTCGACGGTCAGCAGCGCGGCGACGCTGCCGACCAGCCCGGGCACCCGGTCGGCGGCGGCCAGCAGGGCGCCGGCCCCGTCCTTGCGGCGCAGCCCGAGCGCGAGCGCCTCCTCGCGGGCCTTCCACTGGGCAGCGTCCTTCTCGGCCGCCCGTTCGGCGTCCCCTCGGGTGGTGACCGCGCCGGTGGCCTGCTCGACCGCGGTCTGGGCGGACCCGTGCGCCAGGTCCAGCGCGGCGGTGTCCCGATCCTGCTCGTTGGCTCCGGCGGCCGCCTGGTCGTACGCGGTCTGGGCGGCCCCGGCGCGCTGCTGCGCCTCGGCGTGGGCGGCCGCCAGCCGGGCGATCTCGTCGGCGGCGGCAGTGGTCCGGCTGCGGGCGGCCTCGACCTGGCCGGCCAGCTTGGCCATCCCCTCCCGGCGGTCGGCGATCGCCTTGGCCGCGGCCACCAGCTCCCGCTCGGCGGCGGCGAGCGCCCGCTCCTGCTCCTGCCGGGCGGCCACCGCCTCGGCCAGCCGCTGCTGGTCGTCGGCGAGCGCGGTGCGTAGCTGCGCCTCTTCGGCGCGGACTTGCTCAGCTTCGGCGGCCAGCTCGTCCGGGTCCCGTCCGGGCTGCTGGCCGGCCTCGTCCGGGGCGCTCAGGTGCCGCAGCCGCTCGGTCGCGAGCTGGTGCGTGGAGCGGAACCGTTCCTGCAGCGTGGAGAGCTGGAACCAGGTGTCCTGGGCGGCCGCCAGGGCCGGGGCGTCGGCGGCCAGCGCCGCCTCCAGCTCGGCGAGCTGTCCGGTCACCACGGTGTGCTCCTGGTCCAGCTGCTCCCGGCGGGCCCGCAGCGCCGCCTCGTCGGCCAGCTCCTGGTCCAGCGTGCCGCGCAGGGTGGTCAGGTCGTCGGCCAGCAGCCGCAGCCGGGCGTCCCGCAGGTCGGCCTGGATGCCGGCGGCCCGGCGGGCCACCTCTGCCTGCCGGCCCAGCGGCTTGAGCTGCCGGCGCAGCTCGGCGGTCAGGTCGGTCAGCCGGTGCAGGTTGGCCGACATCGCCTCCAGCTTGCGCAGCGCCTTCTCCTTGCGCTTGCGGTGCTTGAGCACCCCCGCGGCCTCCTCGATGAAGGCCCGCCGGTCCTCCGGCTTGGCGTGCAGCACCGCGTCCAGCTGGCCCTGCCCGACGATCACGTGCATTTCCCGACCGATCCCGGAGTCGGACAGGAGCTCCTGGATGTCCAGCAGCCGGCAGTGGTCGCCGTTGATCTCGTACTCGCTCTCGCCGGAGCGGTACATCCGGCGGGTGATCGACACCTCCGTGTACCCGATCGGGAGCAGCCCGTCCGCGTTGTCGATGGTGAGCGTGACCTCGGCCCGGCCCAGCGGCGCCCGCCCGGAGGTGCCGGCGAAGATCACATCCTCCATCTTGCCGCCGCGCAGGCTCTTGGCGCCCTGCTCCCCGAGCACCCAGGCGATCGCGTCCACGACGTTGGACTTGCCCGAGCCGTTCGGGCCGACCACGCAGGTGATCCCCGGCTCGAGCGCCAGGGTGGTGGTGGAGGCGAAGGACTTGAAGCCCTTCACGGTCAGGCTCTTGAGGTGCACGCGGTCCTTCCCGGTCGTGGACACGTCGATCGTGGGCTCTGGTGCCGAGGCGACGCCGGCGCAGCGCGCCGCACCGCCGGCCGCCGCGAACCGGCGGCTGGTTCGACTGGTCGCGTGGTGAGCACTCCTCAGGCAGGATACCTCCGCAGGCCCACAGATCCCGCGAGGCGCGTACGGGCGGCGGATCTTGGGTGCCCGTACCCCCTTGTACCCGACCTACCGGGACATACTTCTCGGGACGTTACAGGTCGGCGCACTGGCCGGTCGCCGGGCCGGTCACCGAGTTCGGGTCGCCGCCGTCGATCGGTGGCGGCTGGTTGCCGGTGCACGCCAGCGAGCCGATGATCCGGTTGCCGGAGATCACGATCGGGGTGCCGCCGGTGGTGTTCTCCGCCAGCTGGACCCGGCCCCGGAGCTGACCGCCGGCGACGGTCACCCGGCCGGTCGTGCCTTCGACCACCACCGTGCCGATGACATCGGTGGCGCGCAGTTCCACGATCGTGGCGCCGGTGGCCGACACCGGACCGATCACCGTCGCCCCGGTGGCCACCAGCCCGGCTCCGGGGCCGACCTGCACCGGCCCGATCACCCGCGCACCCTCGGCCAGGCAAGTCACGCCGTCGGTCACGGTCAGCCGGCCGATGTGGGTGCCGGTGATGGTGTGGTCGCATCCGAGGACCGTCGCGGTGACCGGCACCGTGACCTGCCCCTCCCGGCCGGCATCGCTCGCCAGCGAGACGGTGCCCGGGTAGACGCCGGGCGCCAGCGCGGTGGCGTCGATCGAGATCGCCACCTCGGCGCCGCCGTCCGGGGCAAGCGTCCCGGACTCGCCCGCGTCCAGCCACGGCGACACCGCCAGCCCGCCGATCTGGTCGATCGAGTTGACCCACAGCTGGACCCCGTCGGGGACGCCGTTGCCGTCACGGTCGGCCTGGTTGGGGCCGTCCCAGAATGCCCGGAACAGGGTCCGGCCGTCGTTGCCGGCCACCATCAGCGCATGGTCGGGTCTCGGCTCCGGGAAGTAGCCGGCGAGCGCGGTGAAACCAGCCATCGGTTCGACGAGCAACGACCCGGCATCGACGAACTCGGGCACCGGCAGCGGGGCGGCGAACAGCGGATGCTCCGTCTCCCACCAGTACCCGGGGAAGACATCGAGGTCCCCGCGGTGCGCGTCCCGGAACTCCACCCCCATGGCCTCCCACAGCGGACGATCCTCGTCGCGCTCCTGCAGCAGCTGCACGCTGAAGAGGACCAGCCTCCGGCCCTCGGCGACATGCGCGGCCAGCGCCGCCGACGTCGAGGCCGGCATGTCCACCACGCTGCACGCGTGGTCAACCAGGATCAGGTCCCAGTCACCACTGGTCAACGCCTCCTCGAACTCGGCCATGCCGGCCCCGGGCCGAGCGAAGATGGTGCACGGCCGCTCCTCGCGGAACACGGTGTAGTCGAGCCCGAGTCGCTGCAGGGCCGCGTCGATGTTGGTGTCCGTAGCGGTGTCCGATGAGTAGACTAAGATCGATGGTTTCGGGTCGGCGGTCGCTTCCCAGCCGAAGGCGTTCCAGGACAGGTCGGCGGTGCCGGTGTTGGTCACGGCGAGCGCGCCGGCAGCGGATCCGGGGGAGCCGGCCGCCACGACGGTCTCGAACGCCTCCGGACCTGAGCTGGCCATCCCGGTGCGCAAGCTGACATCGCGGGTGACCCGCTGGCCGTCCTCGTCGACAACGACCTGCACGGTCGCCTCGCGGTAGCCGGCTGCCTCGATAGTCACCGTCCAGGTGCCGAGCTGCAGTTCGTCCAGCTGGTAGGCGCCCGAGCGCGTGGTCGTAGTGCGAGTGGTGCTGCCGGTGGTCGCGGTGACCGTCGCCTCGACCAGCTCGCCGTCGTTGGCGTCGCTGACGCCGCCGCTCAGGACCCCGCTCTGCACCCGGAACTCGGTGGCCGCCTGGCCGATCCGCACCGGGTGGCTGCCACCCTGCTCGCGCGCCACGGTCAGGGTCACCTCGGTGACCTCCCCCGGCGCCAGGCTCACGGTCGTGGCGGGACCTTCTACGACCCCGTCCACGAGCAGCCCGGCCGGGTAGTCGCCGGCCGCACCGCCGGCATTCTTCACCCTGGCGGTGACCTCGACCGGCTCACCCGGGGCCGGCGCGGCGGGCGTCACCGACGCGTCCCAGGTCACGAACCGGGCCCGGGGCGCCGCCGGGTCGAAGTCGCGGTCGATCACGTACACGTCCTCGACTCCGTTGGTGACGCCCGGCACCAGCCGGTCGTGGGCACTCGTCACCTGCACGAACCGGCCGTCCCGGCTGATCGAGCTGACCCCGTACGGGGCGGGGGCCAGCGAGCCGTCGTAGTCGTCGACCAACCGTTCCAGCTCTCCGCTGCCCCGGTCCAGGACGAACGTCCCGGAGGCCTCGGGAGGGATTCCGGCGCCGAGCCCGCTCGCGCTGAACGCCACCGACTGGCCGTCGCCACTGATCACGACAGAGGTGGTGACGGGGATCGACGGCTCCCCGGGCCCCACGAGCAGCTCGCTCTCGCCGCTGGCCCGGTCGAACAGCGCTGCCGGACGGAGCCCCCGGAAATACGCCACGAGCTGGCCGTCGTCGCTGATGCTCGGCGCACCCGGGGCGTCGAGAAACCCGCCCGAGGACTCCAGCACCGACACCCACTCGGTCCGGCCGGTCTCCCGGTCTCGCACGAAGATGTCCGGGGTCGGATTGGTCTGCTCCGCCACCAGGTTGGTGGCCCGGCTCATGAATGCGACGTAGCGGCCATCCGGGGTGATCGCCAGGCCGTCGCGCGCGTCCGCGTTGGCGGGCTCGCCCGCGTCGTTGACCGACACCAGCTCGGTCTCACCGGTGACCCGGTCGTGCACCGCCACCTGCAGGCACAGCTTCCGCCACAGCTCGGCGAACGCGTCACAGGCGGGCAGCTCGCCGGTCACCAGCTGTGGGTGGTGGCTGGCGAAGGCCACGTAGCGGCCGTCCGGGGTGATCGCCGGGCGGATGTCGAGGTTGCTGTCGACCGTCTCACCGTGGCTGTTGACCGACACCGGCTCGATCTCACCGGTGAGCCGGTCGCGCACGTGGGTGCGGTGGTCGGAGGAGTCGAACCGCGGCAGCGGCGGCGGCGGTGGCGGTGGCTGCTCGTCGACCAGGCCGGCCGGGCCGGGGACGGCGACGTGTCGGCCGTCGCCGCTAATCGACGGCCGCCAGGGGCTGTCCGGCACCAGCTCGGTCGTGCCGGTGAGACGGTCGTGGACGTAGACCCGGCTGTCCAGGAGCTGCCCGGCCCCGGACACGTCGGCCAGGTTGGTGGCGTTCCCGTAGAAGGCGACATACCTGCCGTCGTCACTGATCGCGCCGTTGGACGCGCCCGCACCGGACTGGCCGTCGCCCTGGTCGCCGTCGCTGGACACAGACACCCGTTCGACCCCGCGGCTTGCGGGCAGCTCGACATCGACCTCCGCGGTGGCGTCCCCGGCGACCGTGACCTCGACCGGCTCGACCGGCCACCAGAGCCCGGGCCGGGAGGCGGTGACCTGAACCTGATAGGTCCCGGCCGGTACGTCGGCGATCTCGAAGCCGCCGTTGGCGCCGGTGGTCGCGTCGAGGTCGACCGGCACATCCTGAATTTCCACCCTCACCCCGGGCACGGTGTGACCGCTGGCCTGGTCGGTCACCGTGCCGGCGACGCTGCCGGCCGGGGCCCGCTGCAGGGTCTGCTCGACGATGCTGACCTCCCGGTCGGCCACCGGCACGTCCGGCACCACCTCGGTCAGGTAGCCGAACCGGGACAGCTCCAGGGTGTAGCCGCCGGGCGGCAGCCGGAACCGGAAGCCGCCGTCGGAGTCGGTCCGGGTCGAGTGGCCGCGGCCGAGCACCTCCACGTCCACGCCGGACAGCGGGTCTCCGCTGCCGGCAACCAGCACCCGCCCCCGGATCCCGCCCAGCGCGGCGTCGACGGCGGCCAGCTCCCCCGCGACCACCACCACGTCCGGCACCGCCGTGACCACCTGTCCGAGCTGGGAGAACTCCAGCGTGTACGTGCCGGGCGCCAGCACGATCCGGTAGCCGCCGTCGGCCGCGGTGGTGACCGACCGGCCGGCTCCCACCGCCTCGACCTGTACCTGCCCGACCGGGTCACCGGTGTCGGCGTCGGTGACCCGCCCAGCCACCCCGCTGTCCAGCGCCACCGAGCTGGTAGCTGCCAGGGCGTCCAGCCGGCCCTGTCCGTACACATTGTTGTTCGCGGGCGTGCCGCCACAGGACAGATCCTCGGTGTCGACGGCGGTGGCGTCCAGCGCCTGCCGGATCGCCTCGACGTCGCCGACCTGCCCGGAGGCGGCCAGCATCAGGGAGACCGTCCCGGACACGTGGGGAGCGGCCATCGACGTGCCACTGATGCTCCCGTACTCGCCATCGGGCACGCTGGAGCGCACGCTGACCCCGGGGGCGGAGAGACTTGGCCGGATCTCCCCGTCCCGGCCCGGGCCACGGCTGGAGAACGGAGCGATCACGTTGCCGCTGTCGTAGGCACCGACGGCGTACGCCCCGGGCGCGTCGCCGGGCGACCCGGCGGTTTCGCAGGCCGAGCCGGTGTTGCCGTTGGAGAACACCGGGAACATCCCGGCCGCCGTCCACGCGGCCACCGTGACGTCGTACCACGGGTCCCCGCCGGGGCCGCCCCATGAGTTGTTCACCACGTGCGGGCGCAGCTCGGGCCGCTGGCCAGCACCGTCGAGGTCGGTGGGGGCGAGCATGAACTGGCCCGCAGACAGCAGTGCCTCGCGGGTGCAGCTGCGGCTCTCGCACCCCTTGGCCGCCATCCACTGTGCCCGCGGTGCCACCCCGACCTGGTTGCCGGCCCCGTCGTCCCCGACCATCGTCCCGGTGGTGTGGGTCCCGTGCCCGTTGTTGTCACACGGCTCCGCACTCGGGCACACGCCCGACGGGTCCCACCAGTTGTAGCTGTGGTCGAACTCGCCGGCTCCGAGGTTGCCGCGGTACTGGTTCACCAGCGCCGGGTGGGTGAACTGCACACCGGTGTCGACACTGCCGACCACGATGCCCTCGCCCCGCACCCCCAGCCCGGACCACACCTGGTCGGCCTGGATGTTGGCGATGCCCCACTCCACCGCCGCGACGCTGGCCTCGTCCGAGCCCTCGACCGGCTCGGGCAGCGGGATGTCCTCGTCGGCACGGACCTCGGCGACGTCAGGATACCCGAGCACGCCGTCCAGCAGGGCCTGGTCAGCGCCGCGCACCAGCACCGTGTTGGCCAGCCAGAACGGCTCATGATCGACACCCACCGCGGTGAGCCCGGCGGTGAACTCGGCCTGGCTCGCCTGGGCGGTCGCCGCCAGCCGGTCGAGCACGAACCGGCCGCGTTCGGCCCAGTCGTCGATCTGGTAGGCCGGGCTCAGGTCGGCGCGGTCCGCGAAGACCACCCAGAAGTCGGTGACGCCGGCCTGGTCCAGCTCCGCCAGTACGCCCGGTTCCAGCGCCACGCCGTGCGCGGAGGCCAGCTCCGCGGACGCCGCCGCCGCGGCCGAGTGCCCCGGAGCCGGCTGGTTCTCGCCGATGATCCGGTCCACCGGCGCGGGTGCCGCGAGCCCCGGCGCAGCCACCGCCGAGCCTGGCCCGGCCGCCACCAGCGACATGCTCGCGGTCAGCGCGGCCAGGGCGGCGGTCGCGGCCAGCGCGGTGAACCTGCTCCAGCGTCTGGTAGTCATGCCGCTCCTCCAGATCAGGCCGTGGTGGGGCCACGTCGTGGAAGGAAGTATCGGCCGCGGTGGGCCGGGATAGCTATTGGGAGGATTCCTCAATCAACCCCGGGAACGGTACGACGAGCGCCGGGCGGCTGGCCGGCGAGGATGCCGGCTTCGATGGCGGTGACCGCCAGCGCGGTCCGGGAGGAGACCTTCAGCTTGCGCCGGGCCGAGTCGAGGTGGCGGCCGACCGTCTTCGGGGAGAGGAACAGCTCCTCGGCTATCTGCCGGTCGGTCCGGCCGGTGACGAGCAGCCGGACCACCTCCTCCTCCCGGGGCGAGAGACGGTCCCCGTACCCTGGCCGGCCGACTGGCCGGGGCCGGACCTCCACGCCGCGTTCCCGCAGGTCGCGAGCGACCCGGTCAGTGTCGCCCCGGGCGCCGAGCGTCGACAGGCCCCGGCACACCTCGCCGAGCAGCGCCAGCCCGGCGTCGAACCGGCCCGCCGCGAGCAGGCAGCCGGCCTGCCGCTCCCGGGCCAGCAGGGCGTCGTACGGGCGGGGCAGCCGGTCCCAGGCGCGAGCCGCCCGCCCGTACGCCGCCGCCGCGCGATCATGCTCCCCGCCGGCCTGGACCAAGAACGCCCGGCACAGTGCCAGCGCCGCCCGCGGACCCGGCGCGCGGCGCCCCCGAAGCCCCCGGGCCAGCGACCCGACCAGCTGCCCCGCCTCGCCGACCCGCCCGGCCGCGGCCAGCGCCTCGACCCGGACCGGCGCGATGTCCTTGGCCCACAGCCAGATCCCCTTCCGGGAGATCACGTCGATCGGGTCGTCGGTCAGCGCCAGCGCCCGGTCCACCCGACCCTCGGCCACCAGCAGCCACGCCAGTGCCGCGACCACCTCCACCCGCTCGTGCGGCTGGGTGCGCATGCCCGCGTGGTCGAGCGCCCGGCTGAGGTACTGCCTGGCCGTCGCCCGGGACCCCTGCGCGGCCGCGAGCCGGCCGGCGGCCAGGAGCATGGTGGTGTTCGACTCACCCCCGTCGTCGCCCAGCAACCCGGCCAGCCGCTCGGCCAGACCGTCCCACCCGCCGGTGAGCCCATCGAGCTCGGCCTGCATGGCCCTGGCCGCGATGCCGATCGCCAGATAGCCCTCGGCCTCGGCCAGCGCCCGCGCGGTCGCCAGCCAGTGCCCGGCCTCCGGGTAGTCGCCCCACGCCAGCGCCGCCACCGCCAGGTTCGAACCCGCCCGGGCCAGCTGGCGCCGTTCGTCGACACTGGCAGCGGTGGTCGGGAGGCTAGCGGCGATCGCCCAACCCTCCGGCTCACCGAGCAGCAGCAGTGCCGCGGCCCGGTCCGCCGCCAGCACCAGCCGGGTAGCCGCCGATCGGACGCGGACCTCGACCGCGCCGGCCCGGCGCGCCCACCGGGCGTGCACCGAGGCCGGCCACCGGGTCCCGAACGGCCAGGCGAGGGCCACCATCGCCTTCGCCTGGGCGCTCGGCAGGTGACCGAGCTGACCGACCGCCCACTCCAGCTCCGCCTCCCCCGCCTCGTACTCGCCCACCTGCATGAGCAGCCGACCCAGCGGGTTGCGGATCTCCGCCTGTTCGGCCGGGCTCAGGTCGCCCGCCGCGAGGACGGTGCGCAACGTCTCGACCCTGCGCCAGCAGGAGTCGTCCACCTGCGCCGTCCGCCGCAGCGCGGCGGCTCCGAGCTTCGCGGCGAGCCGGCCCCGGACCGGTCCGGGCAGCGACGTCCCGACCGCGCTCAGCAGCTCGTCCAGCCCGGCGGCCGCGGCCTGGTGATCGCCCGAGGCGTCGGCCAGGTCCGCCGCCCGTTCGGCGTACCGGCACCAGGCGTCGACCTGGCCGGCCTCCCGGAAGTGGCGGGTCAGCTGGGCGACCGCCGGCGGGTCGACCCGCTCCAGCGCCTGGCCCGCCCGCCGGTGCAGGCGACGGCGTTCGGGGCCGGGGATCGCTTCATACACGGCCAGGCGCATCAGCGCGTGCCGGAACGCCAGCCGACCGTTCGGATCCTCCTGCAGCAGGCCGGAGCCGACCGCATCCACCAACCCGGCCCGATATTGGCTGTCGGACAGGCCCGCCACCCGGCACACGATGGTTCCCTCGGTGGCCTCGGTCAGGACCGCGGCGGCCCGCAGGACGAGCTGGGCGTGGTGACCCAGCCGCCCCACCCGCTCGCGCACCGCGTCCCGCATGGTCGGGGGTACGTGGAGCTCTTCGAGACTCCGCCGGGCCCACTCCCCGTCGCGGCGCACCAGGTCGACCCGGTCGCGCAGCAGCCGTACCGCCTCCTCGACCGCCAGCGGAAGCCCTTCCGTGCGCCGGTGCAGGAACTCCGCGAACGCCGTTGAGACCGGTTCCCCCCCGAGCATCGACGACACCATGCGGGAGGTGCCGTCCTGGTCCAGCGGCGGCAGGGTCAGCCGGGTCCGGGTCATGCCTGCCGGCACCCGGGACCGCAGCTGCAGCAGCAGCGACCGGTCCGGCGTGTCCTCCGGCCGGTAGGTCACCACCAGGCTCGGAGGCCGCCGGCGGGACACCAGGAACAGCAGGAACTCCGCCGTCGCCTCATCGGCCCAGTGCACGTCCTCCACCACCAGCGCCGGCACCGCGAGGCAGTCGAGCAGCTCGGCCAGCGCCCGGAACAGCCGGTGCCGGGTCGCGCCGGCGTCTGCCAGCGGCTCCGGCGCGGGCGGCAGGCCGGCCGCCCACTCGGGAAACACCGGCCGCAGCGCCCCCGCCAGGGCGGTGAGCGGAAGCCCGGCGACGCTGTCCCGCGCCTGCCGGATGGCGTCCAGCACCGGGCCGAGCGTGAGCGACTCGCGGTACGGCGGGCACACCGCCACCAGCATGCGCCACTGACCAGCACCCAGGAACTCGTCCAACAGCCGGCTCTTGCCGATCCCCGCCTCGCCCTCGACAAGCACCACTGCCGGCGGCGTGGCCAGCGCTCGCGCCAGCTCGGCCAGCTCCCGGTTCCGCCCCACGAATGCCGGTGTCGCGATCGGCGGCAGGTCGGCCCGCCGGCCCACCGGGGCTCGGTTTGGGGGTACCAGGGCCTCCATGATCTCGATCAAGTTACCACGAGCGGGTCCGGGCCGCGGGGGTCGAGATCTGGGGAGCTGACCCGGCACATGGGTGCGCGCCGTCCCCGGAGGTGTCGGCGCGCAGGGTGTCGGTTGCGGGTGCGGTACGGGACGCTAGGTCAGCGCCGGCTCGGCGAGCCGGAGCACGTCGTCCGCGTCGGCGGCAGCCGCCGCCAGCCGGTCGTTCTCCGCTCTGAGCCGGGTGATCTCGAACTCCAGTGCCTGTACCGTGGCACGCAAACGGGTGACCTCGTCCAGCATGCGCCGGTCTGGCGCGACCGTGACGTGGCCATAGAGGGCCTTCGCCATATCGTCTCCTCGTAGTGCGCTGCCGGAGGAACCGGCTCACGCGCGCCCAGTTGATCTTCGCGACGACCCCCCACCCGGAGCCTTGCCAGGCGGGCAGGATCAGGCGCGACTGGCGCCACTGCTGATTGTCCGCTCCGCGGGCCGCCGAGTCAAGTCGACGCCGCCGGGCGGCGGCCTAACCCAGTCTTAATGTGGAGCTAATTGAAGGACCGTCGGTGCTCGCATAATCTCGGCCCGTGCCACCCCCGCCGAGCAGATCCCGGCGCACCACCCCCACCCGCGTTGACGGGTCCGGGAGCGGCCGGCACCGCCGACCCCAGCCGCCCAGCCGGTCGATCCTGCTGACGGTCTTCGCGGTGCTGGCGCTGCTGCTGGGCAGCGGCACCGCGATCAGCCTGACCGCGGCGCCGGCGCCGCCGTCGCTGCCCGGCGAGCCGGAGGTGGCGGCGCTCGGGGCCGCGCCGGCCACCGCGAGCCCCACCCGGCCGGGCACCTCGGCACCGGCCCCGACCCGAGCGCCCGCCGACCCGGAGCCCTCCCCCGAGCCGCCGCCGGAGCCGGAGCCGCCGGACGAGCCGGAGCCCGACTCCGAACCCTCGGACGACCCGGTCGACGAGATCACGTCGCTGGAGGACGGGGTTACCGAGCTGACCAACGCGGAGCGCGCCGCGGCCGGTTGTGAGCCGGTGCAGACCGACGAGCGGCTGCGCAGCGCCGCCCGCGGGCACAGCCAGGACATGGCGGCCAACGACTACTTCGACCACACCGGACTGGACGGACGCTCCCCGTTCGACCGGATGAGCGACGCCGGCTACCCGGATCCGGCCGGCGAGAACCTCGCGTACGGCTACCGGACGCCGGCCGACGTGATGGAAGGCTGGATGGGCAGCGACGGTCATCGGGAAAACCTGTTGACCTGCTCGCACCGCACGATCGGGGTGGGCCTGGCCTACGACCCGAACGGTCGGCCGTACTGGACCCAGAACTTCGGCCGGTAACGCCGGCCCTGATCGGAGGCCCGGGACCCGGTGCCGCACCCGACCGACCACCCGACCACCCGACCGCCGCTCAGCCGGACGGCTCGGGACGATGTCACCTAACCGACACAACCCGCACAGGTTCCCGGCCGGTGTCGTTGGTCTCTGCAGGTGGGCGTTGCCCGCCGGGACCAGGGCCGCGGGCGAGGCGGAGCCAGCGGAGCCGAACGACCGCGCCGTCGGCTGGCTCCCGTGCCGGGGCGGCGGCCGGAGCGGGCGCGGCAGGCTGACTGACCACAGGCGGGAGAGGCAGTGTGCGGGTGGCGTTGATCACCGAAGCCGGGTACCCGTTCCGCGCCAACGGCGCGAGCGGCTGGTGCCACCGGCTGGTACGCGGCCTGAGTGGGCACGAGCACCGGGTGGTGGCGCTGACCGGCCCGGACGACGGGACCGCGCCGGCGCCGGTCTACCCGCTCCCCCGCACGGTGTCCGGGGTGACCGTGGTGCCGGTGCGCGGAGCGCCGCGGACGGTGGCCGGACACCTGGCGCGGCGGCGGACCCGCCGCGCCGCCACCCGGGCCGCGGTGCTGCTCTGCCGCGGCATGCTGGACGAGTCTCCGCAGCCGGCCGGCATGTTCCGGGACGGGCTGGTCCGGCTGGCCCGGATCGCGACGACCGGCGCCCACCCGCTGACCGGCACGCCACTGGCCGATGTGCTGGTCGACGCCTGGCGGGCGTCCGGCACTCCCGGCCGGCTCAGCCTGCGCGACGCCGGCGCGGCGGCGACGCTGCTGGAGCACGCGGTCCGGCCGCTGGTCGCCCCGCCACCGCCGGTGGACCTGTGCCACCCCACATCCGGCGGCCTGCCGCTGCTGGTGGCACTGGCCGCGAAGTGGCGCGCCGGCATCCCGTACCTGCTGACCGAGCAAGGGATCTACCTGCGGGAGCGGTACCTCGACTACGGCGCGGCCTGGCCGAGCGCGGTCAAGGAGGTGATGCTGCGATTCTTCCGGGCGCTCTCGCAGCTCGGCTACGCCGAGGCCGGGACGGTGGTGGCGGCCACCCGCTTCGACCAGCGCTGGCAGGTGCGGCACGGTGCGCACCCGGCGAAGGTCGTGGTGGTGCCCGGCGCGGTCGACCCGGCGACCTTCCCGGTGCCGGAGCCGGACCCGGCCGGCGCGACCGTCCTCTGGGTGGGCCGGATCGAACCGCACAAGGACCTCCACACCCTGATCCGGGCCTTCCGGCGGGTGCACCAGGAGCTGCCGGAGGCCCGGCTGCGGCTGGTCGGCCCCACCACCGACCAGGAGTACGAGGTGAGCTGCCGGGCGCTGGTCCGCCGGCTCGACCTGACCGGCTGCGTCGCGTTCGCCGGCCCGCTCCCGGAGGTCGCCGGTGCCTACGCCGCCGCCCAGGTGGTCGCCCGGACCAGCATCTCCGAGGGGATGCCGTACCCGGTCGTCGAGGCCATGATGACCGGCCGGGCCACCGTCAGCACCGACGTCGGCGGGGTGGCGGAGCTGGTCGGCGACACCGGCCTGCTGGTCCCGCCCGGGGACCCGGCGGCCCTCGCCGAGGCGCTGCTGGCCTTGCTGCGCGACCCGGCCCGCCGCCGCGCCCTCGGCCGGGCCGCCGCCCAGCGGGCCCGGGACCACCTCACCCTGGACCGGATGCTCCGCGCCTACGACCGCCTCTACGCCGACACCGCCCCCCTAGCGCGTCGATCATGGAGTTCCGTCGGCGTGTCGCCCGGCGTGTCGTGCAGAAACTCCATGGTCAATGGTCTCGGGGCGCCTGCCGCAGCGGCCAGCGAGGCCGGCCGCGCCGAGGGCAACGGGGCGGGCGGCGCCCGGTGAGCACCCCGACCGTCCTTCCGGCCGCTGCCCTGTCCCAGCTCGCACCGGCGACCGCGCCCTGCACCACCACCCGGTTCCTGCGCCCGGCCCTGACCCGGGCCGCCCTCTACCTGACTCCGGTACCGCTGGCGATGGCGGCCGCCGAGCCACTCGGGCGGGTGCCCTGGCCGGTGCCGGTCGGGGCGGCGACGGCCGGATGGTGCGCGATCCAGGTGCTCGGCTACCTGGGCCGGGCGGCCGCGGCCCGGGCCGGAGCCGGACCGGGCGGGGCGGCAGCCACGGCAGCCGCCCGGCTGGTACTGGTGGGCGGGGGCGCGCTGACCGCCGGCTGGTCGGCGCTGCTGGCGGTGGCGCCGGCGGGGCTGGCCGGCGACGACCGGCCGCTCGCGTACGCCGTGAGTCTGCCCGCACTGCTCCTGTTCACGGCGATCGCCGCGGCGCTGGCCACCGGCACCGCAGCCGCGCTCCTGCGCTGGAGCCTCCCGCTGCTGCTGGCGGTCGCGGCGACCAGCGGCTGGCTGCCCGGGCAGGTACTCGCCGTGCCGGCCGAGCCGCTGCTGCTGGCCGGGATCGCGGTGGTGGCGGTACGCGGGTTCGCCCCGGCCCTGCCCCGCCGCCGCCCGGCCTCAGCCGACCGGGGAGCCGGGCCGGCCCCGGTGGACGCCGGCGGCCGGTCGGCGGCCCGGTCCGGCGCCGGGCGCTGGCCGGCCCGCCCCGGCGGTGGTGAACTGCGGCGGGCCGGGGCCCGGCTGGCGCTGGGCCTTAGCCAGGCGGCGACGGTCGTCCTGGTGTGGCGGGCCGGCCTGGCCGTGGCCCCACCCGGCACCGTGCCTCCGGCGCTCCTGCCGCTGCTGCTGACCCTGCCGCTGATCGAGCTCTGCACCGGCTGGCACCTGGCCCGGGTCGCCGCCGGTCTGGCCCGCCACAACGACCGGGACCAGCACCTGCGGTACCTGCGGCGGCTCGGCCGGGCGACGCTCGCCGGCCTGCTCCCCCCGCTCATCGCCGGGGTGGCGCTCGCCGGCACCGCACACCGCCTCCCGTACGGGCTGTCCAGCCACCCGGACGCGCCGGCGGCGGTGCTGGCGATGGCCGGCGGGGTCCTGCTGGCCGGGACGATCGCGGTCGGGTGGCTGCTGGCCGGCCGGGACCGGCCCGGGCTGGGCGCCGCGGTGACCGGAGCCGTGGCCCTGGGCGCACCGGTGCTGGCCATCGTCTCGCCGCCCGCACCGTTCTCCGCGGCCGCGGGGGCGGGCGGGGCCGGGGCACTGCTGCCGGCGACGGTGACCGCGCTGGCGACCGGGTACGCGGTCGGGCTGGTCCTCGCCGCCTACGTCCTGGTCGACCCGCGGGGGCCGCGATGACGCCGATCCTGCTGCCGCTCTACGTGGACCCGGTGACCGACCCGACCGCCTGGCGGGTCGCGGCCGGGCTCGCCGGCCGGCTGAGCGTGGTGATGAGCGGCGAACCGCTGCTGCCCGACCTGGCGGACGCCGCCGCCCGGCTCACCAAGGCCGGGGTGACCGTGCTCGGTCGGGTGGATGCCGGGTTCGCCGCCCGGCCGGTGGCCGACCTGCTCGACGACGTCGAAGGCTGGGCCGGCCATCCGGTCTCCGGCGTGTTCCTCGACCAGACCCCGACCAGCCCGTTCTCGCTCGGGCCGGTGGCGCTCGCGGTCCGGGTGGCGCGCCGCGCCGGACTGTCCACCGTGGTGCTCAACGCCGGCGTACCGACCGACCCGCACTACCGCGAGCTGGCCACGCCGGTGTGCACATTCGAGGGTCCGTGGGCGGACTACCGGCGGTGGTCGGGGGACGGGTCCCGTCCCGGCGACGGGCACCTGGTCCACTCGGTCCCGGGCGGGGAGCTGCCGGCGGCGTGGGCGCGGCTGCGGGAGCGGGGTGCCGGTTGGGGCCTGGTCACCGATCGCGCCCCGCCGGCGCCGTACGCCGGCCTACCGAGCTGGTTGCCGCCCGCCGACTGAGGCTCGCGGCAACCGTGGCCGCGGCTGGCAGCGGGGGCAGGAGAACGAGGACCGGTTGGCGAACGGCTCGCGCCGGATCGGGGCACCGCACCGGTCGCACGGCTCGCCCTCCCGCCCGTACACGTGCAGCTCCCGCTCGTACCATCCACTGTCGCCGTTCACGTCCACATAGAGCGCATCGAAGGACGTCCCGCCGGCGTCGATCGCCTCGGTGAGCACGTCCCGGACGTGGTCGACCAGCCGCCGCACCGCCGGCCGGGTCAGCAGGTCGCTGCGCCGCTGCCCGTGCAGCTGTGCCCGCCACAGTGCTTCGTCGGCGTAGATGTTGCCCACCCCGGAGATCAGCCCCTGATCCAGCAACGCGACCTTGACCGCGACCCGCCGCCGGCGCAGCGCGGCCACGAACTGCTCGTCGTCGAACGCCTTGTCCAGTGGGTCCGGTGCGATGTGGCCGATCTGCTCCGGGACGCCGGTCCCGTCCCAGGTCGACACCGACAGGCCGCCGAACGTCCGCTGGTCCACGAACCACAGCGGTGGCGCGCCGTCGACGAACGACAACCCGACCCGCAGGTGCGGGTCGGGCGGGGTGCCCGGTGCCGGCAGCAGCAGCTGACCGGACATACCCAGGTGACCGATCATTGCGTCCGCCGGCGGGTCGTCCAGCGGCAGCCACAGGTACTTCCCGCGCCGGTGTGCGTCGGCCAGCACCCGGCCCCGCAACCGGGCGGCGAAGTCGTCCGGCCCGGGCAGGTGGCGGCGCACCGCCCGCGGGTGGTGGACCTGGACGCCGGCCACCCGCCGGCCGGCCACCCGGGCGGCCAGCCCGCGCCGGACCGTCTCCACCTCCGGCAGCTCAGGCATCGGCCGACCCCGAACGCAGCTCAGGCATCGGTGGACAGCTCGCGCCAGGCCATCTCGGCGGCCCGCTGCTCAGCTTCCTTCTTGCTGCCCCCGGTCGCGCCCCCGTACCGCGTACCGGCGACCACCACCCACGAGGTGAAAGTCTTGGCGTGGTCCGGCCCGTGCTCCTCCACCAGGTACTCCGGGACCCCGAGCGACTGCTCCGCGGTCAGCTCCTGCAGGCTGGTCTTCCAGTCCAGCCCGGCCCCCCGGGCGGCCGACTCGGCCAGCAGCGGGTCGAACAGCTTGTGGATCACCCCAGCGGCGCGGTCCATCCCGTGCTCCAGGTAGACCGCCCCGAGCAGCGCCTCCAGCGTGTCGGCCAGGATGCTCGCCTTGTTCCGCCCGCCGGTGGCCTCCTCGCCCTTGCCGAGCAGCAGGAACGGGCCGAGCCCGGCCGGGCCCAGCGACCGCGCCACCTCCGCCAGTGCTCGCATGTTGACGACGCTGGCCCGCAGCTTGGCCAGCTGCCCCTCGGCCAGGTCCGGATGGTTGTGGTAGAGCGTGGTGGTGATCACCAGGCCCAGCACGGCGTCCCCGAGAAACTCCAGCCGCTCGTTGGTCGGCAGGCCGCCCCGCTCGTACGCGTACGAGCGGTGGGTGAGGGCGCGCTCCAGCAGCGTCGCCTCGATCGGCACGCCGAAGGCGGCCGCCAGCACTACCTCTGGGGATCGGCTCAGCGTCATCGGTTCGCTCCGGCGCTCCGTGTCATCGGTTCGCTCCAGCGCTCCGTGTCATCGGTTCGCTCCAGCGCTCACGGGCGCAGCCGGATCAGCTCAGCTCGATGACCTGGCGGCCGTTGTAGGTGCCACAGACCTGGCATACCGCGTGCGGGAGCTTCGGCTCCCGGCACTGCGGGCAGGATACGGTCGGCACCCGGTGCGCCTTCCACTGCGCCCGGCGCGACCTGGTGTTGCTGCGGGACATCCTCCGCTTCGGTACGGCCACGGTCTCCTACTCCTCGGTCAGGGTCAACTTGTCCAGCGCTGCCCAGCGCGGGTCGACCGGCCCGCCGTGACGGTGGTCCGCCGGCAGGTCGTCCCAGTGTGCCCCACACTCTGGGCACAGACCGGGGCAGTCCTCCCGGCACAGCGGGCTGGTCGGCAGCGCCAGCACCACCGCGTCCCGCACGGCCGGCTGCAGGTCGATCAGGTCGCCGTGCAGCCGCCCCACCTCGTCCTGCTCGGTCGTGGCCTCCGTG
>WHTQ01000171.1 GCA_009377645.1 Micromonosporaceae bacterium | reverse complement strand
CGGCTTGTTCGGCGTGCTCGACGGTGGGGGCGGCGCCGTCTGCCCACTTGCCCACGGTCGACGGGGTGACGTTGACCGCGCGGGCCAGCCCCGTGGCGGTCATGCCCCGTTCGGCCAACACTGCGGCCAGCCGCGACGGCTCGCCCCGCTCAGCAGGCCTCGCCAGATCAGACCGCGACGCCTGGGCAGCGGCCTGGTCGGGCCAGGTCGCCGCGGCAGGGCTGGCGGTCCGGGCCTGGTGGAGGCGGTCGGCGATGTCGGGGAACAGATCGGCGGCGGCCGCGTCGAGGACATCGGCGGCGCGTTCGGCGAGCTCGGGTTGCGGCTGGTAGTGGCCGACCACCCAGCTGTAGACGCTGTTCTCGTGCGCGCCGACGCGGCGGGCGAGATCGCGGACGGACAGGCCCTGGCGGTCGAGTGCGGCGCGCAGCGGGGTGCGGCCGGCCAGGTGGGGAAACAGCCGCTCGGCCGGCTCGCCCAGCGTGGCGGCGAGCCGTTCGGCGGCGGGGCCGCGGGGGCGGAAGCGGCCCGTGGACCAGCGGTGCAGCGTGGCGGGGTTGACCCGGGCGGCCGAGGCGACCTCGTCGGTGCGCAGCCCCCGCTCGGCCATCACCGCGGCCAGCGCCGTCGGCGCGCCACCGGCGCGGCTGTCGGCGGTGGTGGTCATTGGGCGGCCCCCTCACGGCCGGCCGACAGCCCCCGGCCGTCATCGGATCGCCGGTCGGGTTGCGGGGCGGCGGCGCCGTCCAGCCCGTCGGGTGCCGGGCCGCCAGGCCTGCGTTCGTGGCCGCTGCCCGCTTGGTCGGTGTGCTCCCGACCGCCTTGACCGCCGGCGCCGGCGAGGTCGCCCGGGCCCGGCTGGCTGGCTTGGTGGCGGTCGTGGCGGTGGTGGAGGGCTCGGCCGGCCCGTGCGGGGTGCGCCGCCCGCGCCTGCGCCTGCTCTTGGGTGTGGGCAGGCTGCTGGTGGGTGTCGGGATGTCCCCAGACCACGATCCGCCCGGGCGCGGACGCGAGGGCGGTCTGCCAGCGGGGATGGGTGTAGTGGGGCGCGAGGGTGATGTGCCGCCACCCGGAGCCGGACAGGTACAGCGCTTGGCCGTCGGGCATGCCGTAGATCTCGCCGGGCGGCAGCTGCCGCTGCCGGGTGGTCGAGAAGTTGGTGGTCTGGGCCAGTGAGATGGATTGGGAGCGGACCTTGAACGGCTCCCGCGACTTCGTCCTGGTCCTGGTGGTGGAGGTTTGGGGGCGGTCCCACTCCCCGCAGATCACCGACAACGCCTCGAGGGTCTTGGTGTCGCGGATCCCCGGGAGCACGACCAGGTGCTGAAAGAGGCTGAGGAAGCCGTCGGCGATGTCGGAGCCCCAGCGGCCGCGGACCTGGGACAGGTCCTGCACCGCGGCGATGGTGTGCAGCCCCTGCCCGCCCGCCTCTGACACCAAGGCCGGGAGGGACGCGATGGGCGCGATGTTGGCGACCTCATCGAGTGCGAGGGTGACCGGCTTGCCCGCGGGGATGCCCGCCAGCTCGGCGGCCCGGTGGCGTTGGTATTGCGCGTCGCGGACCGCCTCGATCAACGCGACCACGAGCGGCGCGACCGCGGCCTGGTGTTCGGCGGGGGCGGCGACGTAGACGGTGTCGGCCGAGGCGGTGAACTGGTGCGGCTCCCAGTTGGACCGTTCGCACGAGTCGAGGGCTTGGCCGGTGGTGTAGACGTCGATCACATCCGCGGTGGCCGACCAGATCGACTGCCGCTCCTGGTCCGCGGCGCGCTGCACGCCGCCCAACACCATGCAGGCCAGGTCGGCGTCGGCGTCGCCCCGGTCAGCGACGTGTTCCAGGATCATGTTGGCGGTGTCGACGTCGCCGGACAGCACCCAGCCGACCACGTCGCGCGTCTCCATCCGGACCGACGCTGCGGCGTACAGCAGCGGTCCCAGCAGCGCCGAGGCGCGGGAGGTCCAGTGGGACTCGTGGCGGGTGCCCTTGGCCGCCGGGGACGCGCCGACCATGGCGGCGGCGATCCGCTTGGCCGCCCCCCAGTCGCCTGCGGCGTCCAGCGGGGACCAGCGCAGCCTGCGGACCCCGTCGGGCAGGTCGGCTTGGCCGGTCGGGTCGAACGCCCACACCGTCCCGTAGCGGGAGCGGGCGGGGGCGGTGGCCATCAGCACATCCGGCTTCGTGCTGGTCGACACGACGGCGCCGGGGGCGGTCAGCACCGAGGGGATGACCACCGAGGTCGACTTGCCGCGTCTGGGCGGCCCGAGTACGAGCACGGCGGACTCGGCCGGGGCGTGCACGATCCCGCCCCGGCCGTGGTCGAGGCCGATGAACGCGCCGCCGCCGGCCTTCTCGGCCTGCGCGCGGATCGCCGCCAACGGGTCGGACTCGTCCAGCCGCAACCGGCCGGCCTGCGCCGCCCGCTTGGCGGAGACGCGGCTGGTAGCGGCGGTGCCGGCCAGCCCGCCCGCTGCCGCCCACCAAGGAACCCCCGCCTGCCAGGCGGCGACCGCCCCGGCGACCAGCCCGCCCCCACCCGCCGCCCTGGCGGCCGTCGCAGCGGCCTTGGCAACCGGCCCGGCCGACCTGCGCACCGGCGGTCCGGTCGGGTCGGCCAGCGCGGGCAGCCGCGCAGGGTTGGTCGCGCTCTGCCGGTCGGGCAGCGCAGGTACAGTCACGTGTCGACACCCCCTGGTGTCAGCCCCGCCTGGAGGTCGTTGGCGCGAGTCCAGGCGGGGCACCCCACATCGGT
>WHTQ01000144.1 GCA_009377645.1 Micromonosporaceae bacterium | reverse complement strand
TCCGGTCCTCGAGCGGCTTGATCGCAACCTTCGTCGCGGTAGTCACGGGCATACCCTCCTGGGGTATCTGGGAAATGGCGTACCTGTCTCCCGTCGGTCCCGTCGTCGCGGGTGCCGGCACCGCCGGGCTTAGCACCCTCAGGACGAGAGTGCTAACGGCAGATTATGCCCCGGGCTGGCACTCCGTCAAGGCGAGTGCCAGTCCGGCGTGGCTTGCGAGCCGGGATTAGCATCACAGTCGCCACGCCACAATCGGGGCGGGAGTACGACGCCGGCGGCCAGACTGATGCGGCCGGGCGTCCGGTTTGACATCATGTCGGGTAGGGGCACGCTGTAGCAGGACGGCGGGAGGCGATTCGGATGCAGGCGACAGTCGGCGACCGGCTGCACGTCCACGGCCGGAAGGTGGGCAACACCGACCGGGTGGCGGAGATCATCGAGGTACGCGGGAACCAGGGCGCCCCGCCCTACTGGGTGCGGTTCCCGGACGGGCACGAGAGCCTGGTGTTCCCCGGCCCGGACTGCGTGGTCGAGACTCCGGACGGACAGGTCCGGTGAGGTTCCCCACATCCGGCGGGCGACCGGCGGCGCCGCCCGCCTGAGGGCGGTGTGGCCGATCCGTAGGAGGTGCCGGCGTGGTGGCCACCGGTGGGCAGTGGCGGCAGCTGGTCGCCGTGTCGGTGCTCGCCGCCCTCGGCACCGCCGGCTGCGGCAACCGTGGTGACGACCCGGAGCCGCCCGCAACCGCCACCCCGCCGCCGACCGGCAGCCCCACTCCCCGGACCGATCCGGCCGGGACGGCGACCGACGAGGAGTTCCCGTCCGACCCCCAGGAGTACGCCGAGCGGGCGGTGGCCGCCTGGGCGGCGCCCGACCCGGTCCGGCTCGCCGAACTGACCACGGTGGAGGTGCACCAGCAGATCGTCGACCTGCCCGGCCCGCCCGACCTCACCTGGCGGTTCATCCGTTGCCAGGCCGACCCGGACGCCGGCCCGACCCCCGGCCCGACCCTCAGCCCGACGCTCGGCACCGGCTCGTCGGACTGTGCGTTCTACAACCTGGACGGTGACCGGCTGGTGCTGACAGTCGAGCATCCGCTGCTCGGCCAGCCCCGGGCAGCCACCGCGATGAGCTTCGAGGTCACCAGCTACCCGGACCAGGCCCTGGCCTATCTGGAGGAGTTCGTCGCCGCCTGGCAGGACGACAACCTGGGCCGGATGCGCAACCTGGCGGCCCCCGCCGCACTGGACGTGTACCAGCCGATCCCGCCCCCGGCGGAGGTCGACTACCAGGCCGGCGAGCCCACCGACACGGTGGTGGAGGTGGTGGTCACCTTCCCGGCCGGCGAGGTGACCACCGAGATCAGCACCGCGCTGCTCGGCGAGCCGCAGGCGATCCGGACCGCCGAGCTCACCCCTGCCGGTTGACCACGCTCGACCAGTTGACCGCGCTCGATCAGCTCGCGACGCTGCAGACACCGGCCGGGGCGGCGGCGCTGGCGGCCGCGGCCACCGTCGCGACCGGCGACCCGCTTGCCGCGGCGACCGCGCTGCGCGCCCGCGGGGTGGCGCCCGGGCTGGCGGCCGCCGCGCTGACCCAGGCCCGGCTCCGGCACCGGGCGGTAGCCAAGTTCGGTGCCGTCGCCGACCGGATGTTCTTCACCCGCACCGGGCTGGAGCAGGCGACCCGGGCGGCCGTCGCCGACCGGCGGGCGACCCGGCTGGCCGCCGCCGGCGTGTCCACGCTGGCCGACCTGGGCTGCGGCATCGGCGCGGACACCATCGCCGCGGCCCGCGCCGGTATCCGGGTGTCCGCGGTGGAGGCGGACCCGCTCACCGCCGCCGTCGCGACCGCGAACCTGGCGGCACTGGGGCTGGCCGGCACCGCGACCGTCGAGTGTGGTCGGGCCGAGGCGGCGGACCTGTCCGGAGTGGATGCGGTGTTCTGCGACCCGTCCCGGCGCCGCGCCGGCACCGGCCGGCGGATCTTCGACCCGGCCGGCTTCGCACCCCCGTGGGACTTCGTGGCGAGCCTGCCCGACCGGATCCCGCGTACCGTCCGCAAGCTCGCCCCCGGCCTGGACCACGCCCTGATTCCGGCCGGCACCGAGGCCGAGTGGGTCTCGGTCGACGGTGACCTGGTCGAGGCGGCGTTGTGGTCCGGGCCGCTGGCCGAGGTCCCTCGCCGCGCGACCCTGCTCCGCTCCGGGCAGCAGCACGAGCTGACCGGCCGCGGCGACCGCACCGCCCCGGTCGGTCCGGTGCGGCGGTTCCTCTACGACCCGGACTCGGCGGTGGTACGCGCGCACCTGGTGGCCGAGCTGGCCGGCCGGCTGGCCGGGAACCTGGTCGACCCGTCGATCGCGTACCTGTTCGCCGACGCCGCCGTGCCCACCCCGTACGCCCGCTGCCTGGAGCTGGTCGAGACGCTGCCGTTCTCGCTGAAGCGGCTGCGGGCGAGCCTGCGGGCCGCCGGGGTGGGCCGGGCGGAGATCATGAAGCGCGGGTCGGCGGTCGATCCGGAGCGGCTGCGGCGGGACCTGCGGCTGGCCGGCGCCGCCGCCGCCACCGTCGTGCTCACCCGGGTGGCCGGCGCCCCGACCGCGCTGATCTGCCGCGACGCCGGGCCCCCGGCCGCTTGACCGCGGGCTACGCTCCGCTACACCCGCTGGCGGCCGGGGCCGGTAACCTGACGGCGTGGCAGCCCAGGGCACCCCCGCGACCGCGGTGCTGGCCCGGGAGCAGGTGCCGCACACCCTGCACCGGTACGAGGTGCCGGTGGACACGCCCGACTACGGCCGGGCGGTGGCCGCGGCGCTGGACCTGCCGCCGGAGCGGGTGTTCAAGACTCTGATCGCCGACGCCGGCGGCGAGCTGACCGTGGCGGTGGTGCCGGTCGCCGGCGAGCTGGACCTCAAGGCGCTGGCCGCGGCGGTGGGCGCCCGGCGGGCGGCGGTGGCCGACCGGGCGGTCGCCGAGCGGGCCACCGGCTATGTACGCGGCGGGATCAGCCCGCTCGGCCAGCGCCGCCGGCTGCCGGCCGTGCTGGACGAGTCGGTGTCCGGGTTCGAGACGGTCTACGTCTCGGCCGGCCGGCGCGGGCTGCAGGTCGAGCTGGCCCCGGCCGACCTGGTCCGGCTCACCGGCGCCCGGCTCGCCCCGATCGCCCGGTGACCGTCCGGACCGCGACCTGCCCGCCCACCTCCGGGACGAGGTGCGGCAGTGGTCGGGCGCCGTCATCCAGCCACCCTAGCGCTGGCGCCCGACCCGGATGCGCCCTCGAGGCGGATAGAATGGCCTCGTGAACTCCTCGGCCGCCGTCCAGCGCCTGCGCCTCGCCCTTGACTTGTACGAGGTCGGCGAAGGCATGCAGCGGCAGCGCCTACGGCGGCAGATGCCGGACGCCACCGAGGCCCAGATCGCGGCAGAGGTCGCCGCTTGGCGGCTTCGCCGCCCGGGAGCGGAGCACGGCGACTGCCCCGGGTCGCCGTCCCCACGCTTCACATGAACCTGGTCGACGCCGCACTGCGCCGGATCGCTGCCGACCTCGAGCGGCTCCGATGCCGCTGGGCACTGGTCGGCGGGTTCGCGGTGTCCGCGAGGGTGGAACCACGCTTCACCAGGGATGTCGACATCGCACTCGCCGTTCCCGACGACGACACCGCAGAGCGGGTCGTGCGCACCCTCCTGTCGGAGGGCTATCGATTCGTCGCCTCGGTCGAGCACGACGAGGCCGGCCGGTTGGCCACGATCCGGCTGGCCACCGATCAGGGTGCCGATCAGGACGTGATTGTCGACCTGCTGTTCGCGAGTTCCGGGGTGGAGGCGGAGATCGTCGCCGCCGCGGAGCCGCTCGAACTCCTTCCAGGGTTGACGGTGCCAGTTGCCACGGCCGGTCACCTCATAGCGGTCAAGGTTCTTGCACGCGATGACGACCGACGGCCCCAGGACCTTGCCGACCTCCGTGCACTGGTCACGGCCGCCTCCGCCGACGATGTGGAACTCGCACGCACGACGGTCAGGCTCATCACCGAACGCGGGTTCAACCGTGGTCGGGACCTCGATGTGGCCCTCGCCGTGCTGCTGGGGACCGAACCACCCGCCTGAGACACGCTGGTCAGCGGTCGACCGAGGTGAAGTCCCACGAGTGCGGGGACCGGTCGACCAGCTCGGCCGGTGGGTCCGGCAGCGGCACCGGTTCACCCCGCCACCGGGAGATCGCCACCACCCGGTCGGTGGACGCGAACACCTCGGTGCCCACATGCCGCGGATCGGGCTCGACCGCCGGTAGGGCGGTCTCGCACACCCAGCCGACCAGCTCGGGCACCCGGCCCGGGCGGGCCCGCACCTCCCACATCCGCACGATCACATCCGCCATCGTCCCCTCCTACCGTCTCCGCCGCCATCACCCGTTGCGGCCCACCACATCCCACCGGATGTGGGCCACATCCGGTGGAATGTAGCGCGCCGCACCCACCTACCCGCCCGCCGGCGCCTCAGACGGTCACCGTGGTCACCGGCAGCGCCGAGTCCGCCGGCAGGTCCAGCCGGCTCGGCGGAGCACCGGCCGCGACCAGGTACGAGCCGAGCGCGGCCACCATCGCCCCGTTGTCGGTGCACAGCGCCGGCCGGGGAGTCCGCAGCGTCACCCCGGCCGCCTCGCACCGCCGCTGCGCCAGCCACCGCAGCCGGGAGTTCGCGGCCACCCCGCCCCCGATCACCAGTGTGGACACCCCGTGCGCCCGGCAGGCCGCGACCGCCTTGGCGGTGAGCACGTCGGCGACCGCCTCCTGGAAGCTGGCGGCGACGTCGGGCACCGGCACCGGCTCCCCGGCCCGCCGCCGCGCCTCCACCCAGCGCGCCACCGCGGTCTTCACCCCGGAGAACGAGAAGTCGTACGGGTGGGCGGCCCGGTCCCTCGACCCGGTAAGCCCGCGCGGGAACGCGATCGCCGCCGGGTCGCCGTCCCGGGCCGCCCGGTCGATCGGCGGCCCGCCCGGGAACGGCAGCCCGAGCAGCCGGGCCACCTTGTCGAACGCCTCTCCGGCGGCGTCGTCGATGGTGCTGCCCAGCGCGCTGACCCCGCCCGCCAGGTCGTCGACCAGCAGCAGCGAGGAGTGGCCGCCGGAGACCAGCAACGCCAGCGCCGGCTCCGGCAGCGGTCCGTGCTCCAGCGTGTCCACCGCCACGTGGGCGGCCAGGTGGTTCACCCCGTAGATCGGCTTGTCGGCGGCGACCGCGTACCCCTTGGCGGCGGCCACCCCGACCAGCAGCGCGCCGGCCAGCCCGGGCCCGGCGGTCACCGCGATCGCGTCCAGATCGGCCAGTGTCACGCCGGCCTGGGCCAGCGCCCGCCGGATGGTCGGGACGATCGCGGCCAGGTGGGCGCGGCTGGCCACCTCCGGCACCACGCCGCCGAACCGGGCGTGCTCCTCCACACTGGAGGCGAGCGCGTCGGCGAGCAGGGTGTGCCCGCGGACCACCCCGACCCCGGTCTCGTCGCAGGAGGTCTCGATCCCGAGCACCAGTGGTTCATTCGGCACGGACCATCACCAGCGCATCGGTGTTGCTCGGCTGGTAGTAGCCGCGCCGCACGCTCAGCGGCGCGAACCCGAAGCCGGCGTAGAGCCGCTGCGCCGCGAGGTTGTCCGCCGCCACCTCCAGCAGCACCCGCGGCGCGTCCCGGCGCTTCGCCTCGGCCAGCAGCGCGGTCAGCAGCTCCCGCCCGACGCCCCGCCGCTGGGCGTCTCGCCGCACCGCCAGGTTGTTCACCCACGCCTCCTCGCCGGGCAGCACCGCCAGCCCACCGTAGCCGGCGACCCGGCCCGCGCCGTCCCGCGCCACCAGGTAGTGGTGGCCGCTGTCCAGCTCGCTGCGGAACATCCCGGCGGTCCACCGCTCCGCCCCGAACAGGTCCTCCTCGATCGCCAGGATCTCGTCCAGGTCCACCGCCCGCATCGGCTCAAGCCGCACCTCGGCCGGGGTCATCGCGGCAGCACCGGCTTCGGCGGCCGCGGCGCGGCCGCGTCCGGGCGGCGCAGGTAGCGCGGGACCAGCGGCTCGCCCGGCGCCGCCCGCCGGACCCGGTCGGCGGCGACGTCGACCAGGGCGTACGCGGACGGGTAGCGCCCCTCGTCCCGGACTCCCACCCGGAGCCGGTCGGCGTACCGGTGCGCGCCCTCCCCCATCGCCACGCTCACGCCCAGCCGCACCACCTCCCCGGCTACCACCTCCGGTGAGCTCACCGCCGGCTCGGTCACCCGGACCGCGCCACCGGTGTACACCGCCCAGTAGAGCTCCCCCCGGCGGGCGTCGGTGGCCACCAGCATCCGGCCGTTCCAGTGCTCGTCCGCGTGCGCGCCGATGGCGTCCAGCGAGCACACCCCGTACGTGGGGATGCCCAGCGCCTGTCCAATCGCCGCCGCGGTGGCTAGCCCCACCCGCAGCCCGGTGAACGGTCCCGGGCCGGTGCCGGCGACCACCGCCCGCAGGTCCGCCGGGCCGGCGCCGGCCTCGGCCAGCACCGCCGCGACCTGCGGCGCCAGCAGCTCCGCGTGCCCGCGCGGGTCCACCGCCGACCGCTCCGCCCGGCCGACCACCCGGTCCGCGGTCACCTCGACCACCGCGGCGGTGGTCGACGCGGTGGCGGTGTCCAGCCCGAGCACCAGCACCCGGGTACCCTATCCGGCCGGCCAGGGCAGCCCGCCGGCCAGCCGCCGGTGCCAGTCGCCGCCGTGCCCGACCAGCTCCACCCGCCGCGCCTCACCGTTGTCCGGGCGGTCGATCCGGACCAGCAGGTGGGCGTCGGCGAGGTGTTCGACCATCCCCTCGCCCCACTCGACCACCGTCACCGAGTCGCCGGTGAGCGCGTCCAGGTCCAGATCGTCCACCTCGGCGCGCGGGTCGGCGACGGCGCCGAGCCGGTACGCGTCGACGTGGAGCATCGGGATCGTCCCGCCCCGCTGCCGGTCCGGCCGGTGCACCCGGGCGATCACGAACGTGGGCGACGTGACCGGGCCGGTCACCGCCAGCCCGGCACCGATTCCCTGGGCCAGCACGGTCTTGCCGGCGCCCAGCGGTCCGGCCAGCAGCACCAGGTCGCCGGGGCGCAGCACCGCCGCCAGCGCCGCCCCGAACGCCCGCGTGTCCTCCACAGTGGGCAGCTCGGCCTCCGTCAAGCGAGCCTCCGTCAAGCGAGCCTCGCTCAAGCCAGCTTCTCCAGCAGCTCCAGCAGCGCCTTGTTGACCTCATCGGCGTGCTCCAGCTGCACCATGTGCCCGCTGCCCGGGATCGCCACCAGCTCCGCCTCGGGCAGGTGCGCCGCCATCTCCTGGGAGTGCTCGAGCGGGGTGATCGGGTCCCGGTCGCCGCAGATCAGCAGCACCGGCCGGCCGCGCAGCGCCGCCAGCGCCGGGTACCGCTGGTGGCCGTGCAGGGTGCGCAGGTAACGGGCCACCGTCTCGGTGGTGGTCCGCGAGTTCATCTGCTCCACGTAGGACACGAGCGCCCGGCTGGGATCCGGCCCGCCGAACCCGTACCGCCGGGTGAGCAGCCAGGCCAGGTCGCTGGAGGCGCGCCGGGCGCGGTCGACCATCCCGCCGGTGACCCGGCCGGCCCCCCCGGCCAGCGGCAGCAGCGGCCGGCCCACCCGGGAGATCAGCTCCGGCAGCCCACCGGGACCGCCACCGCCCTCCTCCGGCCGGCCGGCCGAGGTGGCGATCAGCACCGCCGCGGCCACCCGCTGCGCGACCAGCTCCGGATAGCGCTCCGCGAACGCCATCACGGTCATCCCGCCCATCGAGTGCCCGACCAGCACCACCGGGCCGTGCGGGGCGGCCTCGTCCAGCACCGCCTTCAGCGCGTCGCCCAGCGCCGGCAGCTCGTACTCCCCGCTGCTGCGCCGGCCGGACCGCCCGTGGCCGGGCTGGTCG
>WHTQ01000096.1 GCA_009377645.1 Micromonosporaceae bacterium | reverse complement strand
GCCTCTCGCCCTCGCGCAGCTTGCGGATGATCTGCTCGGGTGTGTGCCGCCTTCTGGTACCCATCGTGAACTGTCCTCCCTGCCCCATCATGGAGCATCGGACTCTCACAACAGGTGGACCACTTCACGGGGACCCGGTCAACCGGGTTACCCCGTTCGTCGGTGACGACTTGGCCGTGCTCGTCACGGACCTTCACCCGATGCGCCCCGTGCACGCCACGCTCGCGCAGCATCCGGGCGATGTTCTCCTGCGCCCATCCGCCCAGCACCAGCTCGGCGCACTCCCGCAGCACCTTCGCCTGCTCCGGCACCACCAGATACGTCCGGTCACCGACATCGCTGCGCCCGTGCACGTAGCCGTAGCCGCGCGAGCCCGGCGGTAGCCCGCGGGCGGCGTGGGCGTCGAGCTTGTCGGCGATCCGGGCCTTCAACCGGCGGATCTCCGCCGCGGCCAGCACCGCCTTGATACCGGCCACCTCGTCCTGCACCCGCACGATCCCGTCCCGGTGCGTGTGCAGCAGCTCAATCCCGGCCACATCCAGCAGCATCGCCAGCTCGAACCAGGCGATCTCCCGCCGCTCCAGGCGATCTCCCGCCGCTCCAGCCGGGTCTGCTCCACCGCCCACAACTGAGCGACCTCGCCGCGCTGGAGCGCCTCCTTCAGCGCCTCGAACCCGGGCCGATGCACGTCGTCCCGGGAGGCGGACAAGTCCGGGTCGGAGAACACTCGCACCGGCATCCCCCGCCAGGTCCGCTCCGCGTACCCGCGACCGAGGTTCTCAGGTCTCGGCGTTGCCGTACTTGTCCTTGCTGATCCGGGTGTAGATCGCGACACCGGGCGGGTGGTAGCCATGGCACAAGGCTAACCATCGGTTCTTAGTTCGCCAAGCTTGTCCGAGCGCAAGCAGGCCAAGAACCGGATGCACCTGGACATCAACGTCGGCGACGGCCGCCCGGCCGAGCACCCGGCGATCGACGCCGAGGTGGAGCGGCTGGTCGGGCTCGGAGCGACCGTGACCCGCAAGCACGACGGGAGCTTCGGCCCGTGGCCGGAGTACCACTACGTGATGGCCGACCCGGAGGGCAACGAGTTCTGCGTCCAGTGACCGCCGGGCGGGCACCGGCTACCGTCGTCGGATGAGCACGCTCCCGACCGCGGCCGAGGCGGCGGCCGCGCGCTGGCTGGCGGAGGCGGCCGCGGTGACCGTCCTGTCCGGCGCCGGGATCTCCACCGACTCCGGCATCCCGGACTTCCGCGGCCCGCAAGGGGTGTGGACAAAGGACCCGTCGGCACAGGCACTGTCGACGATCGACGCCTACCTGGCCGACCCGCAGGTGCGGCGGCGGGCGTGGCAGGCCCGGCTGGACAACCCGGTGTGGCGGGCCCGCCCCAACTCCGCCCACCACGCGCTGGTCGCCCTGGAACGGGCCGGCAAGCTGCGCGCGATCGTCACCCAGAACATCGACGGTCTCCACCAGGCCGCCGGCTCGTCGGCCGAGAAGGTGATCGAGATCCACGGTACGGCGCACTGGTGCACCTGCCTGTCCTGCGCCCGCCGTACCCCGATGCCCGAGGTCCTGGACCGGGTCCGGGCCGGCGAGCCGGACCCGCCCTGCCCGGACTGCGGCGGGATCCAGAAGTCGGCCACCATCTCGTTCGGGCAGTCCTTGCGACCGGAGGTGCTGGCGGCCGCGACCGCGGCCAGCCGGGAGTGCGACCTGTTCCTCGCGGTCGGCACGTCGTTGTCGGTCTACCCGGCGGCCGGGCTGTGCGACCACGCGGTCGCGGCCGGCGCCCGGCTGGCGGTGGTCAACGCCGAGCCGACCCCGTACGACCGGGTGGCCGGCGCGGTCATCCAAGCGCCGGTCGGCGAGGTGCTCACCCGGCTGGTCGCGGCGGCCGGCGCTCGCCGGGCCGGCTGAGCCCGGTCTCGTAGCTGTGAGGTGGGTCTTGACCGTCGACTCCCCCACCACCCAGGGCGGCCGCGATCCGTGGCGCCGGTGGCCCAGAATGGGCCGATGCGATCATCGAGCAGAGCGGTCCTGGTCACCGGCGGCTCCCGCGGCATCGGGCGGGCGGTGGTGGCGGCGTTCGCCGCCGACGGGGACCGGGTGGCCGTCCACCACCGGGACTCCGCCGAGCTGGCCGGGCAGCTGCGCGACTCGCTGCCCGGTGCCGGGCACACCGTCGTACAGGCCGACTTGACCGACCCGGCCGCGGTCCAGACCATGGTGGACACCGCGGCCGCCGCCCTGGGCGGGCTGGACGTGCTGGTCAACAACGCCGGGGTGTTCCGGTCCCATCCGATCCTCGACACCTCGTACCAGGACTGGCAGCGGGAGTGGCGGCTGGCGCTGGAGACCAACCTGCTCGCCGCGGCGAACCTGACCTGGTGCGCGGTGCGGCACATGCGCAAGGGCGGGCGGGTGGTCAACGTCTCGTCCCGGGGCGCGTTCCGGGGTGAGCCGCAGGCCCCGGCATACGGCGCGAGCAAGGCCGGGCTGAACGCGCTGGGCCAGTCGCTGGCGGTGGCGCTGGCGCCGCACGGGATCGCGGTGGCCACGGTGGCGCCCGGGTTCGTGGCCACCGACATGACCAACGAGCACCTGAAACCCCCCCGCGGGGACGCGATCCGGGCGCAGAGCCCGTTCGGCCGGGTGGCCCGCCCGGACGAGATCGCCGAGGCGGTCCGGTGGCTCGCCTCCCCCGGTGCGCAGTGGGCGTCCGGCACGATCGTCGACCTGAACGGCGCCTCCTACCTGCGCACCTGAGCCAGCTGGAACACCGCCGCGTACTCACTGCGCCCGGCGTCCAGCACTCCGAGGCTGAGCACCCGGGTGAGGGTGCACGCCGCCCGCCAGCGCCAGCCGGTCAGCCGAAGCCGATGTCGCAGCCGGGCCTGCTTGGCGTCCTCGAAGTAGACCTGCGAGACCGGCACCAGGCCGTGCCCGGCCAGCCGGCGGGTCAGCGGCCGCGGTGCGATCGCCCGGCGCAGGGTGGTCGGGTACGGGCCGAACCCGGGCCGGCCGGCGTTGCGGTAGCCCAGCACCCGGCGCCGGAACCAGACGTGGAACCGATGCGGGGTCAGCTTGGTGACCAGCGCCTTCGGGCTGTGCAGGTGCGGGACGGCGAGCACCAGCAGGCCCCCCGGGGCGGTCCAGCCGGCCAGCCGGTCGAGCAGCCCGCCCGGGTCGGGGACGTGCTCGAGCACGTACCAGCAGGTGACCAGGTCGAACCCGGAGCCGGTCGGGTGGTAGTCCGCCAGGTCGGCCACCACCCGCTGGTCCAGCCGCAGGTTGCGGGCGATCGCCTCCGGGTCGGTGTCCACGCCGACCACGTACGCGTCCGGGGGCAGCCGGAACCGGGTGCGCTTGCCGGCGCCGGCCTCCAGCGCACGGACGCCGCGCCGGCCGGCCAGCAGCGCGTCGACCGTTCGCTGCAGCGCCTCGCGTACCGCCGGCCCGTCCACTGTTGCTGACTTTCCCGACATGCCCCGATTATGGTGCTACAGGGAGAGTGCCACGCGCAGCGCCACGTCGACCTGGTCCATGACCTCTGCCGGTAGCTGTGCCAGCTGGTCGTCGAACCGGTCCGCGTCGGCAAAGGTCAGTCGGCGGCAGCGGGCGAAGCCCCATTCGCCGACCCGCACCGTGAGCAGCGCGATCGGCCCCTCCGGGCCGGTGTCCGTCACGTCCACGACGATCGGCTCGCCCCGCTCGTTCAGCACGTCGTCGGAGACGACCAGCACCAGCCTGGTTCTGGCGAGACCTCGATAGCGCCAGATGTCCCCCCGCTTCACGCGGGGGCGTCGATCTCACGGGTGTGCTCAGCCACCCGGCCCCGCCAGGCCGGGTCGCGCTGGTCGTGCGCAACCTCGGCGGCGACCGCCTGCCGCACGATCTCCTGCCGGGCGAGTCGGCTCATCCACGCCGACACGTTGTCGCCGGCGGCGGCCTTCACCGCCTCGGCCAACCGCTCATCCATCGCGATCGTCAGTCGGGTCACACCGGCGAGCATACTCGACGTCCTACCCCGGGTCGACGGTCGACGCTGGTGCGGTCGAGGCTGGTGCGGTGGCCAGCGAGGCGATCAGCTGGTCGAGCCGGCGGTCGGCCCCGTCGGCGCGCTCGGATGCTGTGGCGGTGGCCGCCTGTGCCGCCGCCAGCGCGCGCCGAAGGTCGGCGCACTCGCCGGTGAGGTGTGCGGCCGCTGCCTGGCTGGCGTCCCGCTGCGCCGCGGCCGCCCGCAGCTCGACGCCGCGCGTCTCGGCCTGGGCGCGGGCCGCGTCCCGTTCGGTGCGCAGCGCTTCGGCCCGCTCGCGGACCCGCGCGAGCTCCGCCGAGCCCGCCTCGACGGCCTGCTGTCCGGCCGCCAGCTGCTCGCGCAGCCGCGCCAGCGTGGCCCGGTCGGCGTCGCGCTGACCGAGGACACTGCGCAGCTCGGCCCCGGCCGTGGTGGCGCGCTGGTCGGCCAGCTCCCGACGCCGGTCCTGTTCGGACTGTGCCTGGACGGCGGCGGCCGCGGCCGACTCGGCCTGGCCGCGGGCGTGGTCGGCCTCGGCGACCCGCTGCCAGGCCAGCCGGACCTGCTCGTCGGCGTGCGCCCGGGCCGCGGCCGCCCGCTGCTCCGCCTCGGCGGCGGCGACCCGGGCGCGGTCCCGGTCGGCCTCGGCCGCGCGCTGGGCCGACTCGGCCGTCCGCTGGCCGCGGTGCGCCCGGTCCGCCCGCTCCTGCTCGGCCTGGACCTGCTCGGCGGCGGCCTGGGCGGATCGTTCCGCCTCCCCGGTCCGGGCCAGCGCGCCGTCGCGTACCGCGGTGACCGCCTCGACCAGCTCGGCCAGCTGCCGGGCCAGCGGGCTGGCCACCGCGGCCAGCCGTTCGCCGGTCGCCCGGAAGCTGTCCAGCGGCCCGTCCAGCCCGGCGGCCCGGCCGGCGGCGCGCTCGGCGGCGGCCAGCTGCTTGCAGCTGCGCCCGTCGGGCCAGCGCTGGTCCGGGCAGTACTCAGGCGGGCGGCCCCGGCCGTCGTACGGCAGCGGCTGGCCGCACTGGCTGTATCCGCAGGTCCGGGTCTGCGCGTCGGGCAGTAGGTCGGTCGGCACACCGGCACGCTATATCGTTTCGCGCTTAGTCAGAAACATTTCGCACGTTACGGCGTGGTGAAACGTTAGTACAGGATAATCCCCGTTATCCTGTACCTCATGCGAGATCCCGCGGTGCTGGCGCCGCCACCGTCGACCGGGATCGCCGCGGCGGTCGCCGCGCTGCCGGCACTGCCGGCGACCGACCCGACCGACCGGTACGGGGTGCGCCGGCTCACCGTGACCTGGCTGGCCGGCTTCGCCCCGCACACGCGTACCGCCTATTTCCGGGACCTGGCGCACTTCCTGGCCTGGTGCCAGCGCGACGGGCTGGACCCGTGTCGGGCCCGCCCGGCCGACCTCGGCCAGTACCGGGCGGCGGTCGAGCAGCCGGCCCCGGGCCACCCGCCACCGAGCCCCGCCACCGTGCACCGGCGGCTGTCGGCGCTGTCCAGCTGGTACCGGCATCTGATCACCAACCGGGCCGCCGAGCTGGACGGCAACCCGCTGGCCGGGCTGCGCCGGCCGCGGGTGGACCGGGACGCGTCCCGCACCGCCGGGCTGACCGCCACCGAGGTGCGGGCGTTGCTGGCCAGCGCCGAGGTCACCGCCGCGGCCCGGGCGACGGCGGCGGACGGCCGGCCGAGCCCGCACCGGCAGGCCCGGCAGCTGGCAGGCCTACGGGACCGGGCGCTGGTGCGGCTGCTGGCCGACCTCGGCCTGCGGGTCGGCGAGGCGCTACGGCTCGACCTGGACGCGCTGACCTACAACCGGGGCCGGCACACGCTGCGCTACCTCGGCAAGGGCGGCGCGCAGCGGGAGCGGCCGCTGCCCGCGGGCACCCGGGCCGCGCTGGACGACTACCTGGCGGTCCGGGCGCAGGCCGTCGGCGTGAGCGTCGGCGAGCTCGCCGGCCCGCTGTTCGCCACCACCAGCCCGGCCGGCGGCGCCGGGCGGCTGTCCGAACCGGCCGCGTTCCGGCTGGTCCGGCGGCTGGCCCGGCAGGCGCAGCTGCCCTCGGCCGGGCGGCTGTCGCCGCACTCGCTGCGGCACGCGTTCGCGACCAACGCCCGCGAGCTCGGCGTCCCGCTCGAGGACGTGCAGGACGCGATGGGTCACGCCGACGCCCGTACCACCCGGCGCTACGACCGGGGCCGGCACGCCCTGCACCGGGACCCGGCGCTGCGGCTCGGCGAGCTGTACGCGGAGCCGGGCTAGCCGCGCTGCTCGGGCGGGCCGGGCGGGGTGCCGTCGCCGAACGGGCGCCCGCCCAGCGCCGCCCGCCCGTGCGGGCTCGCCCAGCCGGTCAGGTCCGGCCCGGCCGGCACGATCCCGGTCGGGTTGATGCTGGTATGGACCTGGTAGTAGTGCCGCTTGATGTGGTCGAAGTCGATCGTGTCGCCGAAGCCGGGAGTCTGGAACAGGTCCCGGGCGTAGGCCCACAGGGCCGGCAGCTCGGTGAGCTTGTTCCGGTTGCACTTGAAGTGTCCGTGGTAGACGGCGTCGAACCGGGCCAGGGTCGGGAACAGCCGCACGTCGGCCTCGGTGATCGTGTCCCCGACCAGGTAGCGCCGCCGGGTCAGCCGCTCCTCCAGCGCGTCCAGCCGGACGAACAGCCGCCGGTACGCGAGCTCGTAGCCGGCCTGGCTGGTGGCGAACCCGGCCTGGTAGACGCCGTTGTTGACGTCCTGGAACACCGCTGCGTTGAGCTCGTCGATCTCGTCGCGCAGGTGCTCGGGGTACAGGTCCGGGGCACCGGGGCGGTGATGGGCGCCCCACTGGCCGGCCAGGTCGAGCGTGATCTGCGGGTAGTCGTTGGTCACCAGCTGGCCGCTGGGCACGTCCACGATCGCCGGCACGCTGATCCCGCCGGTGTAGTTGGGGTCGACGGCGTAGTAGGCCTCGGCCAGGTAGCGGATGCCCAGCACCGGGTCCCGCCCGTCCGGGTCCAGCGTGAACCGCCAGCTGCGCTCGTCCTGGATCGGGTCGGCCACGGCCACCGACAGCACCGGCGAGAGGCCCAACAGCCGGCGCACGATCAGCGCCCGGTTGGCCCACGGGCAGGCCAGGCTGACCACCAGCCGGTACCGGTCCGGCCGCACCGGCCACGTCGCGGCCGGGTGACCAGGGCGGTCAGCCAGAATCCGGTCGGCGAACCGGTTTGGCGACCGGACGTACTCCCCCTGCTCGATCGGCATGCCTCACAGGCTACTCGGGGAGGTTATTCGGAGTCGTGGTGGCTGTGGTGCGCGGCCGGCCAGAAGATCGGCCGGGCGACCATCGGGTGCCGGAACCGCCGGATCTGTCCCTGGGTGGCGGGTGCCTGCAGGAACTCCTGCAGGGCGAGCGCGCCGGGCAGGTTGACCCGGCGGTACCGCCCGGGCTCGACCACCACCGAGGCGATCACCCGCTGCAGCAGCGAGTCGTCGAACAGCACCGCCTGCATGGTGGTGGGCGGTTGCTGCTGCTGGAAGGCCAGGAACGGGTGCAGCCCCCACAGCGTGTAGCCGCCGAGCTGTTCGGCGGCTCGCACCGCCGCCGGCCCGGACAGGCCGGAGTCGACGAACCACTCCCCCTGCTCCGGGCGCCCGGCGGCGTGCCACAGCAGGTCGGTCACGAACAGCGGGCTGGTCAGGTTGTTGACCACGAACGGCGACTCGGTCTGGGCGATCCGCTGAAACGCCTCCACCGCGTCGCCGGCGTCCTGGATGGCGGCCGGGTCGGCGGGTGCCGCCGCGAACGTGAAGCTGGTGCTCAGCACCAGCCGCGGCCACCGCCCGACCCGGTCGCCGACCAGCTCCTCCAGGTCCAACACCCCGAAGTGGCTGATGACCAGGTCGGCCAGGCCGTCCCGGGCCCGCTGGTAGAGCCCGGTGACCTGCCCCATGAACACCTCGACCTCGTACCCGCTCTGCGCCTCGAAGCTGGCCAGCAGCTGGTTCAGCAGACCGCCGGTCTGCACCGAGCCCACCGTGGCGAGCCGGACCGTGGTCTGGTGGTGGCTGGCCCCCGGGTCGGCGGCCGCCGGCTGGCCGGCCAGCGCGGCCGGCAGCGTGGCGGCCGCGGCCGTCCCGGCGATCGCCAGGCCCAGGTCGCGACGGCGCAGCCGGAGGGCGCCAGCGGAGGGCTGAGGAACCGGAGTGGGACTCATAACGATCGACCTCCTCATCGGACCGGCCAGCGGCCGGCTCGCAGACGAACACCTGCGCTCCCGGGTCGTTGGGGCGAGCGCCGGGAACCCGGCCATGATCGCACAGGCCGGGCCGGCCCGCGCGGTGACGGACTCGGCGACGGCCGCCGGAGCCGACCACCGGGTAGCGTGTAGCACCGGAGGTGCGGGGTTGGCCGGCAGAGCCCCCGGAGATCGATGATTATCCCGGACAGTGACGACCCGACGGTCGTCTACGAGGCGTTCGAGACCTGGGTCGCCGGGCAGGGGCTGACGCTCTACCCGGCCCAGCAGGAGGCGATGATCGAGATCGTGTCTGGGGCGAACGTGATCCTCGGCACCCCCACCGGCTCCGGCAAGAGCCTGGTCGCCACCGGCGCCCACCTGGCCGCGCTGGCCCGCGACGAGGTCACCTTCTACACCGCCCCGATCAAGGCGCTGGTCTCGGAGAAGTTCTTCGCGCTGTGCGAGGTGTTCGGACCGGACGAGGTCGGGATGCTCACCGGTGACGCCCGGGTCAACGAGGACGCGCCGGTGATCTGCTGCACCGCCGAGATCCTGGCCAACATCGCGCTGCGGCAGGGCGCCGGCGCCGACGTCGGCCAAGTGGTGATGGACGAGTTCCACTTCTACGCCGACCCGGACCGGGGCTGGGCCTGGCAGGTGCCGCTGCTTGAGCTGCCGCGGGCGCAGTTCCTGCTGATGTCGGCCACCCTCGGCGACGTCAGCCGGTTCGAGAAAGACCTGACCCGCCGCACCGGGCGGCCGACCGCCGTGGTCAGCTCGGCGCAGCGGCCGGTGCCGCTGCACTTCCGGTACGCGACCACGCCGCTGCACGACACCCTGGCCGAGCTGCTCGCCACCGACCAGGCGCCGGTCTACGTCGTCCACTTCACCCAGGCGGCCGCGCTGGAGCGGGCGCAGGCGATGATGAGCGTCAACGTGTGTAGCCGGGCGGAGAAGGACGCGATCGCCGAGGCGATCGGCGGGTTCCGGTTCGCCGCCGGGTTCGGGCGGACCCTGTCCCGGCTGGTGCGGCACGGGATCGGCGTGCACCACGCCGGGATGCTCCCCCGCTACCGCCGGCTGGTGGAGACGCTGGCCCAGGCCGGGCTGCTGAAGGTGATCTGCGGCACCGACACGCTCGGGGTCGGGATCAACGTGCCGATCCGCACCGTGCTGCTGACCGCACTGTCCAAGTACGACGGTGAGCAGAACCGGCACCTGAAGGCCCGGGAGTTCCACCAGATCGCCGGGCGGGCCGGTCGGGCCGGGTTCGACGCCAGCGGCACCGTGGTGGTGCAGGCGCCGGAGCACGTGACCGCGAACGAGAAGGCGCTGGCCAAGGCCGGCGAGGATCCGAAGAAACGCCGCAAGGTGGTCCGCAAGAAGCCGCCGGAGGGGTTCGTGTCCTGGGGCGAGCCCACCTTCGCCCGGCTGGTCGCGGCGGCCCCGGAGCCGTTGACGTCGAGCTTCACGGTCAGCCATGCGATGCTGCTCGGCGTGGTGAGCCGGCCCGGCGACGCGTTCGCCGCGATGCGGCACCTGCTGACCGACAACCACGAGGACCGCCCGGCCCAGCGCCGGCACATCCGCCGCGCGATCGCCATCTACCGGGCGCTGCTGGCCGCCGAGGTGATCGAGCGGCTGCCCGCCCCGGACGAGGCCGGCCGCACCGTGCGGCTGGTCGACGAGCTGCAGCTGGACTTCGCGCTCAACCAGCCGCTGTCGCCGTTCGCGCTGGCCGCGGTCGAGCTGCTGGACCGGGAGGCGCCGAGCTACCCGCTGGACGTGGTGTCGGTGATTGAGTCCACTCTGGAGAACCCACGACCGGTGCTGTCCGCGCAGCGCTCGAAGGCCCGCGGCGAGGCGGTGGCGGCGATGAAGGCCGACGGCATCGAGTACGAGGAGCGGATGGAGCGGCTGGAGGAGGTGACCTACCCGCGACCGCTGGCCGAGCTGCTGGACGAGGCGTACGAGCTCTACCGCAAGGGGCATCCGTGGGTGGCCGACCACCAGCTGTCCCCCAAGTCGGTGGCCCGGGACATGTTCGAGCGGGCGATGACGTTCGTGGAGTACGTCAGCTTCTACCAGCTGGCCCGCTCGGAGGGGCTGGTGCTGCGCTACCTGGCCGACGCGTACAAGGCGCTGCGGCAGACGGTGCCGGACGAGGCGAAGACCGAGCAGCTGGTCGACCTGGTGGAGTGGCTCGGCGAGCTGGTCCGGCAGGTCGACTCCAGCCTGCTGGACGAGTGGGAGCGGCTGCGCAGCCCGGACCCGGAGGCGGCGGCCGCGCCGGTGCCGGCCGACGACCGGCCACCGGCGGTGACCGCCAACCCGCGGGCGTTCCGGGTGCTGGTGCGCAACGCGCTGTTCCGGCGGGTGGAGCTGGCGGCGCTGCGCCGCTGGGACGAGCTGGGCGAGCTGGACGGCGAGGCCGGCTGGGACGCGGAAGCCTGGGAACAGGCGCTGGCACCGTACTTCGCCGAGCATGGCGAGATCGGCACCGGTCCGGACGCCCGTGGTCCGGCACTCCTGCTGATCGACGCCGGCCAGCAGCCGGGCCGGTGGCTGGTGCGGCAGATCCTCGATGATCCGGCCGGCGACCACGACTGGGGCTTCAGCGCCGAAGTGGACCTGCCGGCCAGCGACGAGGCCGGCGAGGCGGTGCTCCGGGTCACCGCAGTCGACCGGTTGTGACGCGATGACGACCTGATGTCGTAGTGCTACGACATCGGGAGGAGGTACAGGCTGACGGGTGTGGCGGCCATCACCACCGCCACCGTGAGCGCCGCGGCCGCAACGAGGCCGTGCGCCCGCGGGTGATGGGCCGGATCCAGCCCGCGCAGCCGCCGCAGCCTGGCGTCGACCTGCGGGTCAGCGGCGCCGAGCGCACCCGGTGGAGCCCGCGGCGGGATCACCCGATCTGGCGGCGGCTACTCCGACTACCTGCGCGCCAAGCGGGTCGAGCGCCGCCGCTGGGAGGAGCAGTACGCCGCCGAGCAGGAGCAGCTGCGGGCGCTGCGGCGCTCGGTGCGGACCACCGCCCGGCAGCTGGCCCACGACCGGCCACCGCGCGACCGGGACAAGATGGGCTACGACTTCCACGGTGGCCGGGTGCAGGCGCAGATCTCCCGCCGGGTCCGCGACGCCCAGCGGCGGCTGGACGAGCTGACCCGCCAGCAGGTACGCCGGCCGCCGGCTCCGCTGCGGTTCGCCGCCCGACTGACCGGTGACCGGCACCGGGACGGGCTGGCGGTCAGCCTGCGGCAGGTACGCGTGCCGGGGCGGCTGCGGGTCGACCAGCTCGACCTGCCGGCGGCCGGCCGGCTGCTGGTGACCGGCCGCAACGGCGCCGGCAAGTCCACCCTGCTGCACGTGCTCGCGGGTCGGCTGGTCCCGCCGGCCGGCACCGTCACCCACCGCCGCGGGCTGCGGGTCGGGCTGCTGGCCCAGGACGTGAGCTTCCCGGAACCGGGGCGCTCGGCGCGGCAGATCTACGACACCGCGGTGCCGGGCGCCCGGGTACCGCTGGTCGAGCTCGGCCTGCTCCCGCCGCGCGACCTGGACCAGCCGGTCGGTGAGCTGAGCACCGGCCAGCGGCGGCGGCTGGCGCTGGCGGTGCTGGTCGGCCAGGCCCCGGACCTGCTGCTGCTGGACGAGCCGACCAACCACATCTCGCTGGCGCTGGCCGAGGAGCTGGAGCAGGCGCTGCGCACCGCCCCCGGCGCGGTGGTGGTGGCCAGCCACGACCGGTGGCTGCGCCGGCGGTGGGCCGGGCCGCGGCTGCCGGTCACCGGGGACCACCGTGCCGGGCCGCGGTGATCCGGTACAGCAGGTGCCGGCGCAGCCGGTGCCCGGCCGGCAGGTGCGGGTGGTCGAAGTCGTCGGCCGGGTCGTGGGTCATGCCCAGCCGGCGCATCACGGCCTGCGAGCGGCGGTTCGGCACCGACGTGAACGACACGATCTCGTCCAGCCCGACCACCTCGAAGCCGTACTCGAGGGCGGCCCGCGCCGCCTCGGTCGCGTACCCGTTCCCCCACGCCTGCCGCGCCAGCCGCCACCCCACCTCGACGGCCGGGACGAAGTGCGCCGCGAACGTCACCTCGGCCAGGCCGGTGAGCCCGATGAACTGGCCGGTCGCGGTCACCTCGACCGCCCACAGGCCGAACCCGTCGCGCGTGAACGCCGACTCGATCCGGTCCACCAGGTGGTCACTACGGGCCGGGGTCAGCGGCGCCGTGTAGTGGGCCATCACGGTCGGGTCGGCGTTGAGTGCGGCGAACGGGCGCAGGTCCGCCTCTCGCCAGCGCCGCAACAGCAGCCGGGGGGTGTGCAGCTGTGGCCCGAGGCCAGTCACGGCGGCGACACTACCCGCTACTGCGGCGAACGTCGATCCACTCGGGTCAACCGCCGGGTCCGGTCACCGCCAGTCCGGTGCCGCGCCGGTGTCCACCAGCCGCCAGGAACCGTCCGGATGGAGCTGGTCGTCGTAGTTGAACACGGTCGGTGGCAGCGCCACCGCCGGACCGGCGAGCCGGGCGAACGTACGCCGGGCGGCCGCCGGCAGGTGTCCATCGGGGACCCCGAGCCGGTCGGCGGCCAGCCGGGCCAGATAGGACAGTGCGTGGCTGCCGAGGAACGTGTCGTAGACCAGGCTCGCGACCTGCGCCCGGGGAACGTCGATGTCGACCGAGATCACGTTGCGGGGCGGCAGGTCATCGCCGCGCCCGAGCCCGCGCCGGATCGCCGGGTCGACGTACACCGCGCAGTCGCGGTAGCCGATCCGGCTGTGCCGGCCCTGCCCGGAGAACGTGAGCAGGGTGTTCTGGCCGTGCGGCTCGGTGAGGCACCCGGTGGCCTCGGCGGTGCGCAGCCACAGCGTCACCATCGGCTCCACGACCCGCTCGGACAGGAAGCTGGCGGCGTCCAGGCCGCTGTGCGCGACCAGCTGCTCCAGCAGGGTCGGGTCGTCGCCGGCGCGCCGGTCCCGGCCGTACAGCGCGAACAGCGGCACCGTGAACCGGCCCGAACCCGAGCCGGTCAGCCGCGGCTCGCGCAGCAGGTACCCCCAGGACTCGGTCGGGTCGGTGCCGAACACCCCGCCCCCGACCTCCGGCAGGAACGGGACCCGTACCCGGGCCAGCTCGGTGGCCACCCACAGCTGCAGCTCGATGATCGGGCGGCGCAGCCGCCGGGTGAACCGAGACAGCCGTCGCGGGTAGTGCAGCTTCAGGAAGTGCGGCTCGACCGGCTGGTCGCCGATCCGCCGCACCAGCACGGTACGGGCGTTGGCCAGCGGCACCACCTCCACCGGCGGACCCGGCGGGCAGGCCAGCAGCTCGGCCCGGCGGTGCAGGTCGGGATGGTCCAGTGTGTCCGGATGGACCGGCAGCAGGAACCAGCCGTCGTGCCGGTACCGCTCGTGCAGCCGGGACGGCAGCCGGTTGCGCAGGTAGCTGCCCAGCCGGTCGGGCACCCGGAAGGTGGGCAGCCGGAAGGTGTCCGCGCCCCGCTGCGGATGGCACCGGTCCGAGATCTCCGCCTCGCCGCTGAACCGGCTGTAGGTACGCGTACCGCCACCCAGGTACCGCTCGGCGTAGAGCCAGACCGCCATCGGGTCGTCGGTCTCCCGCAGCCGCATCGGTCAGCGGGGCGCGGCCGCGGCCCAGGGGGCGGTCCGGACCGCCCGCAGCGCCTGCCGGCGGGTCTCCCCCAGCAGCGCGTCCAGGTAGAGCCGCCCGTCCAGGTGGTCGGTCTCGTGCTGCAGCGCCCGGGCCAGGAACCCGGAGCCGGCCACCGTCACCGGCTCGCCGTGCTGGTCGAACCCCCTCACCGTGGCGTGGCTGGCGCGGGGGGTCGGGAACGACAGCTCCGGCACCGACAGGCAGCCCTCCTCGTCGACCCGCGGGTCCCCGGACAGCTCGATCGTGGGGTTGACCACATGACCGCGCTCCCCGCCGGCTTCGTAGGCGAAGACCCGGGCGCCGACGCCGATCTGCGGTGCCGCCACCCCGGCCCGGCCGGGCACCCCGCGCAGGGTGTCCAGCAGGTCGGTCACCAGCCCCCGCAGGGCGGCGTCGAAGCTGGTGACCGGGTCCGCCACGGTCCGCAGCACCGGGTCACCGAGCAACCGGATCGATCGGATCGCCACGGCGCGACGATACCCGACCGGCGGTCACCCATCCGGGCACAGGTCGTAGCCGGTAAGTGCACAATCCGCCACTCGCGACCGGGCGCGGTGTCACCGGCCGTGACGGCGACCTAAACTGTGCCGGTCTCATCTTCCACCGCTCACCGTACGTACCAACCAGCGAGCAGCCCCCGGAGGCCCACCATGGCGTATGGCAGACCCGCCAACGTCCGGTCGCACCGCCGCCGCGGCACCCGCCGGCGGCGCCGCTTCGCTCCGTGGATCAGCGCCACCCTGGTCGGTCTGGTGGTGGTGGCCGGGATCGCGTTCGGCTACCAGCAGCTGCTGGCCCGGACCTGCTCCGGCCAGCAGTCGGCCCGGATCGTGGCGTCCCCGTCGACGGCGAACCTGCTCAGCGGCTTCGCCACCGGCTGGGCCCGCACCGAGCCGGCGACCGAGGACGGCACCTGCACCAGCGTGAGCATCCAGTCCGCCGACTCGGCCGAGGTGGCGACGAAGCTGGCCGCCGGCTGGGACGTGGCCGCCGAAGACCCGCCGGACGTGTGGGTGCCGGCCTCCACCGCCTGGGCGCAGAAGGCCGCCGCCTCCGACGTCGCCGAGCCGCTGATCCCCGACCTGCGGCCCAGTATCGCCCGGACCCCGACCGTGATCGCTATGCCGGAGCCGATGGCCGCCGTCCTGGACTGGCCCGACACCCAGCTGCAGCCGGACGCGGACGTCCGGTGGGAGTCGCTGCTGGAGGAGTTCGCCGACGACCAGCAGGGGTGGGCGCGGTTCGACCACCCGGAGTGGGGGGCGTTCCGGTTCGGCATGAGCAACCCGGCCCGGGACACCGCCGGGCTGCTGTCGCTGAGCGCGATCCTCGACTCCGACGAGAACGGCGCCACCTCCCGGGAGGAGCTCTCCGACGCGTTCACGCTGCACCGGCTGCTGGACCCGCAGGTCTACCACGAGACCACCGAGCAGCTGCTGGCCGGGCTGGCGGAGGTGGCCGAACAGGGCGACCCGGAGCAGACCCTGCAGCACGTGTCCGCCTTCCCGGCCCTGGAGCAGGACGTGCTCGCGTACAACCAGAGCGGTCCGGAGGTGCCGCTGGCCGCGATCTACCCGAGCAACGGCAACATCGAGGCCGACCACCCGTACCTGGTGCTCAACGCCGAGTGGATGACCGACGCCAAGCGGGCGGTGGCCGACGAGTTCCTGGCCTACGTGCGCTCGGCCGACCCGCAGCAGCAGCTGCGCGAGGCCGGGTTCCGCGGCACCCGCAACCGGGAGCCGGGAGCCGCGATGGTCGAGCAGAACGGGCTGCAGCCCGAGCTGGTGGCGCTGCCCCGGGCGCTGCTGGTGCCGGAGGCGGTGGCTCTGACCATCGACCAGTGGACCGCCCTGACCCGGCCCTCGAACGTGCTGATCGCCTTCGACGTGTCCGGCTCCATGCTGCAGGAGGTTCCGGGCGCCGGCGAGCCCCGGATGGAGCTGGCCGCCGACGCCGCCACCGAGACCGCCCAGCTGTTCACCGACGACGACCAGGTCGGGCTGTGGGAGTTCTCGACCGCGCTGGACGGCGACCTCGACTACCGCTCGCTGGTGTCGCTGGGCGCGCTCGGCGACCAGCTGGAGGACGGCCGCAGCCGGCGCCAGCAGCTGCTCGACGCGGTGGACAACCTGGTCCCGCGGGCCGACACCGGCCTCTACAACACGATCCAGGCCGCCTACGACACGCTGCTGGGAAGCTACGACCCGGACGCCACCAACATGGTCGTGGTGATCACCGACGGGGAGAACGACACCGGCGACCGGTCCACGATCAGCCTGGACGACCTGCTCACCCATCTGGGCGAGGCGTCCGGCGAGGGCGAGCAGGTGCGGGTGGTCACGGTCTCGTTCGGCGAGGAGCCGGACTTCGAGATCATGCGACAGATCTCGGAGGCCACTGGGTCGGCGGCCTACCGCTCTCAGGACGGGTTCGATCTGTCGGAGGTGCTGCGGACCGCGGTGTTCAGCAACACCCCCGGCTGACCGCCCGGCTCCAGGGCCGCCCGCAGCGGGGCGGCCTTGGCGGCGGCCTCGGCTACCTCGGCGGCCGGGTCGCTGCCCCAGGTGATGCCGCCGCCGGCCCACAGGTGCACCCGCTCGGCGTCGACGGCCACGGTGCGGATGGTCAGTCCCAGGTCGAGCCCGGCCGGCCTGACCCGGCCCAGCGCTCCCATGCTGGCCCCGCGGCCGGCCGGCTCGAGCGCCGCGATCTGGGCCAGGGCGGCCAGCTTCGGCGCCCCGGTGACCGAGCCACCCGGGCAGACCGCCCGCAGCAGCGCCGCCAGCCCGGTGCCGTGGGCCAGCTGCGCCGAGATCACCGACTCGGCCTGCCACAGGTCGCACCACCGGCGCACCGCGTACAGCTCCTCCACCCGGACCGAGCCGGTACGCGCCAGCCGGGCCAGGTCGTGCCGTTCCAGGTCGACGATCATCACGTGCTCGGCGCGCTCCTTGGCCGAGCGCAGCAGCTGGGCCCGGCCGGTGGCGGTGGCCGGGCGGGTGCCCTTGATCGGGCGGGTCACCACCCGGCCGCCGCCGCCGACCTCTACCAGCGTCTCCGGGGAGGCGCAGCCGATCGCCCAGCCGGCGCCGCGCAGCAGCTGGCCGTACCGGGCGCCGGGCAGGGCCGCCACCCGGCGCAGCGGCCCGGTCGGGTCGCCCAGGTAGGCGGCGCTGGCGTGCCCGACCAGGTTCACCTGGTAGACCTCCCCGTCGGCGATCGCGGCCCGGACCCAGGCCACTGCCTCGGCGTGCTCGGCCGGGGTCCAGCTGTCCTGCCACGGCCCGAGCCGCCACGGTCTTGAGGAGGAGTCCCCTGCGGGGGCTCTAACCGCGGTAGGGGACCCCCCCTCAAAACCGGGCTCCCACACCACCACCGCCACGTCCGGCACCGCCGGGACCGGGCTGGGCCGCCCGGGCGCCCCGCCGGCCAGCTGCGCCCCGGCGGCGGCCGAGACGAACAGGGTCGCCTCCGGGGCAGGTTTGCCCCCCCGGGCGGGCAGCGCCGCCAGGTCCCGCACCGGGAGTCCCTGATCGGCCAGGAAGTCCTCGACCAGGCTCGCCGGGTCACCACTGTCACCAATCCGCCATTCCAGCCGGGAACGCTCCCGCCGCTGGTCAGGAAGTCTGATCAAACCGTCCGGTTGGGACCTGCTCATCCGTTGGGTGGATTCTCGCGCGGCGGGAATGTGACCTGCGCGAAACGGCGTTGCCAGGGTCGGTAGGCTGCGTCACAGTTCATGTGATAACAGTCCTCCCAGAGCCATGCTTCATGCTTGCGGAACCACCCCGTTCCGTAGCCATGGAGACAACCCGCACCGCCCTCCCCGGAGAACCGATGTCCTGCCTGCACAACCCCGCTTGCCCGGATGCCGACGCCGTCGACCGGGACGCCGCCCACACCGTCTGCTCGTACCCGGAACAGGGTTGGAGCCGGCTGTGCAACGGCGTGATCATCTTCGAGGACACCGGGGAGCTGCTGCCGGACGGCCGGACCATCGCCCCGCACCGCGGCCCGGCCCCGCACGCCGTGGCCCCCGCCTGACCACCGGCGCCGGTCACTCGGCGAACGCCTCCGGCGGGGGGCAGGTGCAGGCGAGGTTCCGGTCGCCGTAGCCGCCGTCGATCCGCCGCACCGGCGGCCAGTACTTCCCAGACCGGCGCACCCCGGGCGGATAGGCCGCTAGCGACCGCGGGTACGGGTGGTCCCAGGTGTCGGCGGTGACCGAGGCGGCGGTGTGCGGGGCGCCCCGCAGCGGGTTGTCGCCGGCCGGCCAGCGACCCGCCCCAACCTGGTCGATCTCGCCCCGGATCGCGATCATCGCCTCGCAGAATCGGTCCAGCTCCGCTAGGTCTTCCGACTCGGTCGGCTCGACCATCAGCGTGCCGGCGACCGGGAACGACATGGTCGGGGCGTGGAACCCGTAGTCGACCAGCCGCTTGGCCACGTCGTCCACGCTCACCCCGGTGGCCCGGGTCAGCGGCCGCAGGTCCAGGATGCACTCGTGCGCCACCAGGCCCTTGTTGCCGCTGTACAGCACCGGGTAGTGCTCCCGCAGCCGGGCCGCCACGTAGTTGGCCGCCAGCACCGCCACCCCGGTGGCCCGGCGCAGCCCGTCCGGGCCCATCATCCGCAGGTAGGCCCAGGAGATCGGCAGGATGCCGGCCGAGCCGTGCGGGGCGGCCGAGACCGGCCCGACCGGCGACCCGTCGGCGCGCAGCGGGTGCGCCGGCAGGTAGCCGGACAGGTGCGCCCGCACCGCCAGCGGCCCCACCCCGGGCCCGCCCCCGCCGTGCGGGATGCAGAACGTCTTGTGCAGGTTCAGGTGTGACACGTCGGCTCCGAACCTCCCCGGCCGGGCGTACCCGAGCAGCGCGTTCAGGTTCGCCCCGTCCACATACACCTGGCCGCCGGCGTCGTGCACCTTCGCGCACAGCTGGGCGATCCCGGTCTCGTACACCCCGTGGGTGGACGGGTAGGTCACCATGATCGCGGCCAGCCGGCCGGCGTGCGCGGCCAGCTTGCGGTCCAGGTCCACCGGGTCGACGTTGCCGTCGGCGTCGCAGTCGACCACCACCACCCGCAGCCCGGCCAGCACCGCGCTGGCGGCGTTGGTGCCGTGCGCGCTGGCCGGGATCAGGCACACGTCCCGCTGCGGCTGCCCCTGGTCGCGGTGCCAGGCCCGGATCGCCAGCAGCCCGGCCAGCTCCCCCTGTGACCCGGCGTTCGGCTGCACGCAGACCGCGTCGTAGCCGGTGACCTCGGCCAGCCACCCCTCCAGCTGGTCGATCAGCGCCCGGTAGCCGGCGCTCTGGCTCGGCGGCGCGTACGGGTGCAGGTCGGCCAGCTCCGGCCAGCTGATCGGCTCCAGCTCGGTGGTGGCGTTCAGCTTCATGGTGCACGACCCGAGCGGGATCATGCCGCGGTCCAGCGCGTAGTCGGCGTCGGCCAGCCGGCGCAGGTAG
>WHTQ01000037.1 GCA_009377645.1 Micromonosporaceae bacterium | reverse complement strand
GGCCGGATCGCACCGTGGTGGCCGGTCAACCAGTCCGGCGGCGCGTCCGCCGGCACCACGACCACGGCCGCCTCACCGAGCAACCCGGCGACCGTGCCCGCCAGCCGATCCGGGCCGACCCGGGACACGCTAGCCCGGTAGTCGACCAGCCGGTCGGACAGCAGCGCGACCAGCTCGGCCCGCTCCTGCGTACCGGCCGCCGACGGGGGCGGCACCGGCGGCGGGGGTGGCCTGTCGGCCAGGGCGGCCCGGACCCGGGCCAGGATCTCATCCCGGACGGTCACGAGCCCACCAGTCCCGGAACGTCTGGCCCGGAGGCAGCGGCGCGTCCCGGTCCCGGGTCCACGCCGACAGCGGCCACGGCAGCCGCCGGGCGGCGCTCCGGCCGCGCCGCCGCGCGAGCAGCCGCAGCGGCCCGGCCCCGAGCCCGGCGGCCCGCAGCGCGACCGCGTACCGGCGGCGGCCGCGCATCAGCCAGGCCAGCCCGCGCAGCCCCGTCCGCTGCACCGAGGGCCGGCCGCGGGCGGCATCCACCCCGGTCTGCCGCAGGTGCACCAGCACCTCCGGAATGTTGATCTTCACTGGGCAGACGTCGTAGCAGGCGCCGCACAGCGTCGACGCGTACGGCAGGGTGCGGTTGGCCACCGAGCCCGGCCCGGTCATCTGCGGGGACAGGATCGCCCCGATCGGTCCAGGGTAGACCGAGCCGTACGCGTGGCCGCCCACCCGCCGGTAGACCGGGCACACGTTCAGGCAGGCCGAGCACCGGATGCAGTGCAGTGCCTGCCGACCGACCGGGTCGGCCAGGGTGGCGGTGCGGCCGTTGTCGAGCAGGACGATGTGGACCTGCCGCGGTCCGTCGCCCGGTGTCACTCCGGTCCACATCGACGTGTACGGGTTCATCCGCTCCCCGGTCGACGAGCGCGGCAGCAGCTGCAGGAACACCTCCAGGTCGGCGAAGCGGGGCACCAGCTTCTCGATCCCGACCACCGAGATCAGGGTCTCCGGCAGGGTCAGGCACATCCGGCCGTTGCCCTCGGACTCGACCACCACCAGGGTGCCGGTCTCGGCGACCGCGAAGTTGGCCCCGGAGACCGCCACCGGGGCGGTCAGGAACCGCCGCCGCAGGTGCCGGCGGGCCGCCTCGGCCAGCGCCGCCGGCTCGGCGGTCAGGTCGGCCGGCGGGTCCCCCATCTCGCGTACGAAGATCTCCCGGATCTGGTGCCGGTTGTAGTGGATCGCCGGCACCAGGATGTGCGACGGCGTGTCCCCGGCCAGCTGGACGATCAGCTCCGCCAGGTCGGTCTCGACCGCGGTCACACCGGCGGCGGCCAGGGTGTCGTTCAACCCGATCTCCTGGGTGGCCATCGACTTCACCTTGACCACCGGGGCATCCCCGCCGGCCCCGCCGGCCCGGGCCAGGTCGGCGACGATCCGGCCCGCCTCGGCGGCGTCCCGGGCCCAGTGCACGCTCGCCCCGGCGGCGGTCGCGGCCGCCTCGAGCTCGACCAGCAGCTCCGGCAGCCGGGCCAGCACACCGGCCTTGATGGCGGCGCCGGCCGCTCGCAGCTGCTCCCAGTCGGGCAGCTCGGCGACCACCCCGGCCCGCTTCGCGCCGATCGTGTGGGTGGCCCGGTGCAGGTTGGCGCGCAGCTGCCGGTCGGCCAGGGCGGCCCCGGCCGCGGCCGGGAACGGTTCGGCGGCGCTGATCTGCCCAGTCCCGTAGGTCATTCGGTCGCCGCCAGGATCTCGGCGTAGTGGATCGCCCGGACCCCGGCCCGGCGGCGGGTCAGCCCGCCGCCGATGTGCGCCAGGCAGGAGCTGTCGGCCGCGGCCAGGTACGCGGCGCCGGTGCCGGCCGCGGCGGCGCACTTGTCGGCCAGGATCGCCGCCGACACCGCGGCGTTCTTGACCGCGAACGTCCCCCCGAACCCGCAGCACTCCTCGGCGCCGGGCAGGTCCACCAGCTCGATCCCGCGCACCGCCGACAGCAGCCGGTGCGGCTTGTCACCCAGCCGCAGCGTCCGCAGCCCGTGGCAGGTCGGATGGTAGGTCACCCGGTGCGGGAAGGCCGCGTCGAGGTCGGTCACTCCGAGTACGTCGACCAGCAGCTCGGACAGCTCGTACGTGCGAGCCGCCAGCTCGGCGACCGCCGGGTCGTCCGGCACCAGCCGCGGATACCCGTCCCGCACCATCGCCACGCACGAGCCGGACGGCGCCACCACCGCCTGGTACCCGGCGAACGCCCGGGCGAGGCCGCGGGCCAGCGGCAGCGCCTCGGCGCGGTAGCCGGAGTTGGCGTGCAGCTGGCCGCAGCAGGTCTGGTCGGCCGGGAACTCCACGGTGTGGCCGAGCCGCTCCAGGATGGTGACGACCGCCCGCCCGGTGTCCGGGAACAGCAGGTCGTTCACGCAGGTGACGAACAGCCCGATCCGCACCCTCACCCCCTGTGAGCCTCGGGGTCAACACAGACAGTCTGGCAGCCAGGGCAGCGGGTCGGTGGGGGAGCCGTCCAGCCGGACCTCGAAGTGCAGGTGGTTGCCGGTGGAGTTGCCGGTGGTGCCGACCCGCCCGATCAGCTCGCCGGCCTGGACCGACTGGTCGCTGCTGACCAGGATCTCCGACTGGTGCGCGTAGCAGGTGGACAGCCCCTGGCCCTCGTACGTGCCGTGGCTCACGCAGGTGAAGTTGCCGTAGCCGCCGTCGTTCCACCCGGCGTTGATGACCGTCCCGGCGGCCGCGGCGGTGATCGGGGTGCCGCCGGGGGCGGCGAAGTCGACTCCGGAGTGCAGCCGCTGCTCGCCGGTGATCGGGTCGGTCCGCATCCCGTAGTCGCTGGTCTTCTCGCCCTGCACCGGCATCAGCAGCTCGCCGGACTCCAGCACCGGCGCGGTGTCCCGGTTGGCCTCCTCCCACTCGCGCAGGTCCTGCTCGATCTGCGCCAGCTCCTGCTCGGCCTTCTCGCGCTCCCGCTCCGCCACCGCGAGCGCCTCCGCCCGGGCGTCGATCAGCGCCGCCACCTCGTCGGCGGCCTGCTCGGCGTCCTCCTCGGCGGTGCGGGCGTCGTCCAGCGCCGCCTGGGCGGCCAGCCGGGCGTCCTCGGCCCGCTGCCGGGCGTCGTCGGCCTGGTCGCGGGCCACACCGGCGTCGGCCTGGGCGGCCGCCAGCTCCTCCATCGCGTCCCGCTCGCTGACCGCCACCCGCCCGATCAGCCCGAGCCGGTTGATCGCGTCCTGCGGACCGTTCGCGGACAGCACGGCGGCGGCGCTGTACATGCCACTGCCCTTGTACGCGGCCGACGCGATAGTGTCCACCCGGTCGGCGGCGCGCTCGACCTCGACCTGCAACCGGTCGTGACGCAGCGTGACGCGATCCAGCTCCTCGGTGGCGGACTCCTCCTCCTGCGCGGCCGACTCCACGGCCGCCCCGGCGTCGTCGACCAACGCCCGGGCCTCCTTCAGCCGGGCCTTCGCCGCCGGCAGCGCCTCGGTCGCCTCGGCGTACTGTTCGGCCGCCTTCCGCTCCGCCTCGGTGGCGTGCTCCAGCGCTTCGGCGGCATCCTCCTCGGCCTGCTCCAGGTCCTCCTGGAGCCCCGCGGCCGCCGAGACGCTCGGTGGCATCGTCACCAGCAGTAGGCCAGTCGCTACTACGACGGTCGCTACCAGACCGCGACGGCGTCTCACAGCAGTACCTCCCCCGCTCATCCGTCTCGGGGAGAGTACTCCGGCGCCCGCGCTTCTTGTAGTACCCCAAGGTCTTTTAAAGGTCCTCCTAAGGGTCTTCTAATGTGGATGACTGCGCACCGGATGTGTTGGCGCCGTTACCGACTGCCGACTGGCCGGGCCGGGTGGGTAACCGCCGGCAGGTGCGTCCGGACCTCCGCAGCAGAGCGCCCTGCGAATCCCGAATCCACTACTTGTTGAGGCATGCCAATCGGACACTTTGATCTTTGTAGGGTAGGTCTCGCCTCTCGGGTCGTGGCGCGGGCCGGCGGTCTCAGGTGAGGCCGCCGGCCTCGCCGGACGGGGCGGCGGTGACCTCGCCGATCGCGTACTTCTGCGCCGCCTCGGCGGCCACCGCGGCCGGGACCTCACCCCGCCGCGCCAGCTGCCGCAGCGTGGCCACCACGATCGACTCCGCGTCCACGTGGAAGTGGCGGCGCAGGGCGGCCCGGGTGTCGGACATCCCGAACCCGTCGGTGCCCAGCGCGGTCCAGTCGCCCGGCACGCCACGGTGAGGTATCCACCTAGAGATCAGGTCCGGCACCGCCTGCATGAAGTCCGACACCGCCACCACCGGGCCGGCCGCCTCCGCCAGCGCCCGGGTGACGAACGGGGTGCGCGGCTCGGCGTCCGGGTGCAGCAGGTTGTGCTCCTCGCACTCCACCCCGTCCCGGCGCAGCTCGGTCCAGGAGGTGGCCGACCACACGTCGGCGTTCACCTGCCAGTCCTGCGCCAGCAGCTGCTGCGCCCGCAGCGCCCACTGCATCGAGGTGCCGGAGGCGAGCAGCTGCGCCCGCGGACCGTCCCCCTCACCCGGCTGGTAACGGTAGAGCCCGCGTACCAGCCCTTCGGTGTCCAGACCCTCCGGCTCCGGCGGCTGCACTACCGGTTCGTTGTAGACGGTCAGGTAGTAGAACACGTTCTCCGGCTGCTCCCCGTACATCCGGCGCAGCCCATCCTCCATGATGTACGCGATCTCGAAGGCGAACGCCGGGTCGTACGCGACCACTGCCGGGTTGGTGGCCGCGATCAGGTGCGACTGCCCGTCCTCGTGCTGTAGCCCCTCCCCGTTCAGGGTGGTGCGCCCGGCGGTGGCGCCGAGCAGGAACCCACGCGTCATCTGGTCGGCGGCCGCCCACAGCCCGTCGGCGGTGCGCTGGAACCCGAACATCGAGTAGAAGATGTACATCGGGATCATCGGCTCGCCGTGGGTGGCGTACGCGGTGCCGGCGGCGGTGAACGAGGCGACCGAGCCGGCCTCGGTGATCCCCTCGTGCAGGATCTGCCCGGCGATGGCCTCCTTGTAGGACAGAAACAGCTCCCGATCGACCGGGGTGTAGTTCTGCCCGTGCGGCGAGTAGATCTTCGCGGTCGGGAACAGCGAGTCCATCCCGAACGTGCGCGCCTCGTCCGGGATGATCGGCACCCACCGGTGCCCGGTCTGCTTGTCCTTCATCAGGTCCTTGAGCAGCCGTACGAACGCCATGGTGGTGGCCACCGGCTGCTTGCCGGAGCCGCGCTTGAGGTCCGCGTAGGCGTCCGAGCCGGGCAGCGCCAGCGGGATCGTGGTGGTCCGGCGCTCCGGCACGAACCCGCCCAGCGCCTGCCGCCGCTCCTTCAGGTAGGCCAGCTCGTCGGAGCTCTCGTCCAGCCGGTAGTAGGGGGGCAGGTACGGGTTCTCCTCCAGTGCCGAGTCCGGGATGTCAAGGTAGAGCCGGTCCCGGAAGGCCTTCAGGTCGTCCAGGGTCAGCTTCTTCATCTGGTGGGTGGCGTTGCGCCCCTCGAACTGCGAGCCGAGCGTCCAGCCCTTGATGGTCTTGGCCAGGATCACGGTCGGCTGTCCGGTGTGGTTCATCGCCGCCTGGTAGGCCGCGTACAGCTTGTGGTAGTCGTGCCCGCCCCGCTTCAGCCCCCAGATCTCGTCGTCGGTCATGTGCTCGACCATCTTGCGGGTGCGCGGGTCGCGGCCGAAGAAGTGCTCCCGCACGTACGCGCCGGACTCGGCCTTGTAGGTCTGGTAGTCACCGTCCGGTGTGGAGTTCATCAGGTTGACCAGCGCGCCGTCGGTGTCGGCGGCCAGCAGTGGGTCCCACTCCCGGCCCCACACCACCTTGACCACGTTCCACCCGGCGCCCCGGAAGAACGCCTCCAGCTCCTGGATGATCTTGCCGTTGCCGCGCACCGGGCCGTCCAGCCGCTGCAGGTTGCAGTTGACCACGAAGGTCAGGTTGTCCAGCTCCTCCCGGGCGGCCAGCCCGATCGCCCCGATCGCCTCCGGCTCGTCCATCTCCCCGTCCCCGAGGAACGCCCACACGTGCTGCGCGGAGGTGTCCTTGACGCCGCGGTGCTGCAGGTACCGGTTGAACCGGGCCTGGTAGATCGCGTTCAGCCCGCCCAGCCCCATCGAGACCGTCGGGAACTCCCAGAACCCCGGCATCAGCCGCGGGTGGGGGTAGGAGGGGAGCCCACCGCCGGCGTGCGAGAGTTCCTGCCGGAACCCGTCCAGCTGCCGGGCGGTCAGCCGCCCCTCCAGGAACGCCCGGGCGTAGATGCCGGGCGACGCGTGCCCCTGGAAGAAGATCTGGTCCCCGCCCCCGGGATGGCCCTTGGCCCGGAAGAAGTGGTTGAACCCGACCTCGTAGAGCGAGGCCGCCGACGCGTACGTGGAGATGTGGCCGCCCACGCCGATCTCCGGCCGCTGTGCCCGGTGCACCAGCATCGCCGCGTTCCACCGGATGTACGCGCGGATCCGGCGCTCGGTGTGCTCGTCGCCCGGGAACCACGGCTCCCGCTCCGGCGGGATCGTGTTCAGGTAGTCGGTGGTGGTAAGCGGCGGCACCCCGACCTGCCGCTCCCGGGCCCGCTCCAGCAGCCGGAGCATGACGTACCGGGCACGTTTGGGTCCGCCGGTGTCGACCACGCCGTCCAGCGACTCGACCCACTCGGCGGTCTCCTCCGGGTCGATGTCGGGCAGCTGGCTGGGTAGGCCGTCGCTGATCACGGGGCGGCGGGGGGTGGCGCGCGCGGGTTCTGTGGCCACGGGTGCTCCTCGTCGGTGTCTGGGTTCTCCGCTTCCATCCTGCCCTGCCCGACCGCCGACCGTCACCTGGCCCGGGGCGTCAACCCGGTCACCCGACCCGCCGCGCGTAAGGGGGCGCCCGACCCGCCGGCGTGGGGGACACTCGCCTCATGCGTACCGAAATGATCACGGTCGAGACCGGCACCCGGCCGGCGGTTCGGGACCTCACCGCGCAGGCCCAGGCGTTCGTGGCCGGCGAGGGCGACGGGCTGCTGCACATCTTCGTGCCGCACGCCACCGCCGGGGTGGCCATCATCGAGACCGGCTCCGGCACCGAGGCGGACCTGCTGCGGGCGGTCGACGAGCTGCTGCCGGCCGACGACCGGTGGCGGCACCGGCACGGCTCGACCGGGCACGGTCGCGATCACGTCCTGCCGGCGGTGGTCGCCCCGTACGCGAGCGTGCCGGTGCTACAGGGGCAGATCATGCTCGGCACCTGGCAGTCGATCTGTCTGGTCGACCCGAACCGGGACAACCCGACCCGGCAGGTCCGGTTCTCCTTCCTCCCTTCCAGTTGATCATGGACTTCCGTCGGCAGGTCGCCCGGCGTGTCGTGCCGCAACTCCATGATCAACGGGATGGGCGGGCGGTTCCGCAACGGTTCTACGGCATCGACGCGGCCTTTCGGGACCTGTTCGGCAACCACTGGCGGCTCACCCAGCGGAAGGAGATTCCTCTCCTCCGGCTAGGTTCAGCAGGCTGGTCACGGTAGTGAACCGCGGGGTGCGACCCAGCGGACCGACTGCCCAGTGACCGTGGCGACCAGGTCGAAGTCCGCGTCGTAGTGGAGCAGCGTGGCGCCGTGGTGCTCGGCGCAGGCGGCGATCACCAGGTCTGGGATCGAGGCTCCCCGGTGTAGCGACCGCTCAGCCAGCGCCGCCTGCACCTCGATCGCCCGATCGCAGATCTGCTGCGTGACGGGCATGGTCCGGTAGTTGGCCCGTCGCATCCGGAGGATCTCCCGGTATTCTGCTGGGCCGCGTGCGCTGTAGAGGAGCTCCAGGTCGATGATCGTGCAGGTCGCCAGCCGGGCTCGAGCCGCCAGCGGCTCCAGCACACCGCGCACCTGTGGATGGTGGGCACGGGCCAGCGCACTCTTGTCCACCAGAACATTGTGTGCGTGGCTCCGCCAGCGAGGTCATCGCCGGCGTCGTCACCGTCCGGGCCATCAGGGGTGGTCACCGCCACGCCTCGGCCATCACCGCAGGATCCCTAAGGTCAGGAAGCGGATCTGTTGCCCACCATTCGAACTCCTCAGCGGCGGCCAGCTCAGCGGCGACCCGGCGCAAGGCGGCGTTGACCGTCTCCCGCTTGGTTCTCGTCCTGAGCACCCGCTGGGCGGCCGCAACCGCCTCGTCATCCAAGTCGATCATCGTCCGGCTCATGTGTCACTCCCTGGCTCGCACGTTGTCGTCAGATGGTGCCTCCATTATGACACATCGACGATGTGTCCCGGCGATGGTGCCCGAGGAGCCTTCGGAGCCCCCCCGGCGTATATCCGAGGTGGGTCCGGACCGTCCGGGTTAGGTGGGCCTGGTCGGCGAAGCCGAGGTCGGCGGCGAGCCGGGCCAGGCTCGGCTCGCCCTGCTCCAGCCGGTCTAGCGCCGCGGCGACCCGGACCCGGTTGCGGAACCGGGTCAGCGGCACCCCGACCTGGCGCTGGAAGCTGCGGCTGAGCCGGTACGGCGACACGCCCAGCAGCCGGGCCAACGGGAGCAGCCCGGCCGCGGCCGGATGACCGGCGGTGACCGCCTCTCGGGCCGCCTGGACGGTGCGCCGGTCGCCGATGGGTGCCGGGCCGGCGGCCGCCGGCTCAGCCAGCAGCCGGACCAGCCGCTCGGCGGCGGCGTGGTCCAGGTCACCGGACCGGGCCGCCCGCAGCAGCAGCCGGTGCTCCAGCTCCAGCCGGGCGTCGACGTAGACCGCCCCGGGGACGGTGGCGCCGCCGCGCATGTCCTCCCACACCCCGGCCGAGATCTGGACGGACGTGCACACATCCCCGCCGACCGGATGGGCGAACCGCGCCTCGTCGCCGGGCATCGACAGGTAGCCGACCGCTCGGTCAGCGAGCAGCTCGCCGGCCCGGCCGGTGCGGCGGAACACGCCCGTGCGGACCAGCACCATCCCGAACCCGGTCACCGGCTCGGCCGCCGACCAGCCGCGGTGGTCGTCGCGGCAGCGAACCACCCGGATCGCAAACTCCGGATGGTCGGCCAGCAGCTCGGCGGTGCGCACCCGGCCAGCGTACGGTCGGCGTACGACAGTGGGTGCGGCCGCAACGATGTTCAAGACCCGGCGCGGGCCGGCGGCCAGAGTGGGCGGCGTGACCACTCTCGCACCCGGCCGGCGCGCCGTGCCCCTGCTCACCGTGCTGCTGGTCGGCCAGGCGATGGCCTCCATGGACGGCTCGATCGTGGCCGTGGCGATCCCCACGATCCGGCACACCCTCGGGGCGGGAGACGCCGCGATCCAGCTCACGCTGGCCGGTTACACCCTGGCGTTCGGGGTGCTGGTGGTCACCGGCGCCCGGCTGGGGGACCGGCTCGGCCACGCCACCGCGTTCCGGCTTGGGCTGGCCGGGTTCACCCTCGCCTCGCTCGCCTGCGGGCTGGCCCCGGACCCGGCCACCCTGGTGGTCGCCCGGATCGTCCAGGGCGCCACCGGGGCGCTGATGGTGCCGCAGGTGCTGTCGATGATCCAGCTCAGCTTCCAGGGCGCGCGCCGGGCGCGGGCGATCGGGCTCTACTCGATGGTGCTCGCGCTCGGGGTCGCCGCCGGGCAGCTGGTCGGGGGCCTGGTGGTCGCCCTGGACCTCGGCGGGCTGGCGTGGCGCCCGGCGTTCCTGCTCAACCTGCCCGTCGGCGTGGTGCTGCTGGTCGCGTCCCGGCGGCACCTACCCCCGCGTACCGCCGGCGCCGCCGCCACCCGGCTGGACCTGGTCGGGGTCGGGTTGCTGTCGGCCGCGATGCTCGCGGCCGTGCTGCCGGTGGTGATCGGGCGGGAGCAGGGGTGGCCGGCCTGGGCGATGGGCGGCAGCCTGCTGGTCGCGGCGGTCGGGCTGGTGAGCTTCCGGTGGTACGAGCACCGGCTGGCCGGTCGGGGCGGGGCGCCGCTGGTGGAGCTCACCGCGCTGCGGCCGGCCGGAGTGCGGCCCGGGCTGGTGGCCGGCTTCCTGATCATGGGCTGCTATGCGGCGTACCTGTTCGCGCTGATGCTGCACCTGCAGGACGGGCTCGGGTTCGGGCCGCTGGCCGCCGGGCTGACCTTCCTGCCGTATCCGGCCGGGTTCGCGCTGGTCAGCCTGGGCGAGCAGCGGCTGCCGGCGCGGCTGCGGGCGGCCCTGCCGGTGGCCGGGCCGCTCCTGTTCGCCGGGGCGATCGGGCTGCTGGCGCTGGCGGTGCTCGGAGCGGGCAGCGGTGGCTGGCCGGCGGTGCTCGATCCGGGTGGTCGTGGCTGGCCGGCGGTGCTGGCCGTGCCGTTGCTGCTGCTCGCCGGCGCCGGGCACGCCGCCGGGTTCACGCCGCTGTTCGCCCGGGTGCTCAGCTGGGTGGAGCCACGGTACGCGGCGACCCTGTCCGGGATGGGCTCGACCGGCTCGCTGCTGGCCGGCGTGTTCGGGGTGGCGGCGGTCGGCAGCGTCTACCTGGCGGTCGCCGACGCCCCCGGCCGGTCCGCGGCCGGCCTGATCGCGGTGACCGCGGTCGTGATCGGACTGCTGCTGGTCGGCGCCGGCTGCGCCCGCCGGGTCCGGTCGGTCCGTCCCGACTGACCAGGCGGTCTGGCCGGGGCATCCGTCCGTCTCGCCGAACCCGGCCTCCGGTCGGGTACCAATCGGCGTGCCGGCCCTCAGTGCGGCTCACCTTGCGCGGTCGGTCCGGTAGGTTGCGCGAAGACCGAATCCGCGTGAGAAGCTTGCTCGAAGGACGCAGCTGCAGCTAAAGGAGGCAGTAGACAGTGAGCGCGACCGCTGGTCAGGCCGCTGAGGGCGTACGCAGCCCGGCGGACCGGTTCGGCCTGGAGCCGGGAATGGTCGTGATGGAGATCGGGTACGACGACGATGTCGACCACGAGCTCCGGGACGCCCTGATCGAACGCTGCGGGGAGCTGGTCGACGAGGACACCGACGAGGTCGTCGACGCCGTCCTGCTGTGGTATCGGGCAGACGACGGCGACCTGGTCGACCTGCTGGTCGACGCGCTCGGCCCGCTGGCCGACAGCGGGGTGGTGTGGCTGCTCACCCCGAAGGCGGGCCGGCCGGGCCACGTCGAGCCGGGCGAGATCACCGAGGCGGCACCGACCGCCGGGTTGCAGCAGACCACCACCATCAGCGCCGGCCGGGACTGGAGCGGCGCCCGACTGGTGCCGCCGCGCGCCACCAGTCGCAAACGCTGACCACCGCCGCCGGTCCCGGTGGCCACCCACCGGAGGGGTAGGCTGTCGGCCGTCCGGTCCCGTCCGAAGCCGGTCCCGGGCGCCGGGCCAGCGCGATCGGGGCGCGTAGCTCAGCGGGAGAGCACCCGCCTTACAAGCGGGAGGTCGCTGGTTCGAAACCAGCCGCGCCCACCATCCGTACTGACCAGGGGAAAACGCTCGACACCACATCACCGTGGCAGCTTGCACAGCGGCACCGGGCTGTCGACCACGCCGGCCACCGGTAGTGCCGGGCACACGCTCCACGTTACGGGCGTCCCGGTGCAGCGAGCCGTCGCCGTAGGAACCTGAGCATGTGTTCGAGGAAGAGCTGACCGTCGCTGGTGTCGAGGTTGAACTGGTATTCGTGCGGGAGCGGCGGCTGGTGGTCCGGAGGGTAGAAGAGCGTCTCGGTGTTGACGCCGAGCGCGTGAAGCTTGTCGGCGAGGAGCTCGGAGTGCCGCCGGAGCGGATCCGCGTTTCCTACCGTGATGAGCGTCGGCGGGAACGCGGGCGTGACGTTGTCGGTGATGGACCAGGTTGTGGAGGCCGGGTCGTTGAGGAAGTGGCGGTTGCCGGTGTAGGCCCACAGGACGGCCTTGATGAAGCGGCGGCCGGCGGCCGTGTTCGCCTGGCTGGCCAGGCCGATGTCGTAGGGGCCGCAGGCGAGGACGAGGCCGCGTAGTTGGCGGGCCGTGACCGCCCGGGCTACGCCGACGGTTTCGGCGTAGCCGGGTGTGGTGACCAGAGCGCCGAGCTGGGCGGCGATCTGGGCTCCTGCGGAGTCGCCTGCGAGGGCTAGCCGCTCGGGGTCGATCTGGTAGCGCTCGGCGTTGGCCTGCAGATACTTCAGCGCCTGCATCAGCTGCCGGAGTGGGGTCGGGTAGCGGTGCTCGGGAGCCAGCGAGTAGCGGGGTCCGACGACGACGTACCCGTCCTTCGCAATGATCTTGAAGTAGCTGGTGAGCTCGTCCTTCGAGCCTGCGACCCAACCCCCGCCGTGCACCCACAGCACGAGCGGCAGCCGCGTGGTGGCCGCCCCCGGGTACACGACGTCCATGAGCGTGTCAGCCTCGTCGCCGTAACGTTCGTCGGTGAGCGCGACGACTCCCGACGGCGCATGTTTGTCCAGGCCCCGCGCGAACCGTGCGCCGCCCGCGGCGAACAGCCGGCGCACCAGCAGCGCCGCGGGACGGGGGCTTACCAGCAGGCTGGCACGCACGGCACCGCTCACACACGACCGCAGGATCCGGTCTGCCGGTCCGACGTGTGTGGCTGGAACGAGCGGGGTCGCGTGTTCGCTCAATCGGTTACCGCCTCAGGTCGCTCCGATCACCGCAAATACGCCGCTTCGTCATATTTCGTCGATCATACAGCCGTGCGGCCGCCGGCGGGGTGCGATGGGAGAGCGCGATCACTCCGGAGCAAGGAAACGTCTCAGCCGTACGATCTCCGCGTCCAGCGCTGCCGCGTAGGACCGGCCCGCGGGGGCGGACTCGACGTAGCCCACCACGACCTCGCGACCCTGGCAGGTGGCCCAGCCGATCACCCGGTCACGCCACAACAGCGGCATCGCATAGTACCCGTGCACCCGCTGTTCGACCGGCGTGTACGCCTCGAACCGGTACTCCCAGCCCCACAGCTGCCCGAACCGTCGCCGGTCCCACACCACTGGGTCGAACGGTGCTAGGAACCGCACCCGCGCCGGCGGATCGGCGTCGACCGGAACCAGATCGGCCGGCCATACGTAGCGGGTGCCCGCGACGTCGACGGCGGCCAGCTCGCCCCGGGCCAGCAGGTCCCGGATCACCGGCAGCCCGCCCGGGCGCCCGTGTGGCCTGCCCGCCCACAGGGCGAGGCGGCTCACCGCGGTGCTCAACGTCTTCTCCGACACCGGGGCGAGGGTGCGCGCCACCCGCAGCACCAGCCTGCGCAGCCGGTCGACCGGGTTCAACGGATCGCCCAGCGGTGCGGCGGCCGCCTCGTACCGCCGCACTCCGCCGACCCGGTCGGCCACCCGCAGCAGGCCGTGGTGGCGGAGCCGGTCCAGCTCCATAGTGGTGGACGAAGAGGTGCCGCCCCAGGCGTTGGTCCTGCGCTCGTGCCCGAAGTGGACCTGCACGTCGCGCGGGTGCACCACCCCACGTTCACGGACGAACGCCAGCACCTCGGCGGCCAGATCGCCGGGCACATACCGCCCGTCCGGGCTGTGCCGGTCGTACCGTGGGTGCAGGAACCGGCGCAGTCGGCGCGCCACGAACCCGTACGCGTAGAGGAAGTCCTCGTCAACGTCGAGCGACGGGTAGTGCCGGTCGAGATCGCCGACCCGGTAGCCAGCGACCCGCTGCCGCAGGATCAGCTCCTGTGCCCGGGCCGGCGCCTGGATCGGGTCGGCCTGCACGAACTCCAGCTCCGCCAGCGTCGAGCCCAGAGTGCCGCCCCGCCGGGGCAGTGACCAGCCGACCGCCTGCCGGCGCAGCCACCCGAGCGTAGACACGGCGCCAGCCTAGATCGGCCCTCACTCCGGCCCAAACGAGAGCGTCAGGCAGCCGGGCACACCCCGTCCTCGTCACGCTCGACGGTGTAGGGCACGCGGATGGTCCGCGGCCGAGCTCTGTGGCGCCCACACGATAGGGTGCGCGGCCCTGGCGGAGCGTACCAACGAGCTGGCCACGCTGCGGGCGGCCGGGGTGCCGGTGCGGCGGATCGCCGCCGTCGTCACGAACGAGAACCTGGCGGCGGTGGCGCTCGGCGTGCCGCTCGGTCTGGCGGCCGGCGCGCTCGCGTCCTGGTGGTTCCTGGAGTCGTTCAACAGCGACCTGTTCACGTTCGAGCCGGCGCTGTCCTGGCCGACCCTGGCGGCGGCGGCCGGTGGCGTGCTGCTGGCCGGGCTGGCTTCGCAACTGCCGGCGATGCTCGCGATCCGCCGCCTGGACGTCGCCCGGGTGGTCCGCGAGCGCGCCCGGTAGCCGAGCACCCTCCGGGCATTCTTTACGTTGTCTTACGCATAGCTTCCGGCGGCCGACCATGCCACTCTCGCACCAGTGGGGGGCGGGCGAGGGAAGGGGAACGCTGTGCTGCACCGTCGGGACTCCCGCGATCGCCACCGCAGGTGGTTGGCCGGCCTGGCCGCGACCATCCTGGCGGCCGGCCTGGCCGCGGCCGCGCCACCGGCGTCGGCGCAGCCGCCGGCGACCGGCGACCGGACGGTGGAGCCGCAGCTGCTCGACCAGCTGGCGACCGGCCAGTCCGCCACGTTCTGGGTGTACCTGCGGGGTCAGGCCGACCTCGCGGCGGCCGCCCGGATGCCGGACCGGTCCGCCCAGGGCAGCTGGGTGTACGAGCAGCTGACCGGGACGGCCCGGGCCAGCCAGTCGGAGCTGGTGTCGATGCTGGACGCCGCGCATGCGGAGTACCAGCCGTACTGGATCGCCAACGCGGTGCAGGTACGCGGGGACCGGCAGCTGCTGGACCGGATCGCGGCGCTGCCGGAGGTGGCGCAGGTGACCGGGGACCGGGTGTACCGGCTGCCGGAGCCGACTCCGGCCGCGGAGCAGCCACGGATCGACGCGGTGGAGTGGAACGTCGACCGGATCGGCGCTCCGCAGGTGTGGACCACGTTCGGGACTACCGGCCAGGACATCGTGGTCGGCAGCATCGACAGCGGCGCGCAGTTCGACCATCCGGCGCTGGTGGCGCAGTACCGGGGCAACCTCGGCAACGGCGAGTTCGACCACGACTACAACTGGTATGACCCGTCCAGCGTCTGCGGCTTCCCGTCGCTGGTGCCGTGCGACAACAACGGGCACGGCACCCACACCATCGGCACGATGGTGGGCGACGACGGTGCCGGCAACCAGATCGGGGTCGCCCCGGGTGCGACCTGGATCGCGGCCAAGGGCTGCGAGAGCCTGTCCTGCTCGCAGGCGGCGCTGCTGGCCAGCGGGCAGTTCATGCTGGCCCCGACCGACCTGGCGGGGGAGAACGCGAACCCGGACCGGCGCCCGCACGTGCTCAACAACTCGTGGGGCGGCGGGGCGACCGCCGACCCGTGGTACCAGCCGACCGTGCAGGCCTGGGTGGCGGCCGGGATCTTCCCGCAGTTCGCCAACGGCAACACCACCACCGGGGTGGCGCCGTGCGGCTCGTCCTCGGACCCGGGGAACCTGCCGGAGAGCTACGCCGCCGGCGCGTTCGACATCAACGGCAACATCGCGGCCTTCTCCAACCGCGGCCCGTCGGCGTTCGGCGCCGAGATCATCAAGCCGGACCTCTCGGCGCCCGGGGTGGCGGTGCGCTCCTCGGTGCCGGGCAACGGTTTCGGGGCGAACAGCGGCACCTCGATGGCCTCCCCGCACGTGGCCGGCACGGTGGCGCTGATGTGGTCGGCGGCGCCCGAGCTGGAGCGCGACATCGTCGCCACCCGGGAGCTGCTGGACCTGACCGCCGTCGACGTCTCGGACCTGACCTGTGGCGGCACCCCGGGCGACAACAACGTGTGGGGCCAGGGCCAGCTGGACGCGTTCGCCGCGGTGGAGCAGTCGCCGCGCGGACCCACCGGCCGGCTGACCGGCACCGTCACCGACGCCGGCACCGGGGATCCGATCGCCGGCGCCACCGTCTCCGTGACCGGAGCCGTGGAACGGCGGCGCACGATCGGCCCGGACGGCGGCTACTCGTTCACCCTGCCGGTGGGGGAGTACCAGGTCTCGGCGGCCGCGTTCGGGTACCGGCCGCAGCAGGACCAGGTCAGCATCGCCGAGGGTACGACCACCGAGCGGCACTTCCCGCTGGCGGCCCCGGACGGGCCGCAGCTGAGCGTCTCGCCGAACCCGCTCGACTTCGGTGAGGTGGCGGCCCTGTCCGCCAGCGAGCCGGCCAGCCTGACCCTGACCAACACCGGCGGCGAGCCGCTCACGGTCAGCGACGTCTCGGTCCCGGACTCCGGGTTCGAGCCGGCCGGCGGCGGCTGCGGCGCCGCCCCGTTCACCCTGGCCCGGCTGGAGCACTGCACCCTGGACTACCGGTTCACCCCGAGCCTGCAGGGACCGGCCGAGGCCACCGTAAGGCTGGTCAGCAACGGCCCGAACAGAGCGAGCACCGTCACCCTGCTCGGCACCGGCACCACGCCGGTGGGCGCACAGCTCTGGCTGTCCCGCTACACCGGCACCGGGACCGACAGCGACGTCCCGCACGACCTGGTGCTGAGCCCGGACGGCGGCACCGCGTACCTGACCGGCCGCAACGGCGGCGACGGTACGCTCACCGACTACGTGACGGTCGCGTACGACACCGCCACCGGCGACCAGCGGTGGCTGGCCCGGTTCGACGGACCGGCCAGCAAGACCGACGAGGCGTGGGCGATCGGCCTGAGCCCGGACGGTTCCCGGGTGTTCGTGACCGGTAACAGCGCCACCGGCTCGTTCAGCTCCGATGCGGACTATGCGACGGTGGCCTACGACGCCGCCACCGGTGACCAGCTGTGGGTGGCCCGGTTCGACGGGCCCGGCGAGAACCAGGACGGCGCCCGGGCACTGGGCGTCAGCCCGGACGGCGGCACGGTGTTCGTCACCGGCGCCAGCCGGTTCACGTCCTCGATCTTCGGCACCGACTACACCACGATCGCCTACGATGCGGCCACCGGCGAGCAGCGGTGGCTCGCCCGGTACGACGGGCCGGGCAGCACATTGGACTCCGCAGAGGCGCTAGGCGTCAGCCCGGACGGCGGCACGGTGTTCGTCACCGGCGCCAGCCAGCTGGGCGGATCGTTCACTGAGGACTACGCGACGGTCGCGTACGACGCGGTCACCGGGGCGCAGCGGTGGGCCGCCCGGTACGACGGGCCGGCGGCCGGGGTGGACCGGGCGGAGGCGCTGGGCGTGAGCCCGGACGGGTCCCGGGTGCTGGTCACCGGGGGCAGCGCCGGCGTGGACACCGGTGCCGACTACGCCACGATCAGCTACGACCCGGCCACCGGCGACCAGCAGTGGGTCGCCCGGTACGACGGGCTGCCCGGCGGCTCGGACGCGGCGTCCGCGGTGAGCGTGAGCCCGGACGGGGCCGGGGTGGTGGTGACCGGTGGCAGCTCCGGCGACTACGGGACGGTGGCCTACGACGTGGCCACCGGGGCGCAGCGGTGGGCCGCCCGGTACGACGGGCCGGTCGGCGGCCCGGATGTGGCCGCCGCGATCGGCACCAGCCCGGACGGCTCGGAGGTGTTCGTGACCGGCAACAGCGTCGGCGTGAGCTTCGACTTCGCCACGCTCGCCTACGACGCGGCCACCGGCGAGCAGCACTGGCAGGCGCGGTACAACGGCCCGGTCAACGACGGCGACGCCGGGACCGCGCTGGCGGTCAGCCCGGACGGCTCCCGGGTGCTGGTGACCGGCCAGAGCGTGGGTGAGGGCTCCGGCGCCGACTACCTGACGCTGGCGCACCGGGCCGCCCTGCCGGAGATCGTCCTGGCGGCCGAGGCGCGCCGGGTTCGGGGGAGCCACACGGTGGACCTCGCCTGGCGCGACGCCACCGCGCCGCAGGTCGACATTCACCGGGACGGTGACCTGCTGACGACCGTCCCGAACACCGGCTCGCACACCGACCTAGTTTTCGGTCGGGGCCCCGGCAGCTACACGTACCGGGTCTGCGACGCCGGCACCAGCCACTGCTCGGACCCGGAGACGGTGTGGTTCGGCGGCGCGATGGGATCGCTCTCGCTGGAGTGATCGTGCCCGCCGGGGTTGGGGTACCTGCCGCCGACCACATCCGGGTCGATGTGAACCACATCCACCCGGATGTGGGTTGCCAACATATACCTATGGCCCTGCCGGCGCCGCTGGCGGTGAGCGGGGCACCCGGAGGCTACAGCTGCAGCCGCAGCAGTCGCCGGGCGTTGCCCTCGTAGATCTGCGCCCGGACCTGGTCGGTAAGGTCGAGACCGTCGAGCACCCGCAGCGTCTCCCGGATGTAGCCGGGCCCCCGCTCCGGGTCGAACGGGCAGTCGGAGGCGAACAGAACCCGGTCCGCCCCGAAGAACTCAAGCCCGCACCGGGTGGCGGCGGCCGAGCCGAACACCGCGGTGTCGCCGTAGAACTGCTTGAAGTAGTCCAGCGGGCGCTTCGCCAGCCGGTCCCGGATCACGGTCAGGTCCTCGCTGGTGGTGCGGGCGCCCAGCTGGTCCATGCCCGGGCCGACCCGGCCCTCGAAGTAGGGCGTCATCCCGCCCAGATGGTGTGTGATGATCTTCAGGTCCGGGAACCGGTCGAACAGTCCACTGAAGACCAAGCGGGCCATCATCGCACTGGTCTCGTACGGCCACCCGAAGGTCCACCAGATCTCGTACCGGGAACGGTCCTCGTCGAGGTAGTCGGGCATCTCGGCACCGCGCGCCGGATGGACCCAGACCGGCAGGTCGTAGGCGGCCATCAGCTCGAACAGCGGCAGGAGCTCCGGGTGGTCGAGCGCCCGCCCGTTGACGTTGGTGAACAGCTGGACCCCGGTGGCGCCGAGCTGGTCGATCGCCCGCTTCGCCTCGTCCAGGCTCGCGTCCTGGTTGTTCATCGGCAGCGAGGCCACGAACCCGACGAACCGGTCGTGCGTGGCGACCAGCCCGGCCATCCCGTCGTTGGCCACCGTGGCCAGCTCCGGCGTGACCTCCGGCCCGGCCAGCCGCTCGATCGGCGGTGAGGCCAGGGTCAGCACCTGCCGGTAGTCGTCGCCGAACTGCTCCAGCATCCGCAGCCGGGCGTCCACATCGACCAGCACCGGGATGTTGCGGACCCGCTTGCCCATGTCCGCCAGCCCGGGTGCCACCTGGTTCATCCGGTCGAAGAACCGCACCGGGAAGATGTGGTTGAAGACATCGATCTTCAGCATTCCGGCTCCTTCACTCGAACGTGTGGGTGATCGCGCTCGCGGTGCGCAGCGCGGCGTCTGCGATCCGCTGGATCTGCGCCGGCGAGAGCCGGGTCGCGGGTGCCGAGATGCCCAGCCCGGCGTACGGCGGGTCGGTCAGCCGGGGAATCGCCACCCCGACCGCCACCAGGTCGGAGTCGCTCTCGCCGAGGTTGGTGGCGTAGCCGGCCTGCCGGACCTCCGCCAGCACCGAGAACAGCCGGCGGCGGCTGGTGATCGAGCGGTCGGTCAGCCCGGGCAGCAGCTCGTCCGGATAGAGCTGCGCGAGCTGTGCCTGGGGGAGCTGGGCCAGGATGGCCTTGCCGACCGACGTGCAATGCGCCGGGCGCAGCAGGCCGGTTCGGCCGGCCACCCGGATCGGCCGGGGGCTCTCCACGCAGTCAAGGAACCGGACGCTGGCCCCCTCCAGGCCCATCAGCGTCACCGTCTCCTCGACCTCACCGGCCAGCCGCTCCATGTGCGGGCGGGCCTGCCGCCGGATGTCCATCCGGACCACCGCGGCCAGGCCGAGGCTCACCAGCGCCGGGCCGGCCCGGTAGCCGCGCCCGGCCGGCTCCCGCTGCGCGAACCCGTACTGCGCGAGCATGCTCAGCAGACGGTGCACTGTGGAGCGGGCGATCCCCAGGTCACGGCTGGCCTCCGCGACTCCGATCGTCTCCCGGTCGCGCAGCAGCAACAGCAGCTCCAGCGCCTTCGCGACCGACCGCACCGGATAGCCCGGGGCGGCGGGAGGCAGCGCCAGCTCAGTCAACCCTCGTCTCCCTGTTGACGCGGTGCGTGTCCCGAATTATAGAATGCTAACGCATAACGTACCACTGTGCAGAACCCCGAAGCCGGCAGACGAGAGCATTCCGGGATGATCCGGGAGGTGCCGCGGTGGTGGAGGTAGCCCATCCAGGCCGGTGGCCGCGCCGCTCGTTCTGGCTGGGCCTGGTCGGGGTGCTGGTGGTGCTGGTCACCCTCGAGCTGGTCGCCCGGTTCGAGCTGCTGCCGGCCCGGTGGTTCCCGCCGGTCACGGTGGTCTTCGGCGCGCTGATCGAGCTGCTGCCCACCGGGGACCTGTGGGCCGACGTCGGCCGGACCCTGCAGGGCTGGGCGCTCGGCCTGGGCCTGGCGGCCGGGCTGGCGGTCCCGCTTGGCCTGCTGATCGGGTCGGTCGAGCCGGCCTACCGGGCCTGCCGGGCGGTGATCGAGTTCCTGCGGCCGATCCCGTCGGTCGCGCTGATCCCGGCGGCCGTGCTGCTGTTCGGGATCGGGACCGGCATGAAGGTCTTCCTGGTGGCGTTCGCCGCGTTCTGGCCGATCCTGTTCCAGGCCGTCTACGGCGTGCAGGACGTCAGCCCGGGGGTGAAGGAGACCGCCCGGGCGTACGGGCTGGGCCCGCTCGCCCGGTTCGGTCGGGTGGTGCTGCCCAGCACCTTGGCCTACGTCGCCACCGGGCTGCGGATCTCCTCGGCGATCGCGCTGATCCTGGCGGTGACCGCTGAGCTGGTGGTGGGGGCGGCCGGCCTGGGCCGGGCGATCGTCACCGCCCAGACCGCCGCCCAGGTCCCCCGGATGTACGCGCTGATCGCGGTCACCGGCATCCTCGGCTGGCTGCTGAGCACCGGCTTCCACGCCGTCGAGGCCAGGCTGCTGCACTGGCATCCCGCGCAACGCAAGGAGGTCCTGGCGTGACCCGCTGCCCGGCCGCCGCCGGTGCCGGTGGTGGCGCCCGATGATCCGCCGCGGCCTGCTGCTGACGCTGGAGATCGCCGTTCCGGTGCTGCTGCTGGCCGGGTACGCGGTCTGGGCCGCCCGCGCCCAGTCGTTCTACTTCCCGCCGCTGGGCACGATCCAGGAGCGGTTCGCGCAGCTGTGGCTGTTCGAACGGGTCCCAGACGACCTGCTGCCGAGCCTGCGCCGGCTCGGGATCGGCTATGTCCTGTGTGTCCTGCTCGGAGTCGGAGCCGGGCTGCTGCTCGGCGTGTCCCGGGTGGTCCAGCAGGCTGTGCAGCCGCTCGCCGAGTTCCTGCGGGCGCTGCCGGCGGTGGCGCTGATCCCGTTCGGCGTGCTGGTGTTCGGGTTCGGGGACTCGATGCGGATCTTCATCATCGTGGTCGGCGCGGTGTGGCCGATCCTGCTGAACACCATCGACGGGGTTCGCGGCGTAGACCCGGGGATGCTGGAGATGGCGCGGGCCTACCAGGTCGGCCGGTGGGGCCGGATCCGCGGGATCGTCGTGCCGGCCGCGCTTCCGCGGGTGGTGGCCGGGATGCGGACCAGCCTGTCGATCGCGATCATCCTGATGGTGGTGAGCGAGATGGTTGCCGGCCGGGACGGCGTAGGCTACTTCGTGCTGGAGTCGCAGCGCCGGTTCGCGATCAGCGACATGTGGACCGGGATCATCCTGCTCGGGATCGTCGGCTACCTGGCGAACTTCCTGTTCGTCCAGGCCGAGCGCCGGTTGCTGCGGTGGCACCGGGAGTCGAAGGGACTGGCCCGATGAGCAGCAGCCCGCCAGCGGTCCTCGAAGTGGCGTCGCTGGCCAAGTCCTACCCGGTGCGGGGCGGGCGGACCGAGGCGGTCGCCGGCGTGTCGTTCGACGTGGCGCCGGGCGAGTTCGTGTGCCTGGTCGGGCCGTCCGGTTGCGGCAAGACCACGCTGCTGCGGTGCCTGGCCGGGCTGCTCGCGCCGAGCGCCGGCGAGGTGCGGCTGGCCGGAGCGCCGGTGCGCCGGCCGCCGCCCCAGATGGGCTTCGTGTCCCAGGACTACAGCAACTCCATGCTGCCCTGGCTGAAAGTGGACAAGAACGTCACCTTCCCGCTGCGGCACAAGGGGATCGGGGCGCGGCGCCGGGCCGAGCTGGCCGCCGAGGCGTTGCGGGTGGTCGGGCTGTCGGAGTTCGCGCGGCACTACCCGTGGCAGCTGTCCGGAGGCATGCAGCAGCGGGTGGCGATCGCCCGCGCCCTCGCGTACCAGCCGGAGATCCTGCTGATGGACGAACCGTTCGCCTCGGTCGACGCCCAGACCCGCGGCGAGCTCGAGGACCTCCTGCTCGACGTGTGGGCGACCTACGGCGTGACCACGGTGTTCGTGACCCACGACATCGACGAGTCCGTCTACCTAGCGGACCGGGTGATAGTCCTGAGCCGCCGGCCGTCCACTGTCGCCCGGCAGGTGACGGTCGGGCTGCCCCGGCCCCGCGACCAGATTTCGACCAAGGAGCTGCCGGAGTTCACGCGCCTGCGCACCGAGGTGATGCGCACGATCGCCCAGGTGGGTGGCGGCGGGCCGGCCAGCTCGGAGCACCGCGCACCGCCCGGGTCGTCCCGGGTGGCCGCATCCCCCTGAGGCGACAGAACGGAGCAGTGGTAACGATGATGACAGCACCCGCCCGGCACCGGATGCTGCGGGGCGCCGCCGGACTGGCGGTCCTCACGCTGCTGGCGACCGGCTGCGGCGACGACGATCCCGAGCCGGCCGGACCACCCGCGGCCTCGGGAGCGCCGGAGCAGGTCACGCTGCGGGTCGGCGACGTGCTCGGCACGCCGGCGGCCTTCCTGCAGTACGCGGTCCAGCAAGGCTTCTTCACCGAACAGAGCCTCGACGTGCAGGTCGAGCCGAACCCGGGCGGTGCGGCCAACATCCCCGGCGTGGCGGCGGGTGACTTCGAGATCGCCGGGTCCAACCTGGTCTCGGTCCTGCTCGCCCGCAGCCAGGGGCTCGGACTGCGGCTGATCAGCGCCGGCACGTTCGGCGGGGACAGCGCGGAGACCGACTTCGCGCAGATCCTGGTCGCCGACGACAGCGACATCCAGGGACCGGCCGACTTGGACGGCCGCTCGGTGGCGGTCAACACTCTGGCCAACGTCGCGGAGGTGACCGCCCGGGCGTCGATCGAGAACGCCGGCGGCGGGCACGAGAACATCGACTTCGTGGAGCTCGGGTTCCCGGACATGATTCCCGCGCTGCAGGACGGCCAGGTCGACGCGATCTTCGAGATCGAGCCGTTCGTGTCGATCGGGCTGGAGCAGGGGCTGCGGCCGGTGATCGCGCCCTACGCCGGGACGCAGCCGGGCCTGGCGATCGGCTCCTACTTCAGCTCGGACGAGTTCATCGCCCAGAACCCGGACGTGATCGAGCGATTCGTCACCGGGGTGAGCGCGGCCGGCACGGCCATCGCGGAGAACCCGGACGAGTTCCGGACCGCCCTGGTCGACCTAGCCGACCTGGACCCGGAGGTGGCCGAGGCGGTGGTCATCCCGACCTGGGGCGGCCCGGTGGACGTACCGTCGGTGCAGCTCACCGCGGACCTGATGGTGCGCTACCAACTGATTGACCAGGCCCCGCCGATCGATGAGGTGGTGTACCAGGGATAGCGCTCCGGCTCAGGCAACCGGCGGGGGTGGAGTCCGCCCCACCCCCGCCCGGCTGCCCGGTCACGCCTTCCCGCGCAGCACCGTCCGGCGGTGCCGCAGCTCGTCCTCGCTGATCTCGCCGCCCGCGAACCGCTCGGCCAGCGTGCGCTCCGCCGCCCGCCGCGCGGACTGGCCGGACGACCAGCGGTAGAGCAGGTACCCGAGCACGGACAGCACGAGCACCCAGAACAGGATCGGGAAGACCAGCCACCAGCCCGGTCCGCCGCCGCCCCAGCCGCCGTTCCCGTCCGTCCACCCGGGGTGCTGGTGGGCATACGCCGCGAGTGTCGTCATCGTCGCCAACATCGTGATCTCCCTGTCTCGTCGGCCCGCTGCTGCGTGCCGTCCCTGGAATCGTGCGCCGGATGGCCGGTCCCGTCGTCGGCCCGGCGGCGGCATTTGAGCTACGCGATGTTGCGTAGCAATCGCACGTGTGTACTACCCTCTGCTGGTGAGCCGCGATACCTTGCCGGAGGATCTGGAGGCAATGCCGCCTGGGCCGGAGCTGCCGGTGCTGCTGGCGTCGGTCGACCGGTCCGATCTGGACTCTGACGGGCAGCTGCGGTTGGCCCGGGCACGCAGCCGGCTGGTGGCGCATCAGGAGGCGCAGCTGCTGGCCGATCTGCATGCGGTGGCCCGGAAGGTGCCCCGACGGCGGGCCGCTGCCCGGCCGGCGCGATCCCGGGAAATATCCGTGGGCCGAGTGCGAGGTCGCCGACGACGCCCGGTCGCCACCTGGACGGTTGCCGGCCAGTCGGCGCTGAACGCTGAGGAGGCTAGCTCGGCGGGGCGTCCTTGACGAACACGATCCCGTCGTTGCTGGCCAGGTGCGCCGGGTCCAGCGGGGAGTAGCCGTACCACGGGGACACGCGGGGGGGGGGGCGTCGCGTCGGCGAGCGCGGCGGCCAGCCGGCGGGCGTCGACCAGGCAACGCTGCTGCGGGAGCGCGTACAGGAGCCCTTCGATGGTGTCCGGGGGCGGGGTGTCCACGCCATGGTGGCGGATCGTGCCGAGGGCCGTGGCCAGGAAGGCGTACCCCTCGCCCAGGTGGGCGCTGACGATCGCGCCGGCGCTCCACCATTCCAGCGGCAGGTCGCCCATCCGCATCGTGTTCTTGTCCCGCTGCAGATGGCCGTTGTGGGCGTTCACCAGCGTCGGGCCCCGTTCGGCGAGGGCGAGCAGGTTGGCGGCCATCATTGAGTCCCGCAGGGCCAGCAGCCGCGCCATGCGGCTCGGTGACGTGTCGGCCATCCAGAAGTGGTGGCGCAGCAGCCCGGTGGCGGTACGACCGTACAGGCGTGCCCGGTGCCAGTCCTCCCGTGAGGACGCCGCGATCAAGTGTGGCGTCTGCGCGTCGAGCAGGGCCACCAGATCATTGGCGAGCAGCCACAGCTGTTTGGCGTCGGGCGTCTGCCCCACGGACTGGGACGGGTCCATCATCGCGGCGGGATTGGTCCACCGGTCGTCAGCGCCGAGCAGGCGGTCGAGCGTTTCCGCGGTGCAGGGAAGCAGGTCGGCGTCAACCCAGGCGGTGAGGTAGGCGTGGAGTGCGGTGAGGGCCTGCCGGGGGCTCGCGGCGCCGGTGATCTCCACCGGGCCGTCGAACCCGGCGAAGCGCACGTGCTCGGACGCGGGCCGGCCGTCGTTGTACGTGCGCATCCAACGCACCAGCTCGCGGTTGGCCGCGGACGCGCCGAACCCGAGGTCGGGGTGGCTGAAGCCGCGCTCCATGACGTCGTCGAGGATGCCGGTGCCCGAGGTGACGTAGTCGTCCACGACCAGGCCCATCATGCAGTCGCTCTCGATCGCGATCGTCCGGTAGCCCTCCTGCTCGACGAGTTGCCGGAAGAGTTCGTTTCGCAGGTCGAGTAGAACGTCCTCGCCGTGGGTGGGCTCGCCCAGGGCGAGCAGCGGCGGCCTGGCCGGGAGCAACCCCATGACGGTCGCGGCCTCGACGGCATGGGCGGTGTCCTTGATGCCAGTAGTCATACCCTCAACGGTATCGTTCAATCCTCTATTGAAACTTCTCCGCGATGTTGGCAGGACAGTGGGGCGAAACCTTCAAGACGGTCGACGGCTCAGGCCGGTTGACCTGGCGCGCGGGCACGGTCTGTCCACGCAGGCGATCCGCAACTACGAGGCGGCCGGCATCCTGCCGGGCGCTGAACGCACCCCGCACGGCTACCGCACCTACACGCCGCGGCACGCGCAAGCCCTGCGCGCATTCCTCGCGCTCGTGCCCGGACACGGCCACCAGACGGCCACGGCGATCATGTAGGCGATCAACCGGGACGCCACCGAGGACGCGCTTCGGCTCATCGACGAACGTCACGCCCAGCTACTCGACGACCGCCGCACCCTCCAGGCCGTCGAAGCCGCGCTTCGCGACCTCAAGCCCGTACCCCAGGAAGGCGGCGACACGCTCGTCGGACCCCTGGCAAGAAGGCTCGGCATACGCCCGGCCACCCTGCGCAAATGGGAACGCGCTGGCTTGGTCCAGCCGCGCCGCCACCCGCAGACGGGCTACCGGGTCTACAGCGCAGCCGACGTACGCGACGCTCTACTGGCCCACCAGCTCAGACGGGGCGGCTACCTGCTGGAGCAGATCGCCCCGCTGATCGCCCAGGTCCGTTCCGCCGGAGGCGTCGCGCCGCTCGCGTCGATGCTGCGCGACTGGCATGCCCGCCTCTCGGCCAGGAGCCGCGCCATGCTCACCGGCGCCGCCGCACTGGACGCCTACCTCGGCTGCCGACTGGCCCCACCCGGAGACGGGCCGAGTGACTACGCCATCGCCTCGCCAACCACGGACCCGATTCGGCCGCCCAGCAACTGAGCCCGAGCGGCCAGCAACTTTGCCGTCACAGTCACTGCTGGCGATAACCGTCGCCGAGAAGCGCGAACTACTGCTGACCGTCACAGCGAGACACAGCGCCTCGCGAGCTAGGGCCAGCTTGTCGAAGCCATTACGGTCACCGGCCGGGCCGTTCCGGTCACCGGCCGGGGAGTGCGGCAGCGGCGCCGGCCAGCGCGCTCCCGCAGGTGGCGAGCACCCGCTGCACCGCGTACCCGTCCGGAAGCCGCCACCCGACCGCCGAGGGCGGCACGCTCCACCGCACCGGGTGGTCCACCAGCGGGGTCGGCGGCGCCGGCACCCAGGAACCGCGGGTGTGCTGGACCACGTCCAGCCGGCTGGCCAGCTCCGGCAGCAGCGGCTCGCCGGCGCGTACGAAGAACATCCACCGGCCGGCCGGGGTGGTGGCGACCGGGCCGCGGACCGCGCCGCGCGCCGCGGTCCGCCAGCCGGGCGAGGCGACCGCGAGCGCGCCCAGCGGTGCCGGCACCTCCAGCACGTCGAATGCCAGGCCGGTCGGCAGCAGCACCCCGTGCGGGGCGTACCGCCACCACTGGCCGATCCGGTCGGGATCGACGCTGGCCGCCTGCTCCCAGGCCTCCAGCGCCGGGTGGCAGGCGGTGGTCGGGCAGCCGGGCCGGCCACAGTCGAACCGGTCGGACCGCAGCCAGGCACCGGGTGTGACCGGCCAGCCACGGGCTGCCAGGCGAAGCGCCGCCCGCCGCAGTCGGAGCCGAGCGAGAACCATCTCTTAACCCCCCAAGTCGACGGCCGGCGTCATAACAGAACACCGGCGGCGTCACCCGCACGACACGCGGTCGTTTGTCTAAGCGAGGGACTGAGGTTGCAACACTCATCAAGAAGTACGAGGATCAGGCCCAGAATCGACGTACATCCTGTGCGACCCGGCACGACAGGCTGCCACGACCCTGGGCAGCGCGCTGCCGGCAAGGGGAGGGACCGACGTGGATGAGCTGCCAATCGGCCGCCGCGTCGCGTACTGGCGTGGCCGGCGGCGGATGTCGCAGCAGGTCTTCGCCGACCGGCTCGGCAAGAGCAAGAGCTGGGTCGACAAGGTCGAGCGCGGGGTCCGGCGGCTGGACAAGTTTTCGGTCATCCACGACATCGCCGACGTGCTGCAGGTCGATGCGCAGCTGCTGCTCGGCCACGAGCCGGAGCCGCGCAACGGCGGCGGCTCCGGCGTCGGCCGGTCCGAGATCGCCGAGATCCGGGCGGCGCTGGAACGCTACGACCAGGTCAGCGCGTTCTTCCACCAACCGCCGCAGCCGCCGGACCTGGCCGAGGTGCGCAAGGCGGTCCGGCACGCCTGGCTGACCTACCAGCACGCCAAGGGCACCGCGCTGGCCCGGTCCCTGCCCGACCTGCTCCGCGCGGCGCAGGCCGCCGACGCCGCCTACCACGGCAGCGAGCTGGCCACCGAGAGCGCCAACCTGCTCGGGCAGGTCTACCAGATCGCCTCCTCGTCGCTGCGCAACCTCGGGGAGCTGGAGCTGTCCTGGCTGGCCGCCGACCGGGCCGTAACCGTCGCCCAGCGGGCCGGCGACGAGCTGCTCGCCGGGGTGGCCACGTTCCGGGTCGGGATGGCACTGCTGGCGATGGGCCGGGCGCGGCCGGCGCTGGAGATCAACGTGAGCGTGGCGAACCGGCTGGCGCCGGCCTGCGCCGGCGACGCCAGGCCGGGCCAGCTGTCGGTCTACGGGATGCTGCTGCTGCAGGGCGCGATGTCCGCGGCCAAGCTCGGAGACTCGACCACCACCCAGGACCTGCTGTCGGCCGCCGAAGACGCGGCGAAGCTGCTCGGCACCGACGGCAACTACTACTGGAGCAGCTTCGGGCCGACCAACGTGCTGCTGCACCGGGTCGCGGCGGCGGTGGAGATGGGGGAGGGGCGGTACGCGGTGACCACCCACGAGCAGATCGGTGCGGACGGGTTCGCGGCGCTGGTGCCGGAGCGCCGGGTGCACCACCTGCTGGACATGGCCCGCGGCTGGGCGCAGGTCGGCGACGTCCACCGGGCCGGCGAGATGCTGGTGGCCGGGGACCGGCTGGCCCCCACCGAGCTGCGGTCCCGGCCGATCGCTCGGGAGATCCTCGGCGACGTGCTCCGGCGCACCCACGGCGAGCCCCCGCCGGCCGTGTGCGAGCTGGCCGAACAGGTGGGGGTCGGCGGTTGAGCCAGCCCCCCACCGAGCCGGCCGCCCGTACCGAGCCCGCCGCCCCCACCCCGGCCGTCCCGCTGCCCGTGCTGTACGCGGTCGCCTGCGGCTCTCCGGCAGCCGGCCACATCGGGCGGCTGGTCGGGCTGGCCCAGCAGGCCGGGTGGCAGGTGTGCGTGGTCGCCACCCCGGACGGCCGGAAGTTCATCGACGCCCCGGCCCTGGCCAGCCAGACCGGGCACCCGGTGCGCAGCAGCTACAAGAACCCCGGCGACCTGGACGTGCTGCCGGTCGCGGACGCGATCGTGGTCGCCCCGGCCACCGTCAACACGGTCAACAAGTGGGCCTGCGGGATCGCCGACACGCTGGCGCTGGGAATGCTGATCGAGGGGTACGGGCTGGGGGTGCCGATCGTGGTGATGCCGTACACGAACACCGCGATGGCGGCGCACCCGGCGTTCCGGGAGAGCCTGCGCCGGCTGCGCAGCTGGGGGGTGCGGGTGCTGTACGGCGAGGACGTGCTCACTCTGCCGGCACCCGGTGCCGGCGCCGGCCAGGCCGGTGAGTTCCCGTGGCAGCTGGCGCTCACGGCACTCGGGCCGCCGCGCCGGGTGGTGCCGGCCGACCACGGCCCGAGCCCGGCCCCGGGAGCGGTCAGCCGGCTGGGCTTCGCCAACCGCGGTCGCCGGGTGGCGACGGGGCGCCGGGTGCGCCCGGCCCCGCCGGCGGCGCCCCGCCCGGCGCCGGCGATCCTGCGGGTGCCCTAGCCCGGGCACGGTGCGGCCGCGGGCGGACAGGCCAGGAACCGGATCAGGTCCACCAGCCGGTTCGCGTACCCCCATTCGTTGTCGTACCAGCCAACCACCCGCACCAGGTCGTCGAGGGTGGTGGTCAGCCCGGCGTCGACCACGCTGGAGGCGGCCGAGCCGATCAGGTCGGAGGAGACCAGCGGGTCCCGGCTGACCTCCAGGTAGCCCTTGAGCAGGCTGGCGGCGGCCGCCTCCAGGGTGGCGTTCAGCTCGTCCGGGTCGGCCGGGTGGGTGGTCCGGAGCAGCAGCGTCGCGGCCGAGGTCGCCCGGACCGGCACCCGCATCGCGGTCGCGGTGATCTGGCCGGCCAGGTCGGGCAGCACCCGGTCCAGGGCGTGCCGCACCCCGGGCACGTTGGCCGGCACGATGCTGGTCGCGTTCGCCCGGGCCATCCGCAGGTTCGGGAACACCCCGTCCAGCAGCGGCCCGGGCCGGCTGCCGTGGGAGTAGGCGATGGTTGCCGAGCCGCGGATCACCTCGTACCGGGGTCGCAGCGCGTGGATCATCGTCGCCAGGCAGTAGGTCGTGCAGCAGGAGTTGGACACCACCCGGTGCCGGTCCGGGTCGAAGTCGTGCTCGTTGACGCCCATCATCAGGCTGACGTCGGCGTCCGGCGAGGCGGTGGAGATGATCACCCGGCCGGCGCCGCCGGACAGGTGGCCGCGGGCGGCCTGGCCGCGGGCGAACTGCCCGGTCGACTCGACCACCAGGTCGACCCCGTAACGGCCCCAGGGGATCCGGTCCGGGACCGGTTCGTGCCGCATCGGGACGATCGCACCGTCCACAGTGAGCGCTTCGCCGCCGGGCCGGCTGACCTGGCCGACCGGCGCCGGGAACCGGCCCCGGACCGTGTCGTACCGCAGCAGGTGCGCCACGGTCGCCAGCTCCGCGGTGTCGTTCACCACCGCGATCTCGATGTCGGGGGCGCTGGCTTGGATGATCCGCCAGAGATTGCGGCCGATGCGTCCCACGCCGTTGATCCCGATCCGGACGGTCATCGGTCCTCCCCCACCTGTCTCCGATCGAAGAGCGGATGATAGTACGCCGGGTAGCCGAACGGTCCACGCTCAGTTTCGGGCTCCCCGCGTTTCGCGAGAAAGGTCGAACAGGCTATTTACTTACCGTGAACTGTCGCTTACGCTCACTCGGTTGGGCCGTTGGCGGCGGACCCCTCGTACCCCCCTCCTCACCGCTGCGCAGCCCGGAGGTTCCTTGTTCCGCGCGGTGCTGTTCGACTTCTTCGGCACGCTGACCGAGGCGGTGGCCCGCGGCCCCTGGCACGCGGCGATCGCCCGCCGGCTGGGCTGCGACCCGGCCGCGTTCACCGAGGTGCTGGACCGGTCGTTCAAGGCCCGATCGCGGGGGGTGTTCGGCACCGCCGAGGCCACCCTACGGTGGGTGTGCGACCAGCTCGGCGTTGACCCGCCGGCGGACCGGCTGCGGGCCGCCCAGCGCGCCCGGCTGGCGGCGGTCTGGGCCGACGCCCAGCTGCGCCCGGACGCGGTCAGCGCGCTGGCCGGGGTGCGCGCCCGGGGACTGCGCACCGGGCTGGTCAGCGACTGCGGGTACGAGCTGCCGGCGTTCCTGCCGGAGCTGCCGGTGGCCCCGTTGCTCGACACCTGCGTCTACTCGGTGCACATCGGCGAGTGCAAGCCGCATCCGGCGATGTACGCGGCCGCCTGCGACCGGCTCGGGGTGGCGCCGGAGCACTGCCTCTACGTCGGGGACGGGGGCAGCCAGGAGCTGACCGGGGCGGTCGCGGCCGGGATGTCCGCGGTCCGGCTGGCCGCCGCGGACCTGGGCGGGCACCTGGTCTTCGCACCGGACCGGGAGTTCGCCGGTCCGGTGGTCCGGTCGCTGACCGAGGTGGTCGCGCTGCTGGACCGCCCGGCGCTGGCTGTGGATGGACCGGCGCGAGACCTGGACGGCCTGGCGCTGGCTGTGGACGGCCTGGCGCCGGATCTGGCCGGCCTGGCGCCGGATCTGGCCGGCCTGGCGCCGGATCTGGCCGGCCTGGCGCCGGCTGGACTGGGCGGCGTGCGCGCGAATCGCGGCCTGGCTGGGGTAACCTCGCCGCCGTGACGTCCCGCACCGCCGCCGCCCCGACCCTCGCGGACGTGCTGGCGGTGCTGGCGCAGCGCTACCCGCCGGAGTGGGCGGCCTCCTGGGACCGGGTCGGGCTGGTGCTCGGCGAGCCGGCGGCACCCGTACGCCGGGTGCTGTGCGTGGTCGACTGCGTGCCCGAGACCGTTGCCGAGGCGCTCGCGGCCGGCGCCGACCTGATCGTGGCGCACCATCCGCTGCTGCTGCGGCCGGTGTCCAGCGTGGCACCGACCACCTACAAGGGGCGGATCGTGCATCAGCTGATCCGGCACGGGGTGGCGCTCTACGTGGCGCACACCAACGCCGACGTGGCCAACCCCGGGGTCTCGGACGCGCTCGCCGCCCGGCTCGGCCTGCACGACCTGCGGCCGCTGCGACCGGGTGTCGGGGACGGAGCTGACACCGATGCCGGTGGCCGGGGGGCGGGCCGGATCGGGACGCTGCCGCACCCGCGTACCCTCGCCGACCTGGCCCACCACGCCGCGCAGGCGCTGCCGCCGACCACCTGGGGGGTACGGGCGGCCGGCGAGCCGGACCGGCTGGTCCGCTCGGTCGCGGTGTGCGGTGGCGCCGGCGACAGCTACCTGGCCGACGCGGTGGTCGCCGGGGTGGACGCCTACCTGACCGCGGACCTGCGGCACCATCCGGTCAGCGAGCAGCTCGCCGCGGGCGGGCCGGCGCTGCTCGACGCCGCCCACTGGGCCACCGAACGGCCCTGGCTGGACGAGCTGGCGGCGGTACTGCGTGCCACCCTGGCAGTGGACCCGGTCGTCTCCGACCTGGACACCGACCCGTGGACCGTGCACGCGCCCGGTCCCTCCCGCGGCGCGGGCCGCCCTGATCCTCGAGAGGTGTCACCGTGAAGGCCGACCCGACCGCTCAGGCACTGCTGCTGGACCTGCAGGGCATCGACACCGCGCTGTCCCAGCTGGCGCACCGCCGGGCGAACCTGCCGGAGCTCGCCGAGCTGGACCGGCTGGCGCGTGAGCTGTCGGCCACCGAGGACGAACGGGCCCGGGCACAGGCGGAGGTGGCCGACCTGGACCGGGACATCGCCCGGCTGGAGCGCGACGTCGACCAGGTGCGGGTGCGCAAGGACAAGGACTCCGCCCGGCTGACCGCCGGCACCGGCCCGGCCCGGGAGCTGGAGGCGCTGCAGCACGAGCTGGAGTCGCTGAACCGGCGCCAGTACGAGCTGGAGGACGCCGAGCTGGCGCTGATGGAGCGGCGGGAGCGGGCCGAGACGGCGCTGGCCGAGATCACCGATCGGCAGCAGGCGGCGCAGCTGCGGCGGGCGGAGACCGAGACCCGCCGGGACGCGGCGCTGGCCGAGATCGCCGGGCAGGAGGTGGATCGCACCCAGGCCCGGGAGCCGCTGGTCGAGCAGCTACCGGCCGACCTGGTCGCGCTGTACGAGCGGATCCGCGACGACTCCGGTGGGATGGGTGCCGCGCTGCTGCGCTCCGGGCGGTGCGGCGGCTGCCGGTTGGACCTGTCCGGCAGCGAGCGGGCCCGGATCAAGACGGCCGCCCCGGACGACGTGGTGCGCTGCGACGAGTGCCGCCGGATCCTGGTGCGCACCGCCGAGTCCGGGTTGTGACTGTGCGGGTGGTGGTGGAGGCCGACGGGGGCGCCCGCGGCAACCCGGGTCCGGCCGGCTGGGGGGCGCTGGTGCGGGACCCGGCCAGCGGCGAGGTGCTGGTGGAGCGGTCGGAGGCGATCGGGACCGCCACCAACAACGTCGCCGAGTACGGCGGGCTGATCGCCGGGCTGCAGGCGGCCGCCGACCTGGGTGCCTCGGAGGTCGAGGTGCGGATGGACTCCAAGCTGGTGATCGAGCAGATGGCCGGCCGGTGGAAGATCAGGCATCCGGGGCTGCGGCCGCTGGCGGCGCAGGCCGCGGCGCTGCTGCACCGGTTCGACCGGGTGTCCTGGCAGTGGGTGCCGCGCGAGCGGAACCGGGACGCGGATCGGCTGGCGAACCAGGCGATGGACGCCGCCGGTCCGGGCGCGGCCGGAAACGGCGGAGCACCGCCCAAGTCGGCCGGTGGGTCAGCGGGTGCGGTGGCTGGCCGCCCCCCGGCGGGACCGCGCCCCCGGGGCGGCTGGGAGCCGCCGGGCGGACCACCGACCCGGCTGGTGCTGGTGCGGCACGGCGCGACCGAGCGGACCGAACAGCGCCGGTACGCCGGGCGGGCGGACATCCCGCTCTCGCCGGCGGGTGAGGAGCAGGCCGAGGTGGTCGCCCGCCGGGTGGCCCAGCTGGTGCCGGAGCTGGCGGCGGTGGTCACCTCGCCGCTGAGCCGGTGCACCGCCACCGCCGCCGCGATCGCCGCTGCGGCCGGTGCGGTGGCTCGCGCCGCGGCTGGCGCGAAGGCCGGCGCGGAGGCCGGCGACCCGCCGGTGGTCGTCGAACCCGACCTAGTCGAGTGTGACCTCGGCCAGTGGGAGGGCCGCACCTTCGACGAGATCCGGGCCCGCTGGCCGGAGCAGCTCGACGCCTGGCTCACCACCGCCACCGCGGCACCGCCCGGCGGGGAGTCGCTCCAGCAGCTGGCCAAGCGGGTCCGCCGGGTCGGGGCCAGCCTCCGGGAGGCGTACCCGGACCTGCCGGTGGTGGTGGTGTCGCACGTCTGGCCGCTCAAGGTGATGCTGCGGGACGCGCTCGCCGCCGGCGATGCCTTCCTGCACCGGTTGGTGCTGAGCCCGGCCGGGATCTCGCTGGTCGACTCCTACCCGGAGGGCGTGGTCGCGGTGCGGACGGTCAACGACACCTCCCATCTCCCGCGGTAGCCGGCTCCGGGCCGGCCAGCTGGATCCCGAGCGCCGCCGCCATCGCGTACGAGAGCTGCATCAGGTCGGCCGGGTCGATGATCGCCCCGTCGAAGCTGCGCATCCCGCCCAGGTCGGTCAGGGCGCAGCCCTCGAACCGGGTCCCGTGCATCCGGGCGAACGAGAACTGGGCGCCGGTCAGGTCGCAGGCGACGAACTGCGCGCCGCCGAGGTCGGCGTTCTGGAAGTCGGCCCGGGTGAGGTTGCAGCGCTCGAACCGGACCCGGTGGAAGCGAGTGAACCGGAACACCGACAGGTCGGCCCGGCAGTCGCCGACCAGCACCTCCCGGAGGGTGCCGTCCAGCCAGTGCAGGCCGGTCAGCCGGGACCCGGTCAGCTCGGTGCGCAGCATCGAGGACTGCTCGGCCCGCAGGTTGGCCAAGTTGGTGCCGGTGAACCGGCAGTCGCGCACGCCGGCCCGGTGCAGGCTGGACCCGCTCAGGTCCGCGTCGCTGAACCGGCACTGGTCGAGCTCGACCGACTCGGCGCTGCGGCCGGCAAGGTCCAGCTCGACCGCCAGCCGGCGCAGCGTGGCCTCGTCGCCGAGGTCATGCTCGGCCGGATCGGCCGGGGCGAGGGACGGCGGCAGCCTCGGTCGGGCGGGTGATCTCGGTGCTCCAGCCACGCCGCCACGGTAGCCGCGGGCACCGACAGCTACCACGGGGCTGCCGCGGGGCTGCTGCTGGCGGGCGGGTGGCGACGCCACGGTAGGGTCCGCCGGGTGACCGTGCGATGGGGGCGGCGGCGGGTCTCGTCGCGGGTGGTCTGGCTGGTGGCGGGTGTGGCGGCCGTGGTGCTGCTGGGCGCGGGTGGCCTGGTGATCTCCCGGGTCCTGGCGCAGGGTGACTCCTCGGACCACCCGCCCGGAGGCGGCGGGATCGCGGCGGCCGACCTGCTCGGCGACGCGGCGACCGCGCTGGTCGACAGCGCGACGCCGTCGCCGGACTGCGCCAGCAGCCCCGCCTCGGTGCCCGAGGGCGACGAGCTGGTCCCGCTGGACGTGGCGCGGGTGGTCGACGGGTGCTTCACGGTGACCTCCCGGCCGGCGCGGTCGAGGCGCGGAAGCAGGAGCTGGCCGACGACCCGACGGTGGTGGCCGCGACGGTGACGCCGGTGCCGACCCTGCTGCAGGCCGACGACCGCCGCGGGGACCAGTGGGGGCTGGACGCGCTGGGCGTGCCGGAGGGCTCCTCGCAGCTGCCGTGGCCGGCCGGCGCCGGTGTGACGGTTGCGGTGGTCGACAGCGGCATCGACGCCGGGCACCCCGATCTCGCCGGTGCCGTGCTCGCCCGCCGGCACTACCCGGGTGAGGACGAGTCCCGCCCGGACCCGGAGGGTCACGGCACCCACGTGGCCGGGATCATCGCGGCCCGCGCCGGCAACGGGGGAGTCGTCGGGGTCGCGCCGGGTGTGTCGCTGCTGGACGTCCCGGCGCCGCTGCACGCCGGCGAGGAGCTCTACAACGCCGGTGCCGGGTCGATCGCGGCCGCCATCGAGTGGGCCGTCAACCAGGGCGCCGATGTGATCAACATGTCGTTCGGCTACTACTACGACGGCCTTGAGTTCGACCCCGACGATCCGGAGTCGCTCGCGAACCTGGAAGAGTTCACGGCGGTGGCGGCGGCGATCCGGCTGGCCGAGCAGCGGGACATCGTGCTCATCGCCAGCGCCGGAAACTGCGGCCCGGACACCGACTGCGACCACCCGGACGCGCCGCTGGTGCCCGCCCGGCTCAACGAGGTGATCGCGGTCGGCGCGGTCGACGAGCGGCTGGAGCTGGCCGGCTTCTCCTCCCGCTACGGCCTGGTCGAGCTGGTGGCGCCCGGCGACGACATCCTGTCCAGCGTCCCGGGCGGCCACCAGGTGCGGCCCGGGACCTCCCAGGCGGCGCCGCACGTGGCGGCCGCCGCGGCGATCGCCCGGTCGGCGAACGCGGCTCGGTCGGCCGCCGACATCCGCAACGCCCTCATCGAGTCCGCACAGCCGCTGGGTTACGAGCCGGGCTTCGCCGACCAGGACCCGCCGGTGGGTGCCGGTGCCGGCCTGCTGGACATCCGCGGGATGCTGGAGCTGGTCGCGCCCCCGGGCGGGGAGGCCACGACCGGCCCGCTCTACACGTTCGACCAGCTGGTAGCCGTGCTGCCCACGGCAGCGGACCTGCCGGAGGGCTACGGCCTGCTCGGAAGCTGCGCGGACGACCCGGACTACTGCATCAACCAGAGCACCTCCCAGGCGGCCGCGCAGATGCTCGCCACCGGTGACCTCGGCCGGTCGGTCTCGATCCTGGCGACCGTGATGCCCAGCGCCGACCAGGCCGCCGGCCGGCACGAGGTGCTGCGCGGCTCCGACCGGGGCGAGGCCGCCGGGCCGGTCGCGGACACCGAGGTGGCCGGTTGGACCGGCTACCGGTTGCTCACCTCCGAGCCCCGGACGGACGGGACCGCCGACGACAGCCGGGACTGGCTGCAGCTGGTGCGCGCAAACGTCCTGCTCGAGGTCCGGCTGGAGGTGCCCCGGGACGGAGCCGACGAGGGCGAGCGCGCGGCCCGGCTGGAGACCTGGATCAGGCCGGTGATCGCCCAGCTTCGGTAGCCGCCGCAGCGGGGATCCGGCGAACCTGCCCGGGGCGTGCGCGGCCCTGATCGCGGCCTTCGACGTGCCGTGCCGTGAGCCGGGTCTTAGGGAGAGAGTCGACGGGGTTCGGTGGTGCCGGGCGGCGCGAGGGTGCACAGTGAAGCTATGAGCAGCGACGGATACTACTGGTGCCTGCGGCACAAACGGGTGGAGTCCGGTGACAACATGTGCGCCGCGAGGCACCGGCTCGGCCCGTTCGACACCGCGGCCGAGGCCGAGCGCGCGCTGGAGCGGGTGCGGGAGCGCAACGAGGCGTGGGACGAGGAGGATGCCCGGTGGGAGGGTGGGCCACGCTAGCAGGTCTCACCGCAGCGTTAGAGCGCGCTGATCAGGAGGATCACGCCGATCACCGTGCCGAACGCGACGATCATCACCTTCCACACCGTGTCCGGCAACCGGCGGGCCAGCCGGGCGCCGCCATACCCGCCGATCACCGTGGCCGGCGCGAGCACCAGCACCGAGAGCCACTCCACCGGGCCGAACAGTGCGAACACGACGACCGTGACCAGCCCGACCACCGCCGAAGCGAGGTTCTTCAGGGCGCTGACCCGGGCCAGAGTCTCATCCAGCACCAGCGCGATCATCGCCACCAGCATCACCCCGAGCGCCGCCCCGAAGTAGCCGCCGTACACCGAGGCGAGACCGACCATCACGTGCAGCGAGCCGGTGGCGCGCCGCCGGGAGAGCTGGTGCGGCTGCCCGACCAGCCGGCGCAGCCGGTCCTGGAACGCGAGCGTGGCGGTGGCGGCGAGCACCAGGAACGGCACGATCAGCTCGAACGCGCGCTCCGGGGTCAGCAGCAGCAGACCGGCGCCCGCGGCGCTGCCGGCGGCGGCGGTGGGGAGCAGGCCGCGCACCCGGCGGCGCTGGCCGGCCAGGTCGGCCCGGGAACCGGCCACCGAGCCAAGGTAGCCCGGGAACACCGCGATCGAGTTGGTGACGTTCGCCGCGATCGGTGGCAACCCGGTGAACAGCAGGGTCGGGAAGGTCACCAACGAGCCGCCGCCGGCTACCGCGTTGACGGTGCCCGCGGCGACGCCGGCGGCGAGCAGCAACGCAGCCTCGCCGAGATCCATCCTGGCCACAGCGTACGGGGTTGCTTGCCGGCGCGGCGTGCGCGGGTGACGTAAGCTTGTACGAGCGACGGACGAGTCGGCCGGGCGGCCGCGTCGGCGGGCAGGTCCCGCCGCCGAGGAACGTCCGGACTCCACAGGGCAGGGTGGTTGCTAACGGCAACCCGGGGCGACCCGCGGGACAGTGCCACAGAAAACAGACCGCCGGCCGGTTATCGGCCGGTAAGGGTGAAACGGCGGGGTAAGAGCCCACCAGCACCCCGGGTGACCGGGGTGGCTCGGTAAACCCCACCCGGAGCAAGGCCAAGAAGGGCCACCGCCAGCCGGTGGTGGCCCGCGCAGGCGACCGAGGACGGCCCGTCCGAGCCTGCGGGTAGGCCGCTGGAGCCTGCCGGCGACGGCAGGCCGAGATGGATGGCCGCCGGCCGCCAGCCTGCCTCGGCAGGTGGGCGGTGCACAGAATCCGGCGTACAGGCCGACTCGTCCGTCGCGCTCCTGCTCCCGCGCTTGACCATAGCTCTGAGCTGCTGGTAGCGGGCACTGCCCGGAACCCCGCCGCCGCCACGGCACCTGGAACCTCGCACTCTGCGACGTTTGCCAGCGCTTCCGGGGGGGAAGATGACCCGAGGGGTCGAAGGCGGCCGCGGGACGGCGGTGTGCGTTCGGACTGGTCGCCGGGCGCAGTACGGGGCCGCGGTGCGGAGAGGCTGGTGAACGGGGTGGGCCAGGCAGCGAGGGGTACGACTGCCAAGGCGGTGCCGCGATTCGGTGGATCTCTGCTCGGGGCGGTGGTGGCCGAGGTAATCGGCACCTTCCTTCTGGTCTTCGTCGGCGCGGGAACCGTCGTGGCGGTCACACTGGCCGAGCCCGAAGCGGCGAGCAACGTGACCGCGATATCGGTCGCGTTCGGCCTGGCGGTCGTGATAGCCGTGTACGCATTCGGGCACGTGTCGGGCGCGCACATCAACCCGACGGTCACGATCGGCCTGGCCGCCGTGCGGCGGTTTCCCTGGCGGGCGGTGCCCGCGTACCTGATTGCGCAGCTGGTCGGGGCGATCCTGGCGGCCTTGGCGATCTGGGCGCTGTTCGGCGGGGAGGGCCGCGGCGATCCGGCGCTGGGGGCCACCGCGCCGGGCGAGCGGGGTTCCGGGATCGCATTCCTGGCGGAGCTCATCCTCGGCTTCCTGCTCGTTTTGGTTGTGCTGGCCACGGCCACCGACAGCCGGGCGATCCCGGCCGGGGCGGGCCTGGCCATCGGGTTCGTCATCGCCGCGGGAATCTTCGTGACG
>WHTQ01000118.1 GCA_009377645.1 Micromonosporaceae bacterium | reverse complement strand
TCGATCCGGGAGACCATCATGTCCACGATCCGCAGGATCTGCTCCTCGGTGAGCTGGTGGAACACGATCGTGTCGTCGATCCGGTTCAGGAACTCCGGGCGGAACGACTGCTTCAGCTCGTCGTTGACCTTCTGCTTCATCCGCTCGTAGTTGCTCTCGGTGTCCTCCGAGGACTGGAAGCCCATCGAGACCGCCTTGGCCACGTCCCGGGTGCCCAGGTTGGTGGTCAGGATGATCACGGTGTTCTTGAAGTCCACGATCCGGCCCTGGCCGTCGGTGAGCCGCCCGTCCTCCAGGATCTGCAGCAGGGTGTTGAACACGTCCGGGTGCGCTTTCTCGATCTCGTCGAACAGCACCACCGAGAACGGCCGCCGGCGCACCTTCTCGGTGAGCTGGCCACCCTCGTCGTACCCCACGTAGCCGGGGGGTGCCCCGACCAGCCGGGAGACCGTGTACCGGTCGTGGAACTCGCTCATGTCCAGCTGGATCAGCGCCTCCTCGGAGCCGAACAGGAACTCCGCCAGCGACTTGGCCAGCTCGGTCTTCCCGACCCCGGACGGGCCGGCGAAGATGAACGAGCCGGACGGACGCTTCGGGTCCTTCAGCCCGGCCCGGGTCCGCCGGATCGCCTGCGAGACCGCCTTCACCGCGTCGTCCTGGCCGGCGATCCGCTTGTGCAGCTCGTCCTCCATGTGCAGCAGCCGGGAGGTCTCCTCCTCGGTGAGCTTGTAGACCGGGATGCCGGTCCAGTTCGCCAGCACCTCGGCGATCTGCTCGTCGTCGACCTCGCTGACCACGTCCAGGTCGCCGGCCTTCCACTCCTTCTCCCGCTGGGTGCGCTGGGCCAGCAGCTGCTTCTCAGAGTCGCGCAGCTGAGCGGCCCGCTCGAAGTCCTGCGAGTCGATCGCCGACTCCTTGTCGCGCCGGGTCTGGGCGATCCGGTCGTCGAAGTCCCGCAGATCCGGCGGGGCGGTCATCCGGCGGATCCGCATCCGCGCCCCGGCCTCGTCGATCAGGTCGATCGCCTTGTCCGGCAGGTAGCGGTCGGAGATGTAGCGGTCGGCCAGGCTGGCCGCCGAGACCAGCGCGGCGTCCGTGATCGAGACCCGGTGGTGGGCCTCGTACCGGTCCCGGAGGCCCTTCAGGATCTCGATGGTGTGGGCCAGCGACGGCTCACCCACCTGGATCGGCTGGAACCGCCGCTCCAGCGCGGCGTCCTTCTCCAGGTATTTCCGGTATTCGTCCAGGGTGGTCGCGCCGATCGTCTGCAGCTCGCCGCGGGCCAGCATCGGCTTCAGGATCGAGGCCGCGTCGATCGCGCCCTCGGCCGCCCCGGCGCCGACCAGGGTGTGGATCTCGTCGATGAACAGCACGATGTCGCCGCGGGTGCGGATCTCCTTGAGCACCTTCTTCAGGCGCTCCTCGAAGTCGCCGCGGTAGCGGGAGCCGGCCACCAGCGCGCCCAGGTCCAGCGTGTAGAGGTGCTTGTCCTTCAGGGTCTCGGGCACCTCGCCCTTGACGATCCGCTGGCCCAGCCCCTCGACCACGGCGGTCTTGCCGACCCCGGGCTCGCCGATCAGGACCGGGTTGTTCTTGGTGCGGCGGGAGAGCACCTGCATCACCCGCTCGATCTCCTTCTCCCGGCCGATCACCGGGTCGAGCTTGCCCTCCCGGGCGGCCTGGGTCAGGTTGCGGCCGAACTGGTCCAGCACCAGCGAGGTGGACGGGGCGGCCTCGCCACTGCCACCGGCCCCGGCCGCCGCCGGCTCCTTGCCCTGGTAGCCGGAGAGCAGCTGGATCACCTGCTGCCGGACCCGGTTCAGGTCGGCGCCGAGCTTGACCAGCACCTGGGCGGCCACGCCCTCGCCCTCCCGGATCAGGCCGAGCAGGATGTGCTCGGTGCCGATGTAGTTGTGCCCGAGCTGCAGCGCCTCGCGCAGCGACAGCTCCAGCACCTTCTTGGCTCGGGGGGTGAACGGGATGTGCCCGCTGGGCGCCTGCTGGCCCTGGCCGATGATCTCCTCGACCTGCTGCCGCACGCCTTCCAGGGAGATGCCGAGGCTCTCCAGAGCCTTCGCCGCGACACCCTCACCCTCGTGGATCAGCCCGAGCAGGATGTGCTCGGTGCCGATGTAGTTGTGGTTGAGCATCCGGGCCTCTTCCTGGGCCAGGACGACCACCCGCCGGGCTCGGTCGGTGAACCGCTCGAACATTCCCTCGTGCTCCTCACGTACAGCGCGCTCTTGCGCTCAACTCTATCGCTGAACCACGACGCCGCCGGCCGGCGCGGGCGCAGTGAACCACGACGATACAGGCCATAAATGGGAGGAATCACCCAGAACTCCCCGGGCAACTGGGTGAGTACGCGGAGAGCGAAACCCCGCCGGGTGGGCGCGCCACGAGTGGCTGCTCCGTCCAGCGGGGCTCACGGTGGTGGAGCCGCGGGTCAGCGACCCGCGCTGGCGTGATACTCGGCGACGATCTCCTCCGGGATCCGGCCCCGATCCGAGATCTTCTTGCGCTTACTGCGCGCCCACTCCCGGATCGCTTTGTTCTGTGCCCGGTCGGTCGGAGCCGCGGCGGTACGACGGCGCAGCTGGCCCTGGCCGAAGCGGGTGACCTTCGTACCCGCCTTCACATACGGGCCCAGTGCGTCCCGCAGCTTCGTGGCGTTCTTCGCCGATAGGTCGATCTCATAGTGAACCCCGTCCAGCCCGAACTTCACCGTCTCCGCGGCTTCGCCGTTGTCGAGGTCATCTATGAGCTTGGTAATGGTCTGCTTCGCCATTTAGCCATATCCTTTCTGCCCTTGCGGGCACACGTCGTACCGCCCGGAACAATACCCGTCCGCCCAGCATATGTCAGCCGGCAACGCCCGAACTACTCGGGGCGGGACTGCGGGAAGAGGATCGTGTCCCGAATGCCGAGCCCGGTGAGCGCCATCAGCAGTCGCTCAATTCCCATTCCCATCCCGCCCTGCGGCGGCATTCCGTACTCCAGCGCGCGCAGGAAGTCCTCGTCCAGCAGCATCGCCTCGGCGTCCCCGCGGGCGGCCAGCCGGGCCTGCGCGAGCAGCCGTTCCCGCTGCCCCACCGGGTCGGTCAGCTCGGAGTACGCGGTGGCGGTCTCCACCCCCCGGACATAGAGGTCCCACTTCTCGGCCAGCCCCCGCTGGCTGCGGTGCGAGCGGGTCAGCGGGCTGGTCTCCTCCGGAAAGTCGCACACGAACGTCGGTGCGACCAGGCTCGGCGCCACCAGGTGCTCGAACAGCTCCTCGGCCAGCCTTCCGGGCCCGGCCGCCGGATCGGTCGGCAGCTCGCATTTGTTCGCGTACTCGACGAGTTCCGCCTTCGGTGTGGCGACGGTAACCTCCTCGCCGAGCGCCTCCGAGAGCGCTCCGAACAGGGTCACCCGCCGCCACTGCCCGCCGAAGTCCAGCTCCGTCCCGTCCACCAGGGTCACCACGTGTGACCCGGCCAACGCGACCGCCGCCGCCTGGAACAGCTCCCGGGTCACCGTGGCCATGGTGTCGTAGTCCGCGTACGCCTGGTAGAGCTCCAGCATTGTGTACTCGGGCGAATGCGTGGCGTCCATACCCTCGTTCCGGAACACCCGTCCGATTTCGAAGACCCGCTCCAGGCCGCCGACCATCGCCCGCTTCAGAAACAGTTCGGTGGCGATTCGCAGATACACGTCGGCGGCCAGCGCGTTGCTGTGGGTCACGAACGGGCGGGCGGTGGCGCCGCCGTGCAGCAGCTGCAGGGTCGGGGTCTCCACCTCCACGAACCCGCGCTCGTGCAGCGTGTCCCGCAGGCTGCGCACCACCGCCGGCCGGGCCAGCGCGATCCGCCGCGCCTCCGGCCGCATGATCAGGTCCAGGTACCGCTGCCGGACCCGGGCCTGGTCGCTGATCGGCCGGTGCGCCACCGGCAGCGGCCGGAGCGCCTTGCCGACCATGGTCCACTCGTCGGCCAGCACCGACAGCTCGCCGCGCCGGCTGGTGACCACCTCGCCCCGGACCCCCACCAGGTCCCCGATGTCGACCAGCTGCTTCCACTCGTCCAGCCCGGCCGGGCCGACCCGGTCCAGCGAGAGCATCGCCTGCAGCTCGGTCCCGTCGCCGTCCCGCAGGGTCGCGAAGCAGAGCTTGCCGGTGTTCCGTACGAAGATCACCCGACCGGTGACCGCGACCGTCTCACCCGTGCGGTGGTCGGCGGCTCCGGCGAGGTCGCCGAACCGGTCCCGCAGCTGCGCCAGGGTGGCGGTCCGGGGATAGCCGACCGGGTACGGGTCGCGGCCGGCCTGCTGCAGCCGGAGCCGCTTGTCCCGGCGTACCCGCAGCTGCTCCGGCAGGTCATCGGGCTGCTCGTCCACCGCCCGCCCCCTCTCCTGTCGCCACGTTGCGGGCGTAGACCAGCTGCAGCCCGAGCAGGGTCAGCATCGGTTCGTGCCGGGTGACCGTCGCGCACTCGCTGAGCACCACCGGGGCCAGCCCGCCGGTCGCGACCACCTCGGTCACCTCGCCCAGCTCCCCGATGATCGCCCGGACGATCGCGTCCACCTGGCCGGAGAAGCCGTAGACCACCCCGGACTGGAGGCACTCTACCGTGTTCTTCCCGATCACCCGCGGAGGTTTGACCAGCTCCACCTTGACCAGCTGGGCGGCCCGGGCGGCCAGCGCCTCGACCGAGATCTCGATCCCGGGCGCGAGCACCCCACCCAGGAACTCCCCCTTGGCCGACACCACATCGAAGTTGGTAGACGTGCCAAAGTCCACCACCACCGCCGGCCCGCCGTAGAGGGTGTATGCCGCGAGCGTGTTCACCACCCGGTCGGCGCCGACCTCCTTCGGGTTGTCGATCGCCAGCGGCACCCCGGTCCGGGTACCCGGCTCCACCACCACGGCCGGGATCCCCCGGTAGTAGCGGCCCAGCATCGACCGCAGCGAGCGCAGCGCCGCCGGGACGGTCGAGCACGCCGCCACCCCGGTGATCTCCACGTTGTCGCCGGCCAGCAGCCCGCGGAACATCAGGCTCAGCTCGTCGGCGGTGGCCTGGGCGTAGGTCCGGACCCGCCAGGAGTGCACCACTTTGCCCTCCTCGAACGTGGCGAGCACCGTGTTCGTGTTACCGATGTCGATGCACAGCAGCATCAGTGCCTGCCCCTCTACGCTTCGGTTCGCAGGTCCATCGCGAGGTCCAGGATCGGCGAGGAGTGGGTCAGCGCTCCGACCGAGAGATAGTCCACCCCGGTCTCCGCGTATTCCCGGGCCCGGTCCAGTGTGAGGTTGCCGGTCGCCTCCAGATACGCCCGCCCGGCCACCACGGCCACCAGCTTGCGCAGCTCGTCGGGCGGCAGGTTGTCACACAGCAGGAACGAGGCGCCGGCGGCCACCGCGGTCTCCGCCTCCGCGACGCTGGCCACCTCGACCTGCACCGGCACGTCCGGGTACGCCGACCGGACCCGCGCGAACGCCGGCCCCACCCCGCCGGCCGCTCGGGCGTGGTTGTCCTTGACCATCGCCACGTCGTAAAGGCCCATCCGCTTGTTGCCGCCGCCGCCCACCCGCACCGCGTACTTCTCCAGCGCCCGCAGCCCCGGGGTGGTTTTCCGGGTGTCCAGCACCCGGGCCTTGGTGCCGGCCACCGCATCCACCCAGGCCCGGGTGTGGGTGGCCACCCCGGACAGCCGGCAGGCCAGGTTCAGCGCGGTCCGCTCCGCGGTGAGCAGCGCCCGGGTCGGCCCGGCCACGGTGGCCAGCACCTCGCCGCGGGCGACCCGGGCGCCGTCGGCCGCCACCGGGGTCACCACGGCACGCGGGTCGGTCAGCTCGAAGGCCGCGGCCGCTACCGCGATGCCGGCCAGCACCCCGCCGGCGCGCGCCACCAGCTCCCCCTCCCCGGTCTGGTAGTCGGGGATCGTGGCCCGGCTGGTCAGGTCGAGCCCGTCCGGGCCCAGGTCCTCGTCCAGCGCGGCCCGGATCACCCGCATCACGTCGGTCGGGTCGAGCCCCCCGGTCACAATGGCATCTACTGTAGATGGTCTCATGTGCGCTCCCATGCCAGGCTAAACGATCCGTCCGCCGCCAGCGCACCGGACAGGTGCCCGCGCCAGCGCTGGTCGGTCTCCGGCCAGTCCTCCCGCCAGTGGCATCCTCGCGTCTCCTGCCGGGCGTAGGCCGCCGCCACCACCGCCGTCGCCACCGTCACCAGGTTCGCCAGCTCCCACTGCTCGGTCCCCCGCCCGCCCGCCACCGCCGGCTCCAGCCGCCGCAGCTCGGCCGCCGCCACTGCGAGCGACTCGCCGCTGCGCAGCACCCCGGCCCCGGCCGTCATCGCCTGCTGCAGGGCGGCCCGGGTTTGAGGAAGGGTCCCCGGTGCCGCCTCCACCCCCAGCAGGGGTCCCCTCTTCAGCCGGGTGGGGTGCCCGGCGGCCTGGATGTCGGTGGCGATCCGGCGGGCGTAGACCAGCCCCTCCAGCAGCGAGTTGGAGGCCAGCCGGTTGGCGCCGTGCACGCCGGTGCAGGCCACCTCGCCGCAGGCGTAGAGGCCGGGGAGGGTGGTCCGGCCGTGCCGGTCGGTACGCACCCCGCCGCTGGCGTAGTGGGCGGCCGGCGCCACCGGGATCGGTTCGGTGGCCGGGTCGATCCCGGCGGCCCGGCAGGTGGCGACGATGGTCGGGAACCGGCCGGCCAGGAACTCGCCGCCCAGGTGCCGGGCGTCCAGCCAGACGTGGTCGGTGCCGGCCGCCCGCATCGCCTGGTACACGGCCTTCGCCACCACGTCCCGCGGCGCCAGCTCGGCCAGCTCGTGCTGCCCGAGCAGGAATCGCTTCCCGTCGGCGTCGACCAGGTGCGCCCCCTCCCCGCGCAGCGCCTCCGACACCAGCGGCTTCGGCGCGATGTTTGTGCAGTTGTGGTCGCCCTGGCGACCACAACTGCACAAACATCCGGCGAACGCGGTCGGATGGAACTGGACGAACTCGAGGTCGGTGACCGCGGCCCCGGCGCGCAGCGCCAGCGCGACCCCGTCGCCGGTCGAGACGGCGGGGTTAGTGGTGGTGGCGTAGATCTGGCCGAGGCCGCCGGTGGCCAGCACCACGGCACCGGCGAGGATCGCGCCGACCCCGTCGGGGGTGCCTTCGCCGAGGACGTGCAGGGTGACGCCGATGGCGCGGCCGCCCTCGGCCAGCAGGTCGACCACGAGCGCGTGCTCGACCAGCCGGATCCACGGGTCCCGCCGGACCGCCGCCTGCAGCGCCCGCTGCACCTCGGCGCCGGTCGCGTCCCCGCCGGCGTGCACCACCCGGTCGGCCCGGTGCCCGCCCTCCCGGGTGAGCATCAGCGAGCCGTCCGGGTGCCGGTCGAAGGCCGCACCCACCCGGATCAGCTCCCGCACCCGGGCCGGACCCTCGGTGACCAGCAGCCGCACCGCCGCCGGGTCGGCCAGCCCGCCGGCCGCGGCCAGCGTGTCGGCGGCGTGCGCGGCCGGGCTGTCGGCCGGGTCGAGCACCGCGGCGATGCCGCCCTGCGCCCACCGGGTGGAACCGTCGTCGACGTTGACCTTCGTGACCACGGTGACGTGCTGGCCGGCCTCCCGCAGGTGTAGCGCGGTGGTCAGGCCGGCGATCCCGGAGCCGACCACCACCACGTCGGTGGTCTCCACCCAGCCCGGCGTCGGTGCGCTCAACCGGCGAGGCAGGCGCGGCAGCCGCGGCAGCTCCGGCAGGTGGGGTACGGGCACCTGATCAGTTAACCCGGTCACTCAGTCTGGACCGGCAGCGCCTCGGTCCCGGCCTCCCGCAATGACCCGGTCAGCTCCCGGTCCGGCAGCCACAGGTAGCACCGGAACGCCCGGTCGCCGGCCTCCCAGTCCGGCCGGCTCATCCAGTCGGCGATCGTGCCGGTGCGGTAGACCAGGTCCCCGTCGTTCGGCACCGACGCGTAGTCGGCCACCCGCTGCCGGCAACCCTCGTACACCAGCGCCTCGGAGTCCTCGTCCGCCGGGTCGGGATAGTCGCCGTCCTCGGCCCGCCACGCCCCGACGTACTCCGCCTCGTGGGTCTCGTCGCAGGCCACCGGGGACATCTTCTCGACCTGGCCGTCCTCGACCGCCACCGTGTAGCAGCCGAGCCGCAGCGGCGAGTCGTCGGCCAGGGTGCCGGACAGCGAGCTCTCCCGGGCCACCGGGTCCCCGTACACCGACTCGACCTCCATCAGGTCGCACCGGAACCACCGGGCGCCGCCCTGCCAGCCCGGCTCGGACGGGGTGGCCACGCCCAGCCACAGCCGGCCCTGCCGGAAGTCCGCACCTAGGTACTCCTCTACCTGCTTCTCGCACTCCCGGTAGGCGGTGCGCTGCTCGGACGAGTCCGGGGCGGGCGGGGCGTCCAGCTCCGCGGCCTCGTCCTCGAAGCTGCCGACGTGCACCGTCTCCACCAGGTGCGACTCGTCGCAGCCCACCGGCTGGTACCCGGCCAGCGGCGCCGCCGGCGCGAACCCGTCCAGGTGACAGGCCGGCGCCTCCGGGCGGAACGGGACCGGCTCGGTGAACCCGGCCCACCCGCCGGCGAGGTCGCCGTCCACGCCGTCCGGCGGGTCGCCGCCGCCACAGCCGGCCAGCGCCGCAGCCGCCAGCCCGCTCACCACCACGAGCGCCATCCACCTGGGGGACCGGTCGTTCATGCGCCCTACTCCCGTGTCGGGGTACGAGCTAGTGAGCATAGGCGGTCACGCTGCGCGGCCCGGCACCTTTTGAGCGGATATGACCCTGATTGCCCAGGTACGAGTGACCTGGTTCACGGTTCGAAATCCGCCGATCGGTGGACCCCTCACCGGACTGGCAGCCCAGCGGTCCCGGCCCCTTCCAACGACTCGGTCAGCTCAGCGTCCGCCAGGTAGAGATAGCAGCGGAACCGCCGATCCCCGTTGTCCCAGTCCTGCTCGTCCATCCAGTCGGCGATGGTGCCGGCCCGGAAGATCAGGTTCCCGTCCACCGGCACGTCCGCGTACTCGGCCACCTGCTCCCGGCAGCCCCGGTGCACCTGTTCCTGTGCGCCCGGGTCCTCCGCGTCGGGGTAGGGGACGTCCGGCGCCGGCCAGGTCCCGACGAACTCGGTGTCGTGCGGCTTGTCGCAGGCCACCCGCTCCATCCGCTCGATCGACTCGCCGCCTTCGCTTTCGGTCGACTCGAAGCACAACAGCCGCAGGCTCGACTCCGTGGCCTCCAGCGCCCCGGCCAGGCTCGACTCCCGGGCCTCGAAACCGGGATCCGCCACGTCGTAGCCGACCAGCTCGCACCGGAACCAGCGACCCCCGCCCTCCCAGCCCGCGACCGCCGGGAGGGTCAGGCCCAGCCACAGCCGGCCGTGCCGGAAGTCGGCGCCCAGGTAATCGGCCGCCGCCTCGTCGCACTCGGCGTACGCCGCCCGCCAGCCGGCCGAGCCCTCCGGCGGCGGGGTGGCCCGGTCGGCCGCGTCCCCGGTGAACTCCCCGACGTGGACCGTCTCGGTCAGGTGCTGCCGCTGGCAGTCCACCGGCTGGTACGCGAACAGCGGGACGACGAGCCGGTAATCGCCGGAGTGGCAGGCCCCGACCTCCGGCAGCCAGCTGGTCGGCTCGGGATGCGCCGGCCAGTCGCCGGTGAGGTTTCCGTCGATCCCGTCCGGCGGCGCGCAGCCGGCCAGCAGCAGCGCCACCAGCCCGACGGTCGCCATCCCCAGCCCACGAGCGTGCCCGCGCACTGTCCCTCCCCGAGATCCATGACGTTGCTCACGGTCGTGCCACTCGGGCGGAGCTTACGCGACCGCCGGGAACCTCGCAGGGCGCGAAGATTGTCACAACCTGTTGCCACCGACCGGGGGTGCCGGACGATACTTGACGCGACCGGTACCACGAGCCCGAGGACTGGATCACGCCATGACTGCGCCGCTGCACGCCCGCGAACCCGCTGTTCTCACCGTCGGCGTGATCGGCGCCGGACGGGTCGGTCCGGTGCTCGGCGCCGCGCTCGCCGCCGCCGGCCACCGGGTGCGGGCAGTCACCCCCGGCTCCCACCCCGACCGGGTCCGCGCGCTGCTGCCGCAGGCCGCCGTACGCCCCGCCGCCGAGGTCGCCCGCGCCGCCACCGACCTGCTGCTGGTCGCGGTGCCGGACGACGCGCTGGCCGGGCTGGTCGCCGGGCTGGGCCGGCTCCGGCCCGGCCAGGTGCTGGCCCACACCTCCGGGGCGCACGGGCTGGCTGTGCTGCGCCCGGCCGGCGGCCGGCCGCTGGCGCTGCACCCGGCGATGACCTTCACCGGCCACCCGGACGACCTGACCCGGCTGCCCGGCATCGGGTACGGGGTGACCACGCCGGACGACCTGCGCCGGTTCGCCACCCGGCTGGTCGCCGACCTGGGCGGGATCGTCGAGTGGGTCGCCGACTCGGACCGCCCGCTCTACCACGCGGCCCTGGCGCACGGCGCCAACCACCTGGTCACGCTGGTCAACGAGGCCGCCGAGCAGCTGCGGCAGGCGGGGGTACGCGATCCGCGGCGGCTGCTGGCACCGCTGCTGCGGGCGGCGCTGGACAACGCGCTCTGGCTGGGCGACCGGGCGCTGACCGGGCCGGTCGCCCGCGGCGACGCCGGCACGATCACCGACCACCTGCGGGCGCTGGCTCGCACCGCACCCGAGTCGGTGCCGGCCTACCGGGCGCTGGCCCGCCGCACCGCGGACCGGGCGATCGCGCAAGGCCAGCTGTCCCCGGCCGCCGCGGTCCGGCTGCTGGCCGCGCTCGCCGACCCGCTCCCGGCGCCGGGGCGGGCGCCGGAGGCGGCGGGCACCAGCCCGGACCGGACGTGACCGGCTCCGGCCCGGCGGTCACCCGGACCCGCGCCGAGCTGGCCGCCGCCCGGGATGGCGGGGGCGGCTCGGTCGCCGTGGTGATGACCCTGGGCGCGCTGCACGAGGGGCACGCGGCGCTGCTAGCGGCGGCCCGCACCGAGGCCGACCGGCTGGTCGCGACGATCTTCGTGAACCCGTTGCAGTTCGGTCCGGGCGAGGACTACCAGCGGTACCCGCGTACCTTCGACGCCGACCTGGCCCGGTGCCGGCAGGCCGGGGTGGACCTGGTGTTCGCTCCGCCGACCGAGGAGCTGTACCCGCACGGCGAGCCGGCGGTCCGGGTGGACCCGGGACCGGTCGGTCGGATCCTGGAGGGGGCCAGCCGGCCGGGCCACTTCGCCGGGGTGCTGACCGTGGTGCTGAAGCTGCTCCAGCTCACCCGCCCCGACCTCGCGTACTTCGGGGAGAAGGACTACCAGCAGCTGGTGCTGATCCGCACGATGGTCCGGGACCTGGACATCCCGGTCCGGGTGCGGGCGGTGCCGACCGTACGGGAGCCGGACGGGCTGGCCCGCTCCAGCCGCAACCGGTACCTGTCCGGCGGTGCGCGGGACGCGGCCCGGTCGCTGTCCGAGGCGCTCCGGGCCGGTGTCGCGGCCGCCGCCGGCGGCGCCGGCCCGGAGGCGGTGCGAGACGCCGCAGCCGCCACCCTGCGCGGCGTGGAACTGGACTATCTGGCGCTGACCGACCCGCGGCTGCGCCCGCTGGCCGAGCCGCTCGGCACGGACGCCGGCCCGGTGGTGCCGGTGCCCGCCGACCGGGTCGCCCGGCTGCTGGTGGCGGGCTGGGTCGATGCCACCCGCCTGATCGACAACACCGAGCTCCAGTTTGCCGGAGGCGAGCGATGATGCTGCGGACGATGCTCAAGTCGAAGATCCACCGGGCCACCGTGACCCAGGCCGACCTGCACTACGTCGGCTCGGTGACGGTCGACACCGACCTGCTGGAGGCGGCCGACCTACTCCCCGGCGAGCAGGTCGCGATAGTCGACGTCAGCAACGGCGCCCGGCTGGAGACCTACGTGATCCCGGGCGAGCGGGGCAGCGGCGTCATCGGCATCAACGGTGCCGCCGCGCAGCTGGTGCACCCCGGCGACATCGTGATCCTGATCGCGTACGCGCAGCTGGACGACGCGACCGCGCGCACCTTCCGGCCGCGGGTGGTGCATGTGGACCGCGCGAACCGGATCGTAGCCACGGACGCCGACCCGACCACCCTCCTCACCTCCGGCTGATCATGAGCTTAGGTACCTGATCGCGGCGAGATCGCGTACCCCACCTCATGATCGATAGGCTGGGCCGGTGCTCAGGTGGCGGGCGGCGATGGAGTCCGCGCTCTACGGCCTGGACGGGTTCTTCGTCCGGGCCGGTGCCGGGCCGGCCGGGCACTTCCGCACCTCGGCGCACGCGTCGCCGGGGTTCGCGGCGGCGCTGCTGCGGCTGCTGGCGAGGCTGGACGAGGCGCTCGGCCGGCCGGACCCGCTGGACGTGGTGGACGTGGGCGCCGGCCGGGGCGAGCTGCTGGCGGCGCTGCTGGACGCCGCTCCGGCCACGTTGGCCGGCCGGCTGCGCCCGGTGGCGGTCGAGCGGGCGCCCGCCCGGCCCGGCCGCGACGGCATCGCCTGGCGGGACACCATTCCGGCTCCGGTGACCGGGCTGCTGCTGGCCACCGAGTGGCTGGACAACGTACCGGTGGACGTGGCGACGCTGGACCGGGACGGGGCGCTCCGCTACCTGCTGGTCGACCCGGCTACCGGGCAGGAGGCGCCCGGCCAGCCGGTGTCCGGCCCAGACGCGGCCTGGCTGGCCCGGTGGTGGCCGCTGACCGTGCCCGGCACCCGGGCCGAGATCGGCCGCCCCCGGGATGCGGCGTGGCAGGGGGCGGTCGCCGCCCTCCACCGGGGCGCCGCCCTGGCCGTCGACTATGGACACGTTGCCGGGGGGCGGCCGCCGCTGGGCACGCTGACCGGTTTCCGGGACGGGCGGGAGGTCGCGCCGGTGCCGGACGGCGGCTGCGACCTGACCGCCCACGTGGCCGTCGACGCGGTGCGCGACGCCCCGGGGGTGGGCGGGGCAGTGCTGGTCCGGCAGGCCGGGGCACTGCGCGCGCTGGGAGTCGACGGCACCCGCCCGCCGCTCGCCCTGGCCCACGACGACCCGGCCGGCTACCTGCGCCGGCTGGCGGCCGCCGGGGCCGGGGCCGAGCTGACCGACCCGGCCGGGCTGGGCGGCCACTGGTGGCTGCTGCAGCCCGTCGCGTTGCCCGGGGACGTGGCACGATGGCTGATATGAGCGCAGGTACCGGGTTGCGGGAGCTGACGGTCGGCACCGGGACCGGGCTGGAGACCGCCGACATGGTGCTCAACATCGGCCCGCAGCACCCTTCCACGCACGGGGTGCTGCGGCTGAAGCTGGTGGTCGACGGGGAGCGGGTGGTCTCCTGCGAACCGATCGTCGGCTACATGCACCGGGGCGCGGAGAAGCTGTTCGAGGTGCGGGACTACCGGCAGATCCTGGTGCTGGCCAACCGGCACGACTGGCTGTCCGCGTTCGCGAACGAGCTGGGGGTGGCGCTGGCGGTCGAGCGGCTGATGGGGCTGGAGGTCCCGGAGCGGGCGGTCTGGCTGCGGACCGCGCTGGCCGAGCTGAACCGGGTGCTCAACCACCTGATGTTCCTCGGCTCCTACCCGCTGGAG
>WHTQ01000058.1 GCA_009377645.1 Micromonosporaceae bacterium | reverse complement strand
CTGGGCCACGCTCGGATTCGACCTGGCCATGCGGGTCCGCAATGCCGTGTGGCGCCCCCCGTTCGTCATGTACTACCGCACCAGCCCGCTGCCCGCCGTCCGCGACGACTTGACGGCGGCTGGCTTCACCGCGACGGCCGTTGCCTTGACCGTCCTGGGCCGGCACCGGGACGGCAGCCCACGGTGCTGGCTCATCCTCGCGCGTAAGCCGGCAGACCCTCACTGATGTCCGCTCAACCGCACTCATCTGCCGCCGGTGAGAGCCCGCCCGCCCCGACCCCTTGACGCGTGTTCCGGGCATGTCTTAGTCTCGTTACATGAGATTAACTCTCAGGTAATGAGAGTATGTACGCGGGGTGGCTGACGCGAAGGGGGCGGTATCTGTGCCGTTGCTCGCTGGAACCAAGGTCATCGACTTCACGGCGGCCGCGGCGGGCCCGTTCTGCACGATGATGCTCGCCGACCTCGGCGCAGAGGTGGTGAAGATCGAGCCACCCACCGGCGACCACGGCCGCCACTGGGGCAACTGGCGGGTCGACAACAAGTCCTTCCTGTTCCTGGCGGTGAACCGGAACAAGCGCTCCGTGGTGGCAGACCTGAAGAGCGAGGCAGGACAGCGACGGGTACGCGAGCTGGTTCGCGACGCCGACGTGGTCATCGAGTCGTTCGCACCGGGTGGCGCCGAGAAGCTCGGCGTCGACTACCCGACCTGCCGGCAGATCAAGCCGGACATCGTCTACTGCTCGGTATCCGGGTTCGGCCGGACCGGGCCTCGCCGCGACGAGCTCGGGATGGACATGATGCTGCAGGCATACACCGGCATCATGAGCTACACCGGGGAGCCGGACCGCCCGCCGGTACGGATCGCGGTGAGCGCGATCGACCTGATGACCGGCGCCATGGGCTTCGGCGGCATCCTGGCCGCGCTGCGCGACCGGGACCAGACCGGCAAGGGCCAGCACCTCGAGGTCTCGCTGTACGACACGGCGATGAACATGCTGCTGTGGGCGGTACCGCAGTACTCGGCGATCAAACGCCAGCCCGCAAAGCTCGGCGGCGAGTTCGAGCACCAGTTCCCGTACGGCGTCTTTGAGGCGGCCGACGGCTACTTCTACCTCGGCGTGTCCACGCCCGCCCACTGGCGACGGCTCTGCGTCGAGCTCGGGCTCGACGATCTAATCGACGACCCGCGCTTCCACACCAACGGCGGGCGGATCGACCATCGCGACGAACTGCGCGAGATCCTGCGGCCGGTCTTCGCCACCCGGACCCTGGCACCGCTGCTCGATGGGCTGAAGGCTGCCGGTGTGCCGGTCTCCAAGATCCGCGACGTCGGGGAGGCGATCTATGACGAGCACGCGATGGCCCGCGAGATCGTACGGGGTCTGCCGGGCTATCCGGAGATCCTGGTGGCGAACGCGCCGCTGAAACTCGAGCGCGGCTTTGTCGAGGAGTGGACCGACCCGCCGGACCTGGGCAGGCACACCGAGCAGTACCTCGGCGCGGCGGAACCGGAGCCGTCGTGACCGGGGCGGGTATCGTCGGAGTCGGTGTGGTCGGACCACTGCGGCACGCCGATGTGGACGGTGATTATCTGACTCTGGCGGCCGACGCACTGGTGGCGGCGGCGAGGGACGCCGGCCTGCCGCGGGAGACGATCGACGGCCTCGTGATCAACTCGGGGGGCGAGGCGGGTCCGGACTATGACCAGCTCGCCACCTACCTGGGCCTGCAGCCGCGTACCTGCCTGCAGTCGTGGGCGCACGGCCGGTTCAGCGCGAGCGTGGTCCAGCAGGCGGCGCTGCTGGTCGACAACCAGCACGCGGACGTCGTGGCCTGCATTTACGCGCGGCGGTTGGGCACGGACACGGTGGGCGGTCCGGCCTGGAAGGGGTGGTCCGAGGAGCTGCGTAAGGGTGGCGGGCCGCACGGGGAGAACCCCCGGATCGGTCTTACCGCCCCGCTGGGCACCGCCGCCCTCGCCGCCCGCCTCTACGCCAACCGCTACCGTACGGACCTGGCCGAGCTGTTCCACGTCGTAGCCGACGCGCGGCTCAACGCCGCCGCCTACCCCGGAGCGCTGCGTCCACAACCGATCGACCGGGACGCCTACCTGGACAACCCGTACATCGTGGAGCCGCTGCGGCGCTGGGACTGCACCCCGCGCACCGAGGGGGCGGTCTGCATCCTGGTCGCGCGAGCCGAACGGGCGGCCACCGCCTCCCGAACGGTGGAGATCGCCGGTTTCGACGGGATCCCGGCGGGATCGGGAGAGTTCATCTGGTCCCGGCCGGGACTGGGGGTGGCCGACCAGTCGATGCTCGAGGACGTGCCGCCCGACCGGACGGTCTTCGAGCGGTCTGGGATCGAGCCCGCCGATGTGGACGTCTTCTTCACCTACGACGCCTTCAGCCCTCTGGTGTGGTTCGCCCTGGAGCGCTACGGCTACTGCCCGGCTGGGGCGGCACCCGGGTTCGTCCAGGAGCGTGGCCTGACCTACCACGGCGGGTTCCCGACGAACCCGCACGGCGGCTCGCTGGCCACCGGCCAGCTGGCCGGTTGGCTGCACCTCGTCGAGGCGGTGGTCCAGCTGCGGCACGAGGCGGGCGCCCGGCAGGTGCCGGACGCCCGCCTCGCCCACTACGGCAGCTGCTACGGCGATTCGATGATCTTCAGGAGGTCCGGATGAGTACGGAGACCCCGTCCCGTCCGCTCACCCTGCACCGGTGCCGCGACTGTGGCAACGTCCAGCACGGTTGGCAGGACCGGTACTGCGTGCGCTGCTGGTCTCGAGAGCTGGCGGAGGTAGCGGCGCGAGGCACGGCGAGTCTGCTGTCGTGGGCGACCTACCACAGCGACTATCGGATCCCCGGCATCTCTGCGCCGTACAGCATCGGTCTGATCAGACTCGACGAGGGCCCGCAGCTGCCCTGCCTGCTCGCCGGCGACACCAGCGTCGCGAGCTTCCAACAACGGATAACCGTCGAGGCCGGCCCTGCCGGCCCCGGAAACCTGCAGCCTGAGGTGACCGGCCCGCTTCGCGCCATCGTGGTGCGGCCGGACGGCTGATCCCCGCGATGCCGGCGCTGGGCACCCCAGGTGTCGAGGAGGACACATCATGAGCAGAACGAGGCACCGCGCCGTGCTGGCCACGGCGGCAGTCAGCATCCTGGTCACCGCCTGCGGTGGCAACGGCAATGGGGACGGTTCGGGCGGCGGTCTGGGCGCCGACTTCGAGGAGATCGAGGAACTTGCCCGCCAGGAAGGCGAGCTGGTCCTCTACACCGCCACGCATGACGGCATCAACGAGGCCGAGATAACGGCGTTCAATGAGGCGTACCCGGAGATCGAGGTGATCCACACGCGGCTGGTCTCCGGTGAGCTGACCACCCGGTTCGCCAGCGAGGCCGAGGCGGGCGCGCAGGGGGCCGACCTGATCAAGATCGCGGACAATCTGATGCTCGAGGACCGGCCCGACTGGTTCCAGCCGCTCGACACCGACCGCGCACCGAATCTCACTAATGTGGACAGCCAGTTCGTAGCGGACCACTACGTGCACATGATGGCGGGGCCGTTCGTCGTCACCGCCAACACCGAGATGATCAGCACGCCGCCCACCCGGTGGGAGCAGCTGATCGAGCCGCCCTACGCCGGCGCCGGCGAGCTGGCCGACCCGCGCGCCTCGGGCGCGTTCATGGCCGCCTACGCCCAACTGCGGGAATGGCAGGGCGACGAGTTCCTCACGGCGATCGCGGACGCGGGCTACCCGTTCTACGACAGCTCGGCCACCGCGGTGCAGCAGGCCGCCGCCGGAGAGTTCAGCTTCGTCGGCCCCGGGCAGCACGCCCACTCCCTCGAGCTACGGGAGGCGGGCGCGCCGCTGGAGACCAGCACGCTGGAGCCGACCCTGGCGTTGACCCACATCGCCGCGGTTGCGGCGGACGCGCAGAACCCGAATGCCGCGATGGTCTACCTCAACTGGCTGCTGTCCGAGGAGGGCCAGGCCGCAGCGTGCTCCGGCGAGTACCAGGCACTCGCCACCGACCAGCTGGACGACTGCCCGGCCGCGCCGGCGGACCTGACCGTGATAGACGCGCGCAAGGGTAACGAGCAGGCGGACCAGATCGTGGCACTGCTCGGGTTGGAGTGAGCCAGTGCGAATGACTGAGGCAACCAGGCCGGAGTCTCCGGTGCCCGCGGACGGTACGGACCCGGATGCCGCCGCGGCCGGCCGGCTGCGCCTGGAGATCAACGACCTGTGCAAGGAGTTCTACCGCACCGGCGGGGAACGGGTGCGGGCGGTGGACCAGGTCAGCGTCGACGTCCACCCGGGCGAGATCCTGGTGCTACTCGGGCCGAGCGGCTGCGGCAAATCGACCCTGCTGCGCTGCGTAGCCGGGCTCGAGCAACCGGACCGCGGCCGGATGCTCATCGACGGTGCAGTGGTCTACGACGGCGAGGCCGGCACGATGGTGCCGGCGCACCGGCGGGACGTGAACATGATGTTCCAGTCCTACGCCTTGTGGCCGCACATGAGCCTGCGGGACAATGTCGCCTACCCGCTGCGGGTGCAGGGTGCCAGCCGGAAACAGGCCCGCGCCAAGGCCGATGACTATCTGGAGCTGGTCGGGCTCCCCGGTCTGGGCAGGCAGTATGTGAGCACCATCAGCGGTGGCCAGCAGCAGCGGGTGGCGCTGGCCCGGACACTGATCAACGAGCCCTCGGTGGTCCTGTTCGACGAACCACTGTCGAACGTCGATGCTAAGGTACGCTCGCAGCTACGCAGAGAGTTGCTGCGCATCCACCAGGAGCTCGGGTTCGCCGCGGTCTACGTCACCCACGACCAGATCGAGGCAATGGGCCTCGGGACCCGGATCGCCATCCTGCGCGACGGTGGTGTCGAGCAGCTCGCCGACCCGGTGACCATCTACGAGGAGCCGGCCACCCGGCAGGTGGCCGAGTTCGTGGGCGAGGCGAACCTTATCCCGGCGCGGGTCACGCGGGTCTCCGGCGAGGTCGCCGTGCTCGACTGTGTGTTCGGCGAGATCGAGATCGCGGCCGCGCGGCTGTCGGGCAGCGCCGCCGACGGCGATCGGCGCGCGCAGCCAGCGGAGGGCGCGGCGGTGGTCCTGATGGTGCGTCCGGAGCACTGCCGGCTGGTGCGCGACCCGGCCGGCGGGGGCGGCGCGAACTCGTGGGCGGCCACTGTCGACGCCACCATGTACGCCGGCTCGCGCACCGAGTACTCCTGCCAGGTCGGCACCGGCCAGCTGACGGTCTGGGAGCTAGCGACACCGCACCCGCTACGGGCAGGAGCCGCGGTACGGGTGGAGATCCCGCGCGAGGTCGTCCGCGTGGTCGAGGCCGGGTAGGCGGCGATGGGCGACAACCGCACCGCGACCGCCACCCGGCCGGCCCGCCCCGGCGCGCCCGCCCGCCGGAGCGGGGCTGCCGGCCGGCTGGGGAGGAGCCCGTTCTCCCTCGTGACTGCGCTGATCGCCGTCGGTGTGCTCGCCCTGGTGCTGTTTCCGCTAGGCCGGATGGTGGTGCGGGCCTTCGAAGGGTTCGGCCACCAGCGGTGGGAGAGCCTGGTGGGCGCGCCCTGGTTCAGCGGGATGTTACGCGACACCGTGGTCGTCGTCGGGGCCAGCGCGGTGATCGCGTTGCTGGTGGCCGCGTTGCTGGCCTGGATCAACGAGCGCACCGACGCCGGCATCGGCATGCTCGGCGATGTGCTCCCGCTGGTGCCGCTGTTCCTGCCGACGGTGGCGATGGCCGTCGGCTGGGTGCTGCTGGCCAACCCCGACGTGGGCCTGCTCAACGGAGCGCTGGGGGTGGTGCTGGAGCCGCTGGGTATCAGCTACGAGTTCAACATCTTCTCCTACCCGGGGCTGATCCTGGTCTACGTGCTCAACCTGGTGCCGTTCGCCTACCTGCCGATCGCCGCCGGGTTCCGGAGCATGGATCCGTCCCTTGAGGAGGCCGCTCGGGTCTCCGGCGCGCGGGCGTCCCGGGTGCTGCGGACCGTCTCGCTGCCCGCCATCGGTCCGGCCGTGCTGGCCGGGCTGCTGCTCGTGATGGTCGTGGGCTTCGCGCTCTACTCGGTGCCGGTCATCATCGGCACCCGGCCCGACATCGACATCCTGGCGGTGCGGATCATCCGCTCGATCCGGCAGACCTACCCGCCCGCGTACGACGATGCCGTACTGCTGAGCACCATGCTGCTGGCACTGCTGCTGGTCTTGTGGGTGGCCCAGCGGCGGCTGGTGGGCTCCGGTCAGTTCGCCCGGATCGGCAGCCGCTCCACCGGCTCCTCCCGCATCGAACTGGGTCCCTGGCGGTGGCCGATGCGATCGCTGCTGTGGCTCTACGTCACCCTGGCGGCGGTGTTGCCGATATTGGCGCTGGGCATCGTCAGCTTCCAGACCTACTGGCAGCCGGATCTGCTGGCAAGCGAGTGGACCTTCGCCCACTATGAGCGGATCCTGTTCGGCTACCCGCTCGGGCAACGGTCGGTCGAGAACTCGCTGTTTCTGGGCCTGGTCGGGGGTGGGATCACGGTCCTGGTCGCCGCGCTGGTCATCGTCTACGCCCACCGCCGCCGGAACCTGCTCGGCAAGGTCGCCGACGCGGTGGCCAAGCTCCCCGCCGCGGTGCCGAACACGGTGCTCGCGCTGGCGTTCGTGCTGGCGCTGGCCGGACCCCCGTTCCAGCTCGGGGCGACGTTGCTCATCCTCGCGCTAGCGTACTTCGTCGTCTACATCCCGTACGCGTCGATCGCCAGCGAGGCTTCGGTCGCGTCGGTCGACAACAGTATGGAGGAGGCGTCCGGCGTCTCCGGGGCGGGTGAGGGCCGCACCTTCGCCCGGATCCTGGTGCCGTTGATGGCACCCGGCCTGTTCGCGGCCTGGGCGCTGGTGTTCGTGCGGATCCTTGGCGACCTGCCGGTCGCGGTGCTGCTCGGCACGGGACGCACACCGGTGATCGGCTTCGTCCTGCTCGACGTGTGGGACCAGGGGATCTTCAACCGGGTGGCGGCGCTGGCGTTGGTGATGACGGCGATCACCGTGCCGGTGGTGATGGTGATGATGTGGCTCGGCCGGCCGAGGTGGCGGCGCGCAAAGCGGGCAAGGGCATACCGGGCAAGGGCGTAGGAGGAGGGCAGGGATGAGGTCAGCACTGGTCGTGGGCGGCACCGGGCCCACCGGTCCCGACGTGGTCAATGGCCTGCTCGCGCGGGGCTTCGAGGTGACCATCTTCCACAGTGGTTTCCATGAGGCGGAGTTTGCCGGCGAGGTCCGGCACATCCACGGCGACCCCCACTTCCGCCATACGATCGAGGACGCACTGGGCCACGCCGAGTTCGACGTGGTGATCGCCCAGTACGGTCGGCTACGACACCTGACCGCGCACTTCGCCGGCCGGGCCGGGCATCTGGTCGGCATCGGCGGCGCAACCGGACAGCTGGCGGCCCAGGCCGCGACCGAATGGGGCGGCCTGGGTCGCCCGGCGGTGATCACTGAGGGCCAGCAGATCCTGGAGACCGACGAACAGCGCAACAAGTTCGGTTTCCGGATGGCGCAGGCATACCAGGGTTTGTTCGAGGCGCACGCGCGCGGGGACTTCCGCGCCACCTACATCGGATACCCGATGCTCTACGGCCCGCACCAGCCGGGCTTGCGGGAGTGGTGCATCGTGCGGCGGATCCTCGACGGGCGGCGGCAGATCGTCCTACCGGACGGTGGTCTCAAGCTGGAGTCCCGTGGCTACGTGGCAAACGTGTCGCTGGCACCGCTGCTGGCGGTGGACCGCCCAGAGATCAGCGGCGGCCGGGCGTACGTCGTTGCGGACTCCGAGATCCACACGCTCCGGCAGCGGGTCGAGTTCATTGCCGGCTACCTGGAGCACGAGCTGGAGATCGTGGATGTGCCCTTCCCGTACGCCGGCCCGGCCCACCCGCTCTACCGCAGCTCCCGGGAACACCGGGTGGGGATCTCGCAGCGGATCCGCGACGAGCTCGGGTACGTCGACACGTACTCAGCGACCGAGGGTCTGGCCCGGACGGTGGACTGGCTGACCGCCAACCCGCCGCCGCCAGGCGGTGAGCTGGAGCAGCAGCTCGGGGACCCGTTCGACTACCCGGGGGAGGACGAGGTCATCCTGGCGTGGGGCCAGGCGGTCGAACAGCTGCGCCGGGTCACCTACGACGTGCCCGAGTATGCGCACATCTACCGGCATCCGAAACAGCCCAACGAACAGTGGACCCGGCCAGCCGACCCGAAACGGCCGGCATGACGTCCCACGTCACGACAGAGGGAGGCGATGTGGCCCCGCCCCGGGTCCCGCAACCAGGTAGCCAGGCGACCTGGCGGCACAACCGCCTGTCGGCGGCCCGCGTGGTGGACCTGACCCAGGTCATCAGCGGTTCGGTCGCCACGATGCTGATGGCCGACTTCGGGGCCGAGGTCATCAAGGTCGAGCCCCCCGACGGCGAGCCCTACCGCCGGTACGGGACCCTGGTTCCGGGCGCGACCGGCGGCGAGAATCTCAACGTAATGCGGTTCAACCGCAACAAGCGCAGCGTCTGCATCGACCTGAAGACCGCGGCGGGCAGGGAGGTCCTCGGTGAGCTGGTCGCGGCCGCCGACGTGGTCGTCGAGAACTTCCGCCCCGGGGTCATGCAACGGCTGGGCTTCGACTTCGCGCGCCTGAAGGAGCTCAACCCGAACGTGGTATACACCACCATCAGCGGCTACGGCCACGACGACCTGTTGCCCAGCCCGAACACGACCGATCCCGCGTACGCGATCCTGACCGAGGCGAACGCAGGACTGCTGCACCTGGCCGGCGATCCCGGTGGGCGGCCGGTGTGGATGGGGTTCGCCATGTCCGACATCTTCTCGGGCGTACTGGCCTTCGCCGGCACCGTGATGGCGCTCGGTGAGGTCGACAACGGCCGCGGGCCCCAGCGGGTCGACATCTCCATGTTCGACGCCTCTCTGTTCATGAACGACCTGCCCGTGAACACCTTCGAGGTACTCGGGCGGGTAACCGGGCGTGGGCAGTACCCGCTGCAGGCGCCCTGGGGTCCGTTCCCGACCGCCGACGGTTACCTCGCCGTGGCCATCATGTCCGAACGGGAGTGGACCGCGTTGTGCGTCGCGGTCGGGCGCCCGGGCCTGGCCAGCGACGACAGGTTGCAGACCGGGGAGCAGCGGGCGGCCAACATCGACATCATCGACAAGGCCGTCTCGGGATGGCTCGTGGACCAGTCGACCGAGGCTGCAGTGGCTAACCTGCAGGCAGCCGGTGTGCCGTGCGCGCCGGTGAACGACGCCGCCGGAGCCGCCCGCCACCCCCATACCGAGGCGCGTGAGATGCTGGTCGATGTGTTGCATGAGGACGTCGGCCATACTCGGGTGGTCGGTAACCCGATCAAGTCGTCGGTCCCGACCCGGTTGCGGGAACCGAGCACCATCCCACGCCTGGGCCAGGACACCCGGCAGGTCCTGCGGGAGGTGCTCGATCGTGACAGTGACGCGATCGACGAGCTGGTCGAGAAGGGAGTAGTGCGCGGATGAGGTCGCTCGCCCGGGTCATGGCGATCCTGGAGTTCGTGGCCTCCAACACCGAGGGCGCCACCATCGCCGAGATCGCCAAGGGGGTCGACCTGCACATCGCCACGGCCAGCCGGCTGGTCCACACCCTCCGGGAGGAGAGCATGCTGGAGCAGAACCGGGCCCACCGGTACGTCGTAGGGAACCGGGTGCTGAGCCTGGCCCGAAAGGGCATGGACCAGAACGAGCTGGTGGTCCGCGCCCGACCGTACATGCAGCGGCTGCGTGACCTCACGGGCGAGACCGTCTCGCTGCACGTGCCGTACGAGGGGCTGCGGGTGTGCATCGGCGAGGTCCGCAGCAAGCACCTGATCAGCCGGGCGCTGCCGCCCGGTGACGTCAAGCCAGTGCTGGACACCGCCACCGGTGAGGTGCTGCTGATCAACCATACCGCCGAGGAGCTGGCCGAGGTCCTCGCGGCCCATCACAGCAAAGAGGACCTCGCCGTAGTGGTGCGGCGGGTGGCGGGGCTGCGCGAGCAGGGTTGGTCGTTCGTGGACACCTGGGTGGACGGGGTCGGCGCGCTGTCGGTGCCGATCGACTCCGGGGGGCGCGCGGTCGCGGCGCTGACCGTGTCGGGGCCTTCCAGCCGCTACACCCGCACGCAGGCCATGGTGCACCTGCCCGACGTGCAGCAGGCCGCCCGGCAGCTCGCGGAGTGACTGTGCCGTGCCGATCGACTGGAAGGAGCGCTACCGCGCATGAACGCCACACCCGACGACCCGGCCGGCGGCCGGCTGCCGCTGGTCACCGAGCCGACCGCGGCCCAGCAGCAGCTGCTCGCCCGGACGCTGCCGACCGACAGCGGAGAACCGATCAACCTGTTCCGCCTGCTGGTCGGGCATCCCGAGCTGATGAAGCGGGTGAACGCCCTGGGCGGCTTGTTCATGGCGCACTCGTCGCTGCCGGCCCGTGCCCGGGAGTTCGTCATCCTGCGTACGGCCGTGGCGGCCCGCTGCCCGTACGAGTACGCGCAGCATCTGGGAATCGCGCACGGCGTGGGCCTGTCGCAGGGGGAGATCGCGGCGGCCGGCGAGCCGGTGGGCACCGTGCCAGCCCCGGAGGACCTGTGCCTGCTCGCCGAGGCGGTGGACCAGCTGCTGTCCTCGGACGGGCTGGCCGAACCCACCTGGGAACGGCTGCGCACCGGCTATTCGGACGAGCAGCTGCTCGAGCTGCTGCTGCTGCCCGGGTTCTACCGGATGCTCGCGGGCCTGCTGAACGCCGCCCAGGTGCCCGTCGACGGCCATCTGGCCGCGGTCGACGTCGGCGCCGCGGCCAGGGCCCGGTGAGCCGGCGATGCTGCTGCGCGGCATCACCGTCCTCGACCTTACCCAGAATGCGGTCGGCCACTGCGCCTCCTCGGCCCTGGGCGACCTCGGCGCCGATGTCATATCGCTGACGCGACCCGGGTACGGGCGCGCGCGAGGATTCACCGGCCAGCGCGCCGTGGGGCGCCACAAGCGTAGCCTCACGCTCGACCTGCGGCGGGAACCGAGCCAGGAGGTGTTCCGGCGGCTGGCCGCACGTACCGACGTGATCCTGGAGGGCTTCCGTCCCGGGGTGGCGCAGCGGCTCGGGGTCGACGTCGAGGCGGTGCGGGCGGTCCGGCCCGACATCGTCTACTGTGCTGTCACCGGGTACGGGCAGGACGGGCCGTACCGTGACCTGCCCGGGCACGATCTCAACTACCAGGGTGTGGCGGGTGCCCTTCCCAGGGACACCGACGGTGCGCCGATGCTGCCAGCGAACAGCTGGGCGGACCGCTGCGCGACCCTGAACATACAGTTCTCGGTGGTGGCGGCGCTGTTGGCACGAGCCCGGCACGGTCAGGGGTGCTACCTCGACCTGTCGATCACCGACACGATGCTGACCCTGCCGGCGTCCGAGTCCTATGACCACCCGGACATCCACCGCATCCTCAACGGCGGCCCGCCGGGCAGCGAGGACCCGCCGAACCCGTTCCTGCGGGGCAGCTACCCCGCGTACCACCTCTACGAGTGCGCCGACCACCGGTACCTGAGCCTCTGCTGCATCGAGCCGTGGTTCTGGACCCGCCTGTGCGACCACCTCGATCGGCCGGGCTGGACCGCCCACCACCAGCCGGACCCGGCGCGCGCGGCGGAGATTTTCCAAGAGCTGCGGCGCGTGTTCGCCGCGCGGCCGCGCGCGGATTGGCTTGCGGAGCTGGCCGTTCGGGACATTCCCGTGGCACCGGTCAACGACTCGTCCGAGATGATGCGCGACCCGCAGCTGTCCCACCGGTCGTCGGTCACCCCGGTGGCGGTGGCGGGCGTGTCCCTGCACCAGCTCCAGCTCCCGTTCACGATCGACGGTGCGCGTCCGGAGATCACCCGTGGCACCGCGATCGAGGGCGAGCACACCGACGAGCTGTTGCGGGAGCTCGGGTTTACCCCCGATGAGGTGAAGGGCATGTCGCGGCGCTGATTCGGTTCCTCGCCGAGGCCACCCGGTGCTCACCCCGCCGTGGCGGCGGCGCCCTGACCACGGTCGGTCCACATGTGGATAGTCCGTACCCCGGGCGCGGCGGCGGCGAGCAGTTGGCGGTTGACCAGCCGGGTTCGCGGGTGCTGCCGCCAGGCCTGCACCAGCATGGTGGTGACACTGCGCAGGCTCTCCCGCTCGCCGTTCCACAGCCGCTCACGGGCGCGAAACCGGGTCGCGCTGCGATTGATGATCCGGCGCTGCGCGGTCGTCCTCCGCGCGTCCACCACGATGATCGTGTCCACCCGGTCCAGCAGCAACGGGCGGAGCTGCTCGTACTGTCCGTCCACGATCCAGCGTGGTCCGCTGGTGGCCCGTTCAACCTCGGCGGCGAACTGGGCCGGGTCGGCCGGGCGCCAGCCAGGCTGCCAGAACACACCGTCCAGCTCGATGTACGGTAGTTGCCGGGCCTTCGCCAGGGCCTGCGACAGCGTGCTCTTGCCGCAACCGAAGCCGCCCACCACCCAGATCCGGTAACCGTCCGGCCAGCCGGTGCCGTCCCGCGGCCCCGGGCCGATCCGGCGGTGGGGTCGCTGGTAGCCTCCGTCCATCTTGCTAGCGGAGTGTAGCCGGAACCCGCCCGTGGTGGTCTTGCGAGGGTCAGGACAACTCTGCGAGTCGTTACCGGGGATCGGGCGCCTAGTCGCGAAGAATGTTCGGTGTGTGACGGTGGCCTTGGGCGTGGTGAACGATGTGGCCGACGCGGGGCTGGAGGGGTTCCGGGTCGAGCATGTCGCCGAGGCCAGGCTCGGCTGCCCAGGTGGCCGTGGTCGTAGGCAGGCAGCCGTGCCGAGCCCGCTGTCCGATCCGGGGCACCGGCTCCGACGTCCCACGCAAATCCGGTCTTCGAAAAAGGGAGTCACAGACCATGGGCAAGGTAATCGCGGGCGCGACGGTCTCGTTGGACGGCTTCATCGCCGACGAGTCGGACCGGGTAGGTCCGCTGTTTGACTGGTACAACAACGGGGACGTCCCCTTCAACGGCGGCGACCCGGAGCGGGTCTTCCACGTTTCGGCCGCCAGCGCCGCGTATCTGGAGGAGACCTGGTCGCGGATCGGAACGGCGGTGATCGGCCGTCGTCTGTTTGACATCACCAACGGCTGGAACGGCCGCCCCGCAGCCGGCGACGCCGTTGTCGTGGTGACCCACGAACCGCCGACGGACTGGCCGTTCCCCGACGCGCCGTTCACGTTCGTCACCGATGGCCTGGCAAGTGCGATTGCCCAGGCCAAAGACTCCGCCGGGGACAAGGACGTGTCGCTGACCGGCGGTGACCTGCTGGGCCAGGCCCTGGCCGCCGGCCTGGTGGACGAACTCCAGGTCGACCTGGTCCCGGCGGTGTTTGGCAAGGGCGTACGGTTCTTCGGCGCGTACGACGGTCCACCCGCACTCCTCGGCAACCCGGAGATCGTCCAAGGCGACCGGGTCACCCACATGCGATACGACGTCCGTCGATAGCGCAGGTCTGACCAACTTGGGGGCGGGTAGGTCAGATCTACCTTGCGGAGCGCTGGTCAGCCGGCTGGCTGCTCGCAACCTTCAACTGGATCGGACATACCGGGATGAGCTGGCTCGCCCTGACTCTCGCGGCCGCGGCACTTGCGGCGGCCGCCCGGGTCAGCCATCGCTACCTGCTGGTCGAAGCCGCGGATCCGACCGCGTACGCGATCGCCTATCAGCTGGCCGCCGCGGCGTTCATCGCCCCGGTCGCGGTGGCCGACCTTCGCGACTACCTGCCGAGGCCGGAACACCTGCCGTACTACCTGGCGATGCTGGCCTCGATCGGGTGCTGGATGGCGTTCAACTGGTGCAGCTTCCACGCGGACCGCCACGCCGAGGTGTCGATGACGAGCGTCCTCGCGCGGACCCGTGCGGTGTGGTCGGTCCTGGTCGGCGCGGTGCTGTTCGGCGAGTCGATCCTGCTGCTCCGGGTGATCGGTGCGTGTCTGATCGTGGTGGGAGCCGCGCTGCTGGTGCGGCCCACCGCGATCCGGGCCAACCGCGGCGTCGCCCTGGCCCTGGCCGCGGCGTTGGTCGCGAGCCTCGCGCACGCCAGCGACAGTTTCGCCGCCCGCGAGGTTCCGGCCGGGATCCTCACCGCCTCCGGCTTCCTGGGTGGTGGGCTGCTGCTGAGCCTCACCGCGCGCAGCTCCGTCGCCCGGGTCCGGAAGCTGCTGCGTACCCGGGCCCGGTACGGCGTGCTGAGCGCGTTGCTCGCGTCCTGGTCCTACTGGTTCCTGGTGCAGGCGCTGGCCGTCGGCGAGGTCGGGCAGGTGGTGCCGATCTATCAGGGGAACCTGGTGCTGGTGGTGCTCGCCGGCGTCCTGCTGCTGCGCGAGCGCACCGACCTGACCCGCAAGCTGCTGGCGGCCGGGGCCGCGCTCGCCGGTGCGGTGCTGGTATCCGCGGCGTCGTAGCGGTCGGCGGCCGTCACGCCGGGACGACTACGTCGGTCGCGGGTGGCCGGTGCAGCCACGCCACCAGCTCTGGGTCGGCCAGTTCCCTCACCCGTCTCCAGTAGCGCCGCTCCGCTTCCACGTCGAGCACCTCGCGCCACTGCCCACTCGTACCCTTGTGAAAGAAGCGGGACGGCTCGCGCCAGACCGGACCGGGCACGAGCTTGTCAGCCCGGTGGCTCATCGACGTGAACTCAGCCGCCGTGACCAGCTCATCCCAGCAGTCGGCAGGGACGTCGATGCGCAGCCACTCGGCGAGCGACCGCATCTGGCCGCTGAGATCCGCCCGCAGGTCGTCGTAGTGGAGGAGCATCACATTCGGCCACGTGCGCGCCTCCCAGAAGCTCGCCAGGTGCGTCACCAGCCACGGGAGGCCGCCGAGTGGCTCCTGATTGTCCACCCAGGCGAGAAACTGCTCGTACGGAGGGCTGTCCGGCGGTATTCCCCTCAGATGCTCCCGCGCTGAGGTGGCGGGTCGACGCTCCGCCGCGGCCGCCGCCTCGACAAGCTCGCTCACTACGTCGATGTTGAGGTTCGCCATGTGATTCAGCCAGGAGAACGCCGCGTCCCGGGGGTCACGTCCGACGCATATGTAGGCGACCCGGTCGTCGACGGGCAGTCCGTCCAGTGGCGTGTGGGACTTGAAGAACCGGCGATGCGACTTGGACTCGTACACCGCCCTCAGCTCGGCCCGGCTCGGGATGAGCATGTCCACCCACGGCGCCATGTCGTCCAGCGACTGCGACAGCTCGGCCGTCTGAAGGATCAGCAAAGCGCAGATCATCTCGGTCCAGGTCGTTCCGCACTTTGGTGGGGTGGATATCACGATGTCGCCTTCACGGAGCGTGATCTCGTCCCACCGCCCGCTGTCCATAATCGAGGTCTGGTACCGCACAGCAGGCCGTGCCACGACATCCTCCTCGGTCCGGGAAGAGGTCAGTCTAGGGTACAGATACCAGCGACGGTGGACCCGCGGCGATGAGCCCGGGCCGCGACCCCGCGGTCCGACATTCCCGGTCGTCCCCGGCGCGGTCAGTAGGCGGGTCGGGTGCGGTCGCCGGCGAGCGCCGCCTCCCACGAGGCCACTGGCGGCACGACGTCGATCATGTGAGGGACCTCGATGTCCAGGTATACGGCGGTGCCGGCGGTGACATGGTCGGTGGTGAGCTGGCGCAGCGTGGCCAGGTCCCGGACCCGCGCGCCCGCTATCCCGCACGCCCGGGCGACGGCTACCGCGTCGATCGTGCCCGGGTCCACTCCGAAGTAGCGCCGCTCGGTGTAGAGGTGTTGGAGCATCTTGATCCAGCCGAGGCTGTGGTTGGTGAACTGTACGAAGATGATCGGTAGCCGCAGCCGCGCGGCCGTCTCCAGCTCACCGCAGGCCATGGCGAAGCTGCCGTCAGCGGTGAGGGCGATGACCGGCCGGTCCGGATGCGCGCAGGCGACCCCGATCGCCGCTGGGATCGCGTATCCCATGGGCCCGTGTCCCCTCGGGACGATGATGGTGCGTCCCGGCTGGTGTTTCTCCCAGTAGGCGGCGACATTCGGAGTGGGGGTGCCGGGGTCGGCCACGACCAGCGCGTCCGCACCGGCAACGTCCCGCAGCACCCGCAGGACATCGGGCGGGAACAGCTGGCCCTCGGGCAGCTCGGTGGGGGCCGGCGGCGGCCAGCTGTCGCGTACCCGCTGCACGGCCGCCAGCCGCTGCCGCCGGCTGCCGTCCTCACCCGGCCCGGCGAGCTGTCCACCGAGGCTGGTGGTGAGCTGGTCGAGCACGGTGGCCGCATCGCCCACCAGCCGCAGGCTACCCGGGTAGGTCCGGCCGGCCCGGGTGGCGTCGATGTCCAGCCCGATCACCTGGCTGGCCGGGGCGGGCGCGGTGTAGCTGTTGGTGTCGGTGGCGTTGGCCCGCACTCCTACTAGCAGGGTGACGTCCGCGGTGGCGAGGTAGTCGTTGGCGGCCGGTCGGGCGCCGTTGTTGCCCACCACGCCGAGACTCCACTGGTGCCGGTCGGCGATCGCGCCCTTGCCGTGGATGCTGCAGGCGACCGGGATCGCGCCCGTGTCGGCGAGGGTGGCGAGCTGCCGGTAGGCGCCGGAATGGTGCACGCCGGAGCCGGCGAGGATGGCGGGACGTTGCGCGCCGGCGAGCAGCCGGGCCGCTCGCTCCACCGCCGCCGGGTCGGCGGCTGGCCGGTCGGCCGGCACCCGGGCGTGCTGTGGGCCCGGCGCCGGCAGCCGGGCGGTACCCACCGCGTCCAGCACGTCCTCGGGGAAGATCAGCGCTACCGGCGCGGGCCGGCCGGAGCTGGCGTGCCCGAGTGCCTCGCCGACCGCGGCGCCGATCTCGCTTACGCTGTCTATCCGGCGTCGCCACTTGGTCACGGCGCGGAACAGGGCGAGCTGGTCGATCTCGGTGAGCGCGCCGGTGCCGCGGGAGCTCCGGTGGATGTCGGAGCTGATGACCAGGATCGGCACGCCCGCGGCGTACGCCTCGCCGAGCCCGCCGACGGCGTAGGTGGTGCCGCCGCCGGAGGAGACCTCCACCGCGCCGACCACGCCCGAGGCGCGAGCGAAGCCGTCGGCCATCGCCACCGCGTGCCGCTCGTCGCGGGCGAGTACGTGCCGGACCGCCCCGGTGCGGGCGTAGAGCGCGTCGTAGAGGGTCACCCCGGTGTCACCGGGTACGCCGAACAGGACCCGTACCCCGCACCGGTGTAAGGACTCCACGAGCAGGTCGGCGCCGCGGCCGGTGAGCTCGGGGGGATCGGGCGGCAGGTGCGGGTGCGGGTGCGGGCCGGTGGTCGCGGCGGTCATCGGGCGGTTCCCTTCCGATCGTGGAGAAGTGGTGTCCAGTGGCACGTGGTCAGAACCTGACGGCCTCGGCGGTGACCGGTGAACCGTCGAACCGGTCCGGTCGCAACGGCGTGAGGTCCACGGGGGACGGCTCCCCGAGCAGCTGCGCGGCGAGGCACTCGCCGACCGCGGGGGCCTGCATGAAACCGTGCCCGGAGAACCCGACCGCCACCCACAGGCCGGGCAGGTGCGGGATTGGACCGACCAGCGCCAGGTCGTCGGGGCTCATCTCGCGCAGCCCGGCCCAGCCGCGGACGACCTGCGCGTCGGCCATCGGGGGGATCCGGTGGCTCAGCGCCGCGGCGAGCGACTCCACCAGCTGCCAGTCTACTGTGGTGTCGGTCCCGGGCGGGGTGGCCCGGTCGTTGCCACCGATCACGCCGCCGGCGCCTTCCGGGTGGAGGTACGAGCCGGTGCTCAGGTCGACGGTGAACGGCAGCGAGGGGTGCAGCCACCGGGCCGGGGCGATCGCGAACGCCTGCCGGCGGTGTGGGGTGACCGGCAGCGGGACTCCGACCCGCGCGCCGAGCTCGGCGGCCCAGGGGCCGGGGGCGAGCACGACCGCCTCGGCCGGTAACGCGCCCGCGTCGGTCTCCACACCGGTCACCTGCCCGGCGCGGTCGCGCCGCAGACCGGTGGCGGTGCGTTGCTCGTACACCGTGGCGCCGCCGGCGCGGGCGGCCCGGAACAGGCCGGCGGTGGCGTCGGTGGGCGAGGCGGACCCGTCGGTGGGGCAGTAGCTGGCGCCGGCCAGGTCGCCGGTGCGCACCTGCGGGAACACCTCGGTGATCTCGTCGGGTCGCAGCATCCGGGACGGGATGTCCCACTGGTTCTGCATCGCCACCGCGTCCCGGAAGGCCGCCAGCTGCGCCTGGTCGCTGAGCAGGAATAGGTATCCGTGCTGCCGGAAGGTGAGCGGTGCGCCGGTGTGCTCTGCGAACGCGCTGAAGAAGTCGACCGAACGGCGTACCAGCCGGGCGTTGACCGCGGCGGTGAACTGCTGGCGGATCCCGCCGGTGGCGCGGGCGGTGGCACCCTCGCCGACCCGGCCCCGCTCGACGACGGTGACCTCCCGGTAGCCGTGCCGGGTGAGGTGGTAGGCGAGCGCCATGCCGATCACGCCACCGCCGACGATCACCACCGGGCCGCCGTGGAGCCCGCTCACGAGCTCACCCCTTCCCGCAACCACCGGACCAGCGTCACCGCGTCCCAGACTGGCCGTCCGGTGGCGTCGCGCACGGACTGCGCGTACGGGGGCAGGTTCGTGCACTCGAAGACGAACGCGCCGATCTCGGGGGTGCCGGAGACCGCTCGCCGGCAGACGTCGACCACCTCGGCCCGCGCCCGCTCCACGTCCAGCGGCCCGTGGCGCCCGACGATCACCGGGTAGAGATGGTCGGTGTGTTCCAGGCCGATCACCTGCACCCGCTCCCGTTGCCGGCCGGTCACGCCGACTCCCTCGAAGTGGGCCGGTGAGAGGGTGGAGCCGTTGATGGTCAGCACCGCCACCCGCTCGTCGGGCTGCAGCAGCCTCAGCACCAGCGGGATCTGTAACAGCGAGGAGGTGGCGACCGGCGCCGGCAGGGCGGAGGCCAGCTCTCGCTGATAGATGGCGAGGAAGCCGCAGGAGGTGGCGAGCGCGCGCGCCCCCAGGTCGAGCAGCCACCTGCCGGTGGCGAGGAAGTCGTCGAGCAACCCGTCGGCCGCCTGCTCCACCACCTGCCGTACCGGCGCTCCGGTGGTGGGCGCGTAGTGCACCGGGAACCCGAGGGTGCGGGCGTTGGCCAGGTCACCGACCGGCCGGGGCAGGTCGGTGTCGAGCAGGATGATCCCGATGTCGGCGCCGTAGACCCGGCGTCCCCGCGGCACCGGTGACTGGTCGGGGGCGCTCATGCCAGCGACTTCACCAGCGCCGCGCCGAACTCGGGCAGGTCGGCCGGCTGCCGGGAGGTGACCAGCGGGCCGTCCACGACCACCGGCTCGTCCACGTAGCGGGCGCCGGCGTTGACCAGGTCCTGCCGGATCGAGAAGAAGCCGGTGACCGTATGCCCCCGGAGAATGTCCGCCTCGACCAGCAGCCAGCCGGCGTGGCAGATGGCGGCGACCACACCGCCCTGCGCGTAGACCTGCCGGACCAGCCCGACCATGGCCGAGTGGCGGCGCATCCGGTCGGGGGCGTAGCCGCCCGGGACCACCACCCCCGCCAGCCCGGCGGCATCGACGTCCGCGGCCGCCACCGGCGCCTCGGCGGGGTAGCCGAACCGGCCCTGGTAGGTGCCGGCGGCCGGCCCGACCAGGTCGACCTCGACCCCCGCCTCGCGCAGCCGGTGGTACGGATACCACAGCTCAAGCTCTTCGTACATGTCCTCGACGAGGACCGCCACCTTGGTCACTGATGCCTCCTTTGGCAGTACGCCGGACCCGACCCGAGCATACGCGATTGTCTTCACTCGGCAAACGGCTGTCGACAATCCGCAAAATATCGTCTAGGCTGCCCCCCATGACTCGTCCCGTCCCCCGGATCGATCACCAGCAGCTGCCCGAGCGGGTCCGGGAGAGCTTGATCGCGGCGATCCTCGATGGCCAGGTGCGGCCCGGTCAGCGGCTCGGAGAGGCGGCACTGGCCGAGGCGATGGGGGTGAGCCGCTCCACGCTGCGGGAGGCGATCGGCTCACTCTGTGATGACGGTTTGATCGTCTCGATGCCCCGGCGGGGGTCGTTCGTCCGCGAGATGACCGCGGCGGACGTCCGCGAGATCTACTCGCTGCGCGCCGCGCTGGAGTCGCTCGGCGGGCAGATCCTCACCCAGCAGCCGCTCGACGCCGCCGTCGAGCAGCAGCTCGAGGAGATCATCACCCAGATGGGAGTAGCCTCCTCGACCGAGCAGTGGACTCGCCTTTCCGAGCTCGACGTCACCTTCCACCGCACCCTGCTGCACGCCACCTCGCACGGCCGGCTGACCGAGGCGTGGTCGAAGCTCAACCTCCAGATCATGCTGTTGTCCCGGCAGGTGATCAGGTTCGACAGCAAACGCGCCCAGACCCAGAAGAGCGCCGACCGCCACCAGCTGCTGCTGGACGCGGTACGCTCGGGCAGCTCCCCGGCCGCCCGGGAGGCGATCGAGCAGCACATCTTCGACGCCCAGACCCGGCTGTTGAGTGATCTCGCGACTCAGCAGGGCACCGCCACGGGAGCAGGGTCATGAGCGAGCTGACCGTCGAGGAGCTGCCCGGCGAGGATCCCTCCCGGATGGTCTGGGTGCAGGCCGGCGCGCACGGCGACGAGGTCGACGGCGTGCTCGCGCTGGAGCTGTTCATGACCGCCGCGCGGGCCACGCCGCCGCCGGTGACGCTGCGGGTGGCCCGCCCGGCGAACCCGACCGCCCACCGGGAGGGTGCCCGGTGCGCCAGCACGGACGGGCTGGACCTGAACCGTTGCTTCCCGGGCGACCCGACGGGCTCACCGACCCACCGGCTCGGCGCCGAGCTGTGGAGTGCGGTGCGCACCTGCGACGCGGTGGTCGACATCCACTCCTCGAGTCTGACGCTGATCGGTTACCCGCACGTCATCGTGCAGGCGGGCGACGAGCCGCAGCACGCCGCCGCCCGAGCCGCCGCCCGCGCCAGCGGGGTCCCGATCGTCTGGCGCAGCACCGGCGCCTGGCTGAAGGGTTCGCTGCTGCACACCGCCACCTCCGCCGGGCTGCCCACCTGCCTGCTCGATATCGGCGCGAGTCGGCCGTGGGAGCCGCTGCCGCCGCTGGCGCCGGCGCTGCGCCGGGTGCTGCGGACACTGCCGCTGCAGACGTCGCTGTCGTCGTCGTCGCCGCCGTCGCCGCTGCCGCCGCTGGCCGCCGACCAGCTGGAGATCCCGGACCCGCAGTGGTTGACCGCGCCGGTGGCCGGTGCGCAGCTGACCTGCCGGGCGCCGGGGGAGGTGGTCGAGGCGGGGGCGGAGGTGTTCGTGGTACGGGGCACCGACGGCCGGCATGCCGCGGTGACTTGGCCCGGGCCCGACCGCGGGCTGGTGGTGACCGTGCGGGCCGGCCGTGCCGTGTCCGCCGACACCCCGGTCGCCTCGGTGGCGATGGTCGCCGGAGCGGCGACACCAGGATGGACGGCTGCGCAGCGGGGCGCAGCGGGCAGACAGACAGATGGACAGCAGGACTGAGGGGGTACTCCAATGAGGAAGCGGCGCGGGTTACCGAAGCTGCCGGCAGTAGCGGTAGCGGTGGCGGTGGCGCTGGCCGTCACCGCCTGTGGGGACGGCGGGGCAGACGAGGACGGGGTGACCCTGCGGTTCCTGGTCTTCGAAGGGCCGGGGCAGGACACGGCGGCGCGGGCCGCCGCCGACCAGTACATGGCCGACAACCCCGAGGTGACAGTCGAGTTCACCGCGGGCAGCAACGCGGTGGAGTACCCGAAAATGGTTGCGGCCCGCGAGACCAACGCCGACGAGCCACTCTACGACCTCATCTTCTCGAACGCGCAAACCATCGCCCAGGGCGACCTGGACGGCATGTGGGCGCAGCTGGACACCAGCCAGATGACCCACGCCGACGATGTGCTGCCGGCCTACCGCCGCCCGGACGACCGGGGCATCGGGGTGGGCGCCGGACTGGTCGGCATCGTCTACAACGACACGCTCGTCGACGCCCCGCGGTCGTGGAACGACCTGTGGGAGTCGCCGGAGCTGCGCGGCCAGGTGGTGCTCTGGGACTACCTGTGGCCCTACAACGGCCTGGTGGTCGCGGCACACCTCCACGGCGGCGACGAGGACAACATCGACCCCGGCTTCGAGGTCTGGTCGCAGCACACCGACCAGATCCACTCGCTGATCAGCTCGACCCAGCAGATGACCGACCTGCTCGCCACCGGCGAGGCGGCGGCCACCATCTGGATCAAGGGCAACCAGATGGTGTGGGTCGAGGAGGGCATGCCGTTCGGGTTCGCGGTGCCGGAGGAGGGCGCGGTCGCGTTCCCGATGTATCTCGCGGTCGCCGAGGACTCCTCGGAGGTCAAGCGCGAGCACGCGCAGAACCTGATCGACCTGCTGCTCTCGCCTGAGTACCAGCTGAACTACCTGGAGTCGTCGTTCACCGGGCCGGTCAACCAGACCGTGGAGCTGCCGGAGCGGTTCGCCTCCGATCCAGCCTTCAGCCAGGAGAACCTGGAGGCGGCGATCCACCTGGACTGGCTCAAGATCGCCGAAAGCAGCGACGACTGGCGCGCCCGGTGGGACCGCGAGGTCAAGGACAACCTGTAACCGCTGCGGCGGTCCGCGTCCCCGCCCCGCGTCCGGCCGCGGGACGGGGACGCACCGCCGCCGCAGCCCGACTGGAACGGAGGCCGATGGCGCAGCCAGATGCCGTACCCGCGGTACGGCTGACCGAGGTCCGCCGGGAGTTCGACGGTGGCGGCGGGGTGCACGGTGTGAGCCTGGACATCCGGCAGGGGGAGTTCTTCTCGCTGCTCGGGCCGTCCGGCTGCGGCAAGACCACCACGCTGCGAGTGATCGCCGGCTTCGAGCGGCCGGACGCCGGTACGGTGCAGATCCTCGGCCGGGATGTCACGAGGCTGGATCCGCGGCACCGCCCGACCGCGATGGTCTTCCAGCGACTGGCGCTGTTCCCGCATATGACCGTGCGGCAGAACGTCGGCTTCGGGCTCAAAGCCAAACGGGTCGCCGAGCCCGAACGGAGCCGTCGGGTGCGACAGGCCCTGGAGCGGGTGGAGATGGCGCAGTTCGCCGGCCGGATGCCGGCCACCCTCTCCGGTGGGCAGCAGCAGCGGGTGGCGGTCGCCCGGGCGCTGGCGATCGAACCGGCGGTGCTGCTGCTGGACGAGCCGCTGGCCGCGCTCGACCGCAAGCTACGCCACCAGTTGCAGGACGAGCTCACGTCGTTGCAGGAACGGGTGGGCACGACGTTCGTCTTCGTCACCCACGACCAGGAGGAGGCGCTGAAGCTCTCGGACCGGATCGCGCTGGTGCACGACGGCCTGGTGGAGCAGGCCGGCCCGCCGAGCGAGATCTTCCAAAACCCGGCAACCCGGTGGGCCGCCTCCTTCATGGGCTCCGCGAACTGGCTGGCCGGCCAGGTCGTCGCGGCGGCCGGTGAGCGCACCGCGGTCGCCCTGGCGGCCGGCCCTACCATCGAGGTAACCGGGGCGCACAGCCATCCACCGCGGCTGCCGGCCGGCGCCCAGGTGGACGTGATGGTCCGTCCCGAACATCTGCTCCTCACCGCCGACACCGGTACCGGGCGGCTGCCGGGCACCCTCGTGGAGGCCCGGTTCATGGGGTCCCACATCGCGGCCCGGCTGACGCTCGAAGCAACCGGCCAGCAGGTGCATGTGAACCTGCCGGCCAACGGGGCCACCACGGTCGAGCTGACCCCGGGCCGGCAGGTCGGGATCCAGCCCGACCAGCCACACGTCCACGTCTACGCCAGTACGGCCGACGACCGCCAACCCACCCCGGACCGGGCGGGCTGACCGGTGCCGACGGGTGGCCGGGGCGGCCCGGCATGGTGGCTGTCGGTGGCGCTGACCGTGGTGGCCGGTGCGGTCACCCTCGCAGCGGTGCTGCAGATGGGACGCTTCGCCGTCTCCGAGGGCCGGGGGCGGGGATGGTCGACCGACACCGTGGAGCAGGTGGCCTCGGACCCGTTCTACTGGCAGCGGGTGCTGGAGAGCCTGCAGATCGCCGGGTGGATCACGGTGGCGACGATGGCGATCGGGGTGCCGACCGCGATGGCACTGCACCGGGCCGGCCCCACCATGCGAGCGCTCGGGTTCGCGGTCATCATCGTGCCGCTCGCGGTCAGCGTGGTGGTCCGCGCGTACGGCTGGATGTTGACCCTGGGCCGGCTCGGACCGCTCGGGCGGCTGCTGGAGTGGCTCGGCGTGGCCGACGGCGGCCTGCGCTACGGCAGCACCGCCGTGGTCATCTCGATGGCGCACATCCTGCTGCCGTTTATGGTCTTCCCCGTCTACCAGGCTGCCAACCGGATGGACCCGCAGCTGCTGGAGGCCGGCCGCGACCTCGGCGCCGGCCGGCTCAGGTTGCTGTCACGGGTGCTGCTGCCGCAGCTGGCGGCGGGCATCGCGGCCGGCGGCGGCCTGGTCTTCGCGCTGGGCATCAGCGCCTTCATGTCGCCGGCGCTGCTCGGCGGGGGCCGGGTCGATGTGCTGGCCACCCAGATCTACCGGGACCTGGTCGAGCTGCAGTGGGCGCGTTCCTCGGTGCTCGCCATCATCCTGCTGGTCGTCGCGCTCTCCGGGCAGTGGGTGCTGCGGCGGGCGCTGGACCAGCTCGCCAGGGCGAGGGCGTGACTGGCATGTCGAGCCCCCGTCCCGCCCGCCGCCGGCCGGTCCTGGCACACCTGTGGCTGGTGGTCGTCTCGGTCTTCGTGCTGGCGCCGCTGGTCGTCGTGGTCGTCAACTCGTTCTCGTCGGTGGCCTACAGCATCATCCCCCCGCCCGGGCTGTCGCTGCGGTGGTACCGGAACCTCGGCAGCATCCCGGACCTGTCGGTGGGGCTGCGCAACTCGCTCACCGTCAGCCTCATCGCGACCGCGCTCTCCGTCCTGATCGGATTCGGCGCCGCCTACGGCTTCTCGCGGCGCCGCAGCCGGCTCGGGCCGGGGCTGGCCGCCAGCCTCCAGCTGCCGTTCGTGATCCCGCGGGTGGCGCTCGGGCTGGCCTTCTTCGTGCTGTGGCTACGCTTCGGCGTCTACGGAAGCCAGTACGGCCTAGTGGTCTCGCACGTGGTCATCACGTTGCCGATCACCGCCGCACTCTTCGCCGCCGCCCTGGCCGACGTCCCACCGGAGTCCGAGGAGGCCGCCCACGACCTCGGCGCCGGCCGGCTCTACACGATCACCAGGGTGGTGCTGCCGCAGCTGCGCAGCGCGTTCATCGGGGCCGCGCTGCTCGCCTTCATCATCTCGTTCGACGAGGTGGAGATGACCCTCTTCCTCGCCGACCGGGACACGATCACGCTGCCGATCGCGATGTTCAACTACGTGCAGCGTTACCAGGACCCCACCGCCGCCGCGCTGTCCACGGTCATGATTGTGATCGGTCTGCTGCTGGGCGGTGCCGGCCTGCTGGCGGCGCGGCGGGCGGTCCGGCGCCGGAACGTCCTATGAGTACCGGCGGTGAGCTGATCGTCCGCAGCGACCGGGCCGGTTGCCGGAGGCGGCTGGCGGCACTGCGGCACGGTTTGCACGCGGCCACCGGCGTGGAGGCGGTGCTGGTCACCGGCCCCGGGGCGGTGGCCGCGCTGACCGGGGTATGGCTGGAGACCGGCACGGTCCTGCCAGGCCGCCAGCCGTGGCTGCTGGTCGGGCCGGACGGTCCGCCCCGATTGCTCGTCCACGACTTCGAGCTGGAGCTGGCCCGGCGGCGCTGCCCACCCGAGCTGGCGCAGATCACCCCGGTCACCGACCGGTGCCGGGCGGTCCGGCAGTGGCAGGCCGGGCTCGGCGCGGCGGTCCGGCTCGGAGCCGACGGTTCCGGCGTACCGGCCAACGAACAGCCGCTGCCGCCCGATGCCGAGCATCGGGAGATCTCCGACCGGCTGCCGGAACTGCTACGGGGCTACCACGCACCGGAGCTGGCGCAGGTGCGGGCGGGCGCGGCCGTCCTCGAACTGGCCGTGGCCACCGTCCTGCGCGGGCCGTGCGCACCCGAACGGGAGCTCGCGGCACGGCTGGCGGCGGAAGTCTTCCAGAGCTCCGGAGACTGGTACGACCTGGTGCCGATCGCCTCCTCGGGGCCACGGCTGCGGATCCCGCACGCCCGGCCCACCGGCCGCACCCCGGAGCAGGGCGACCTGTGCCGGATCGGCGTACGCGCCAGGTACGGGCCCTACCACCTGATGTGCGTACGAAGCGCGGTGGTGCGCGGCGACCGATACCTCACCACCGAGGGCGTCTGCGGGGCGGCCGGCGCGGACGCGGCTGCCGTCCTCGACGCGCTGCGCCCCGGCGCCTCGTACCGAGAGCTGGCCGGGGCGCTGCCCGTCCGCACCGGGCGGCTGGCGATCCCGCTGGCACAGGGCATGGGGTTCGCCTTCAAAGAACCGCCACAGCTCGGTGCCGACCGTGCCGACACCCTCGCCGAGGGAGACCTGGTGCTGGTCTCGATCGTCCTCACCGAGCCCACCGGTGCGCGGGCGTACTGGCAGAACGTGACGCCGGTGGGCGCCGGTGCGGATGGGTAGCCATCACGGGAGGGAAGCCATGCGGGTTCTACCAGCGGGTCCGCACGCGCTGCTGATCGAGGCCGACCGGCCGGCGGCGTGGGCGGCAGCCATCAACCGGGAACGGGCCGCGGGGCGGCTCATCGCCGCCGACGTCGTCCCCGGTGCGCGGACGGTGCTGCTGGACGGAGTGCCCGACGCGGTGGCGCTCGCGAGGGCGCTGGAGAGCTGGCCGGCGCCGGCTGATCCAGCTGGGACGGCGTCCGAGGCGGTCCGGATCCCGGTCAGGTTCGACGGCGCCGACCTGGCCGAGGTGGCCGTACGGTGGGGAACTGATCCGGCCGGCGTGGTCGTCGAGCTGGCCGCCACCCCGCTCCGGGTGGCGTTCTGCGGCTTCGCGCCGGGGTTCGCCTACCTGTCCGGGCTCCCCGGCACCCGGGCCGTGCCGCGGCTGGCCAGCCCGCGTCCCCGCGTCCCGGCCGGCGCGGTCGGCATCGCCGGCAGCTACGTGGGCATCTATCCGGTCGCGGCGCCGGGAGGCTGGCAGCTGGTTGGCCACACCGACCTACCATTGTTCGATGTGGAGGCCGATCCGCCGGCATTGCTGACACCCGGCCGCTCGGTCCGGCTGGCGGTGGCGGTGTGAGCATGGAGGTACGTCGGGCGGGCGCGCTGACCACCGTGCAGGACCACGGCCGCCGCGGGTACGCGCACCTGGGTGTGCCGCGGTCCGGGGCGCTCGACCGGCCCGCCCTGTCCTGGGCCAACCGGCTGGTCGGCAACCCGCCGTCGGCGGCGGGACTGGAGCTGACCGTCACCGGGGCCACGCTGAGACTCTGGGTAGCGACCACAGTGGCCCTGACCGGGGCGCCCGCTCGCCTGAGAGTGGCCGGTGCGGAGGCGCCGTTCGGCGTACCGGTGCCGGTGCCCGCCGGAGCCGAGGTCAGAATCGGTGCCGCCATGGTCGGCGTGCGGTCGTACCTCGCCGTCGCCGGTGGGATCACGCTGCCGCCGGTGCTCGGCAGCCGCTCCACCGACACCCTCTCGGGGCTGGGGCCACCGCCGCTGGCCGACGGTGTGGTGCTCCCGGTGGGTGCCGCGGCCCGCGTGCCCCGCCCGGACCCGGCGCCCGACCGCCGCGCCGGCCCGGGGCAGCTCGCCGCCCCGGGGAGCGGCACCACGCTGCGCCTGCACCCCGGCCCGCGCCGGGACTGGCTAACCGACGCCTCCCTGGCCGGTCTGCTGGCGGGCAGCTACCAGGTATCGCCGCTGAGCAACCGGATCGGGGCCCGGCTGACTGGCGGACCGCCGCTGCACCGGGCGCGCGCCGGTGAACTGGCCAGCGAGGGCATGACGCTCGGGGCGGTGCAGGTGCCCTCGGACCGGCAGCCGCTGATCCTGCTGGCCGACCACCCGACCACCGGCGGCTACCCGGTGGTGGCGATCGTCGAACCGGCCGACCTGCCGCTGCTGGCTCAGCTTCGGCCGGGAGCACCGGTGAGGTTCCGACCCCATGAGACGTCACAATGGACCTGAACGCGGACCTCGGTGAGGGGTTCGGCGTATGGCGGCTCGGCGACGATCTGGCGCTGCTCGACATCATCACGTCCGCGAACGTGGCCTGTGGCTTCCACGCCGGCGACCCGCCCACCATGCGCCGCGTGACCGCCGAGGCGACCGCCCGCGGCGTCGCGGTCGGGGCGCAAGTCTCCTACCGCGACCTGGCCGGGTTCGGCCGGCGCCGGATCGACTACGAGTACGAACCGCTGCGCGACGAGGTGCTCTACCAGATCGCCGCGCTGGACGGGATCTGCCGGGTCGCGGGCGGCCGGGTCCGCTACGTCAAGCCGCACGGTGCCCTTTACCACGCCGCCAGCGTCGACGAGGAGCAAGCCGCGGCGCTGGTCGCGGCGATGCGGGCCTACGACCCGGCGCTGCCGGTGCTGTGCCTGCCCGGGTCGATGCTCGCGGCCACCGCGGCGGCGGCCGGCCTGCGCACCGTCACCGAGGGCTTCGCCGACCGGGGCTACCGCGACGACGGCACGCTGGTGCCGCGCGGCCATCCGGGAGCGGTGCTGACGTGGGAGCAGGCGGCGCCGCAGGTGGTGCGGCTGGCGGGCACGGTGGAGTCGATCTGCGTACACAGCGATACGCCGGGCGCGGTGACACTCGCCCGGCGGGTCCGGCACCACCTGCAGCGGGACGGCATCTCGTTGCGCCCCTTCGTCTGAGCACCCGCCCGGGCCGGGCCGGTGGCGTACCCATGTATGGCCCTGACCTGCGGGTTCGTGCGTACCGCGGGCTACGCGGGGCCCACGGGTTGCGATGTTGGTAGCTTCGGGACACCCTGAATGAGTCTCTGCCCGCCACGACGCCGTCCGCGACGAGTAGTGCCAGAAACACTCTGTCCCCCTGGAGGCGATCATGCGCTATCGGTTCGGTCGACGCGCCTACGTCACCGTCGTCGCGGTTGGTGTTCTTCTGTTGTCCGCGGTTCTGCCGTCGGGCGCCGCTGCGCTGCCTGGGCACTCGGACGACGCGAGGCTTCGTGGCGAGATCATCAAGATGCTCCGGCACATGACGCTGGAGGAGAAGGTCGGGCAGCTGTTCGTCGTCGAGGTGTATGGCCAGGACGCCCACACGGTGACCGAGACCGCGGCCGCTGGCAACCAGCGGTTGTACGGCGTCAACACTCCGGCCGAGGTCATCGACAAGTACCAGCCGGGCGGCATCATCTACTTCACCGCCGCCCGCGGCCCGGACAACGTACGGAACCCG
>WHTQ01000083.1 GCA_009377645.1 Micromonosporaceae bacterium | reverse complement strand
GGTGAGCCTGCTGAACGGGGTGACCGGGGATGCGACGGCGGCGTCGGGTAACACGATCATCGGTTCGCTGTCCTGTTTCGGGAGCCAGCCGGCGCCGACCGATCATGGTCTGTCGAACACTGCGACTGGAGGCAAGCTCGGTCAGTGCGCTGACCTGTAACTGATCGGGTCCGTCAGCTTGGTGGGCTGGCGGGGGATCAAGCACCGGGGATTTGTCCGACATTCCCGGGCGCAAGATCCCCCGCCGGCCCACCAAGGTCGTTACGGCGACCCCGGCCTAGGATCGATGAGCGTGACAACCGAGTGGGAATGTCGGACCCACCGGTTAGGGTGGCTGGAACGTTCGACGTGAGGGGAGAGCGACGGTGGCTACGGTCGAGAGCCGACCTCCGCCCGTGCTGGCCGGTGGCCAGGTGCTGCGGACCATGGACGAGGCGCTGGAGTATGTGCACGCGATCTGTTTCAAGACCGGTCCACCGCGCCGGGTCGGCGTGGAGCTGGAATGGACCGTGCACTACGCCGACGACCCGGGTCGGCCGATCGACCCGTCCATCCTCCGTTCCGCCCTCGGTGACCACACCCCGCGTACTCTCGACCCAGGCTCCCCGCAGAAAGCGCTCCCCGAAGGGGACAGCCTCACCCTCGAACCCGGCGGCCAGGTGGAGCTCTCCTCCCCGCCGCACGACTCCCTCGCCCAGCTGCACTCCGCAACCGCCGCCGACCTGAGCTACCTGGCCGACCGGCTGGCCCGGGCCGGGCTCCGGATGGGCGAGCACGGCATCGACCCCTACCGCCCGCCCCGCCAGCTGCTGCGCACCCTTCGCTACGACGCGATGGCGGAGTCGTTCGCCCGCAGCGGCTCCGGTGGCCTGACCATGATGTGCGGCACCGCCGCCACCCAGGTCTGCCTCGACGCGGGCGAGCCCGGCCAGGTGGCGACCCGCTGGCACACGCTGCACGCGCTCGGTCCGGTGCTGCTGGCGCTGTTCGCCAACTCGCCGCGCCACGCCGGCAGCGACACCGGCTGGGCATCGGCCCGGATGCGGGCCTGGCTGGACACCGACCCGTCCCGCACCTGGCCGGTCGCGGGCGCCGACCCGACCACCGCCTGGGGGCAGTACGCGCTGGCCGCGCCGCTGCTGTGCCTGCGCCGCCAGCGCGGCTCCTGGCATCCGCCGGCCGGGATGACCTTCGCCGACTGGATCGCCGGCGCGGTCCGACCCCCGCCGACCGTGGATGACCTCGACTACCACCTCGGCACCCTGTTCCCGCCGGTGCGGCCGCGCGGCTACGTGGAGGCGCGGTTCCTGGACGCCCAGCCCCCCGGCGAGTGGATCGCCCCGGTGGCGGTGCTGGCCGCCCTGTTCGCCGACGCGACCACCACCGAGGCGGCGCGCGAGCTGACCGAGCCGGTGGCCGGCGCCTGGAGCACCGCGGCCCGGCGCGGGCTGGCCGACGCCGCGCTGCGCTCGACCGCCGAGGCGGTGGCCGAGCTGGGCTGCCGGTCCCTGGACCGCACCGACCTGGCCCCCGGCACCCGGGAGCTGGTGGCCGAGATCGTGAGCCGGCGGCTGGCCGGCGGAGGAGAGCGAGCGACATGGAAGCCCTGAAGACCCGGATCGCCGACCAGCTCGAACGGGCCCGGTCCCGCACCGCCGGGCTGGCCGACGCGGTCGACGACGATGACCTGGTCGCACAGCACTCACCGCTGATGTCGCCGCTGGTGTGGGACCTGGCCCACGTCGGCAACCAGGAGGAGCTGTGGCTGGTGCGCGACGTCGGCGGGCGGCAGCCGGTCCGCCGCGACATCGACGAGCTCTACGACGCGTTCCGGCACCCGCGCGGGGACCGGCCGCAGCTGCCGCTGCTGGGTCCGGCCGAGGCCCGGTCCTACGTCGCGACCGTCCGCGACAAGGTCCACGACGTGCTCGACCGGGTGCCGCTGGAGGGGCGGCGGCTGGTCGACGACGGGTTCGCGTTCGGCATGATCGTCCAGCACGAGCAGCAGCACGACGAGACCATGCTCGCCACCCACCAGGTGCGCACCGGCGAGCCGGTGCTGGACGCCCCGCCCCCGCCGCCGGCCCGGTCGCTGGTCGGTGACGAGGTGGTGGTGCCGGGTGGTCCGTTCACCATGGGCACCTCCGCCGAGCCGTGGGCGCTGGACAACGAGCGGCCCGCGCACCGGGTGGAGGCGCCGGCGTTCGCGATCGACGCCGCCCCGGTCACCAACGGGCAGTACGCGATGTTCATCGCCGACGGGGGCTACGACGACCCGCGCTGGTGGACGGTGGCGGGCTGGGAGCACCGGCGGTCGGCCGGGCTGGTCGCCCCGATGCACTGGACCCGGGACGGCGACGGCTGGGCGCTCACCCGGTTCGGCCGCACCACCCCGGTGGCCAGCGACGAGCCGGTGGTGCACGTGTGCTTCCACGAGGCCCAGGCGTACGCGGCCTGGGCCGGCAAGCGGCTGCCGAGCGAGCCGGAGTGGGAGAAGGCGGCCCGGTTCGACCCGGCCACCGGGCGCTCCCGGCGGTACCCGTGGGGCGACCTGGACCCGACTCCGGAGCACGCCAACCTGGGCCAGCGACACCTGAGCCCGGCGGTGGTCGGCGCCTACCCGGCCGGGGTCTCCCCGCTCGGGGTGCACCAGCTGATCGGGGACGTGTGGGAGTGGGTGGACTCCGACTTCACCGGCTACCCCGGGTTCACCGCCTTCCCGTACCGGGAGTATTCGGAGGTCTTCTTCGGCCCGGACTACAAGGTGTTGCGGGGTGGCTCGTTCGGCACCGACCCGGCGGCCTGCCGGGGCACCTTCCGGAACTGGGACTACCCGATCCGGCGGCAGATCTTCGCCGGCTTCCGGTGCGCCCGGGACCTGCTGCCCGGTGAGGTGCGGTAGGCGGGATGTGCCGACACCTGGCCTACCTCGGGCCGCCGGTGCCGCTGTCGCGGTGGCTGTGCGACCCGCCGCACTCGCTGGTGCACCAGTCCTGGGCGCCCCGCGAGATGCGGGGGACCGGCACCATCAACGCCGACGGGTTCGGGGTCGGCTGGTTCCCGGACCCGGCCGGCGAGCCGGTCCGGTACCGGCGGGAGTGCCCGATCTGGACGGACACCGACCTGCCGGGGCTGGCCGCGCACACCGCGGCCGAGGCCGCGCTGGCCGCGGTGCGCTCGGCCAGCCCCGGCATGCCGGTGGTGGCGACCGCCTCCGCGCCGTTCGCCGGGGACGGGTGGCTGTTCAGCCTGAACGGGCGGGTGGCCGGCTGGCCCGGCTCGGTGGCCGGGCTCGCGGCGCGGCTGCCGGTGGCGGAGCTGCTGACGCTGGCGGCACCGGTGGACTCGGCCGGGGTGTGGGCGCTGCTCCGGCACCGGCTGCGCGACGGCGCCGCGCCGGCCGACGCGGTGGCCGGCACGGTGGCCGCGGTGGCCGCCGCCGCCCCGGGCTCCCGGCTCAATCTGCTGCTCACCGACGGCCACCAGATCGTCGCCACCACCGCCGGGCACTCGCTGTCGACCTGGTGCGACGGCCGGTCGGTGCTGGTCAGCTCCGAACCGCTGGACGACCACCCGGCCTGGCGGGCACTGCCCGACGGGGTGCTGGTGGTGGCCACGCCGACCGGCGTCGACCTGGCGCCGCTACCCGAGAGGTCGCTACCCGAAAGGAAAGCCGATGAGTCCTGAGCTGGAGATCTACCTCGACGACGCGGACCAGGCCGAGCAGCTGCGCGCCGACGCGCGGGCCGGGCTGACCGCCCCGGCCAGGTGGCTGCCGCCGAAGTGGTTCTACGACTCCCGGGGCAGCGAGCTGTTTGAGGAGATCACCCGGCTGCCGGAGTACTACCCGACCCGGGCCGAGCGGGAGATCCTGGTGGAGCGGGCCGGCGAGGTGGCCGGGGTGACCGGTGCCGAGACGCTGGTCGAGCTGGGGTCGGGCTCGTCGGAGAAGACCCGGCTGCTGCTGGACGCGCTGCGCAGCCAGGGCTCGCTGGCCGGGTTCGTGCCGCTGGACGTCTCCGCGGCGGCGCTCGGCGAGGCGGTGAGCACGCTGGCCCGGGACTACCCCGGGCTGCGGATCCAGGGAGTGGTCGGCGACTTCAACCGGCACCTGAAGCTGCTGCCCGGCGGCACCGGCCGGCTGGTGGCCTTCCTGGGCGGGACGGTCGGCAACCTGCTGCCCGCCGACCGGGCCCGGTTCCTGGCCGAGCTGCGGTCCACTCTGGATGCTGGGGAGTGGCTGCTGCTCGGGGCGGACCTGGTCAAGGACCCGGCCGTGCTGGTCCCGGCCTACGACGACGCGGCCGGCGTGACCGCGCAGTTCAACCGCAACGTGCTGCAGGTGCTGAACCGGGAGCTGGGCGCGGACTTCGACCCGGACCGGTTCGACCACGTCGCGCTGTGGGATCCGGAGCAGGAGTGGATCGAGATGCGCCTGCGGGCTACCCGGGCAATGACGGTACGGGTGGCCGAGCTGGCGTTGACCGTCGAGTTCGCGGCCGGTGAGGACCTGCGTACCGAGGTGTCGGCGAAGTTCCGCCGGGCCGGGTTGACCGCTGAGCTGACCGCCGCCGGGTTCCAGGTCCGTCGCTGGTGGACCGACCCGGCCGGCCGGTTCAGCCTCACCCTGGCCGAGGCCGCCCCGCGGTAGGTGCGCCGATGCAGCGCTGGACCTGCCCGGCCTGCGATCCTGTCGCTGGCGCTATGGCTGCCGCGGACGGTGGACCATCCGCGGGTCGCCCGGCAGGTTCCGCCGCCCGCCCGCGGCGGTGCTGGCGCGGTACGCGCCGATCGCCGTCGTGATGAATGAGTTCTACCGGATGCTGCAGCTCGAGAGCCGGACCACCCTCTACCCGGTCGAGGAGCTGGCGCGGCTCCGCGCGGTGGCCCGAGTACCTCTGCGCTGACGACCTACGTCTGCCGGGCCTGCTCCGGCCGTCATGGTCCCTGCGGGGCGTAGGTACATTGTCGCAGTCCACATCCGGGCGGATGTGGCCCACATCCGCCCGGATGTGGACCGCGAGCAAACACTGCCCCCCGGCGCGTCAGACATAGGTAGGCGCTGGCAGCGTGGTGATCGCGACCCACCAGCCGGTCCGGTAGCCGCGCCGGCGGACCCGTCCCGCCCGGCGAGGCGAGGCGGATCCGATCAGGCCGGCGCCAGGTCCACGTCCGAGGTGAACACCAGGCCGACGCTGATCTGGCCGGTCCGCAGTGCCTCCTTGGTCAGCGGTCCGCCGGCGTCCAGCGAGCTGAACGGGCCGAAGCTGAGGCCGTAGACGTCCTCCAGGCCGGCCTGGCAGAACGGCCGCTGCGGGCACTCCGGCGGCCCGCCGAGGATGGTCTGCGCACCGGCGCAGTTCTCGGCCAGCTGGCTGAGCGTGCTGACCCCGTGCTCGGTCGCGAACTCCTGGGTGACCGCGAACCCGTTCTGGGTGGCCGCCTCGGCCGGCTCCCCGAACGCCAGCCCGACCTGTTCGCCCAGGTCCCGCAGGGCGGTCAGGGTGGCGGCCGGGTCGTTGCTGGCCAGCAGCTCCGGGTCGGCCCCGTTGACCTTCGCGTTCAGGAACTCGGTCAGGGTGCCGAGGTACTCCGGCATCACCTGCACCTCGCCGCGCTCCAGCGCCGGCTCGTACAGCTCCCGGTTGCCGACCGTCTGCACGTCCACCTCGAAGCCGGCCGCCTCCAGCGCGATCTGGTACAGCTCGGCCAGGATCTGGCTCTCGCTGAAGTCCGCGGTGCCGACCACGATCCGGCCGCTGCCGCCGCCCCCGATGCCGTCGGCCAGCCCGCTGGAGGTCGCGAACGCCGCGGCGGCCGCCGGGGCGGTCTGCCGGTCGATGTCGACCGCCCGCTTCAGCTCCACCAGCGCCGGCATGTCCAGAGTGGCCGAAACCGCGTCCAGCGCCGCGACCAGCTCCGGGGTGGCGGCGTCCTGGTTGACCGCCGCGACGATGTTCTCGGCGAGCTGCAGGCCCTGGTCGTCCTCGAGCATCACCAGCTGCTGCCCGGCCACCGGGGCGCAGCCCTGGCCCTCCGCCGCCGGGTCCGGTGCCTCGGTGCCGGACTGCCCTTCCTCACCGCAGGCGGTGGCGGTCACCGCCGTCAGAACCAGCCCAGCCAGAATCGTGATCGCTCGACCCGTACGCATGTCGATCCGCCGCCTTCTGTGTCCCGGCGCGACATCCCTGCCGGCCGCGTGTCCTGGCGGACGGACTGACCCGCCCGCGCTCACCCCCACCAAACCTCGCACCGGTGGCCGCGACAACCGGTCTGGCCCAGATTGTCACCGAATCGTCACCTGAATTCCCGGATCGGATGTGACCTGGGTCACGTAGAGGCGCCGGTGAGCCGGCGTGGTCGCAGCAGCGACCGCGGCGTCAGGGCGCGCTGCGCGAGCGCCAGCCCGCTCTCGACCAGCAGCGCCAGCACCGCCACCAGGAACCCGCCGGCCAGGATCTGCCCGCCGCCGGTGACCATGCCCAGCCCGAACCCGGCCCCGATGATCTGTCCGAGCCCGCCCCCGTTGACGAACACGGCCAGCGTTGCGGTCGCCACCACCTGGACCGACGCGGTCCGGAACCCGGCCGCCAGGTACGGCACCGCCAGCGGCAGCTCGACCCGGCGCAGCAGCTGTCCGCCGGACAGCCCCATCCCGACCGCCGCGTCCCGGGTCTGCGGGTCGACCTCCCGCACGCCGGTGTACGCGGTGGCTAGCAGCGGCGGCACCGCGAAGATGGCCAGCGCCACGATCACCGCCGGCCGGCCGAACCCGACCGCGGTCAGCGGCAGGATGGTCAGCGTGGCCAGCACCGGGATCGCCAGGGTGAGGTTGGACAGCACCACGATCGCGTTGCCGCCGCGGCCGCGGTGACCCAGCCACACCCCGACCGGCCAGGCGACCAGGCAGCCGAGCGCCACCGCCCCGGCCGACAGCGTGACGTGCTCGCCGAGCCGGTCCAGGATGCCGCCCGGGTTGGTCCAGTTGAGCGGGTCGTTGAGCCAGACGATGGCCTGCCGCACCGGGTTGCTCACGATCGTGCCCGCCGGGTCATGCGGTAACCTCCCGCTCCGGCCGGTTGACCGCTCGGCTCCGCTGGCGCTCCGCCTCGCTGACGGCCCTCGCTCATGCCGCTGCCGCCCGCCGCCGCGCCCACGGGGTGGCCAGCCGCCCGGCGGCCAGCAGCAGCAGGTCCAGCACCAGCGCGAGCGCCACGCACAGCACCGTCCCGGTGAGGATCTCGGCCCGGAAGAAGTTGTTCCGGAACCCGCCCAGGATCAGCTGGCCGAGCCCGCCGTGGCCGACCACCACCCCGATCGTGGTCATCGCGACCGTCGAGACCGTGGCCAGCCGCAGGCCGGTGAGGATTCCGGGCACCGCCAGCGGCAGGTCGATCCGGAACAGCTGCGCCAGCCGCCCGTACCCCATTCCCTGGGCGGCGTCGCGCACCTCGGCCGGCACCTGGACCAGCCCGGTCAGCGTGTTCCGAATGATCATCAGCAGCGCGTACAGCACCAGCGGGATCACCACCGTGCCGGCGCCCACTCCCAGGTAGGGGGCGATGAACGCGAACACCGCCAGCGCCGGGATCGTGTACAGCACGCCGGCACCTGCAAGAATCGGTCCGGTGAGCGGACGGAACCAGTACGCGGCGATCGCCAGCGGCACCCCGAGCACCGCCGCGAGCAGCACCGACTGGCCGGTCAGCGAGACGTGCTCGGTCAGCGCCCCGAGGATCCGGTCCGGGTTGTTCTCCAGGTACTGCCACGAGAACCACGGGTTGTCGCTCTGAGCAACGCGCGGAAGGGACACAGGTGGACGCTACCGCAGCCTCGATCACGCTGGAGTCGTTGCGCAAACAGTTCCCGGACGGGACCGTGGCGGTCGGGGGGCTCGACCTGCAGGTGGCCGCCGGCGAGCTGGCGGTGCTGATCGGGCCGTCCGGCTGCGGCAAGTCGACCGTGCTCCGGATGATCAACCAGCTGGTCGCGCCCACCGCCGGCCGGGTGCTGCTGGACGGCGCGGACGTCACCCACGCCCACCCGGTCACCCTGCGCCGGCAGATCGGGTACGTGATCCAGCACGTCGGGCTGTTCCCGCACCAGACCATCCGCTCCAATGTCGGCACCGTGCCCCGGCTGCTGCGCTGGGACCGGCGGCGGGTCCGGGACCGGGTGGACGAGCTGCTGGAGCTGGTCGGGCTCCCGCCGGGCCAGTACGCCGACCGGTACCCGAACGAGCTGTCCGGCGGCCAGCGGCAGCGGGTGGGGGTGGCCCGGGCGCTGGCCGCCGACCCGGTGGTGCTGCTGATGGACGAGCCGTTCTCGGCGGTCGACCCGATCGTGCGGGCCCGGCTGCAAGAGGAGTTCCTGCGGCTGCACAAGGAGGTCCGCAAGACCATCGTGCTGGTCACCCACGACCTGGACGAGGCGGTGCGGCTGGCCGACCGGATCGCGGTGCTGTCCTCGGGCGGGAAGCTGGAGCAGTACGCGGAGCCGGCCCGGCTGCTGGGGGGACCGGCCTCGGAGTTCGTCCGCCAGTTCGTCGGCGCCGACCGGGGGATCCGCCAGCTCGCGGTCACCCCGGTCACCGAGTCGCTGCTCGGCGCCGGCGCGCCGGCCCCGGATGTCCCGGCGGTGCCGCTGCCGGCCTCGCTCTACGACGCGCTCGCCGCGATGCTCACCGCCGGCACCGACCGGGTGCTGGTCACCGGTCCGGCCGGCGAGCCGCGCGGGCAGCTCACCCGCGAGGCGATCTTCACCGCGGACCGGGGTTGAGGACCCCTCCTCAACCCTCAACCGCCCGACCTGACCGCGGAGATCGCGGCGCGGACCTCGGTGCGGGACGAGACGCCGAGCTTGTGCAGGATGTTCGACACGTGCACGGCGGCGGTCCGGGGGGAGATGTACAGCCGTCGGGCCAGCTCGGCGTTGGTCAGCCCGTCCGCCACCAGCAGCGCCACCTCCCGCTCCCGCCGGGTCAGCGCGCCGGTGCCGGTCACCGGCCGGTCCCCGGCCAGCGGCGTCAGCCCCAGCTGGTCACGCACCCTGACCAGCTCCGCCACCCGCCAGCCGCCCCACCGGCGCAGCAGGTCGGCGGCCTCCTCGGCGGCCTCGGCCGCCTCCCCGACCCGGCCCAGTGCGAGCAGGCACCGCGCCACCCCGACCAGGGCGGTCCCGCGGACCGCCGGCGGCAGCAGCAGCAACGCATGGAAGTGCCGGCCGGCCGTCAGAGCCGGGTCCGTCGCCGGGTCCGCCGCCGACCGGTAGCCGGCCAGCGCCGCCGCCGGGTCACCGCCGGCCTCCGCCAGCTGGGCGTCCACCAGCACCCGCCAGTGGTCGTCCACCCCGGCCTCGGTCGGCAGGGTCGCCTCCGCCAGTCGCCGCAGCTCGGGCAGCGCCAGCCCCGCGTACCAGGCGGCTGAGACCAGGTCGTGGGCCTGGTCGCCGCTGCGCCACGGCTGGTCCGGGAGCGCCGCGAACACCTGCCCGAGCAGCGCGTCGATGCTCGAGTCCGCCGCGGCCCCGTCGGCCGCGGCGCCCCGGTCGCCCGGCGCGGCCGTAGCGCCCGGCTGCCGGCCGCGCCGGCAGGCGAGGTGGAACGCGAGCCCCGGGACGGTCAGCGGCGGCAGCCGCGGCTGGCTGGCGAGATCGGCGATCAGCTCGCCGGCCCGTTCCAGCTCACCGGCCTCCAGCCGCAGGCCGGCCAGGAACACGGCGTGCAGATACATCCGCCGGCCGCGCCGGGCATGCGCGTACCCCCGGTCGTGCGCCCGACCCTCCTCCAGCGCGGCGATCGCCCCGGCGAGGTCGCCCTCCCGCATCGCCAGCCGGGCCCGGCCGCCGAAGTACGCCGCCACCGACAGCCACTCGAAGCCGGCCCGCTCGGCGTCGACCCGCATCCGCTCCAGCTCGTCGGCCTGGTCGTCCAGGCAGGTGGTCGGCGACGGCGCCTGCACCAGCTGGCACAGCGCCCGGGCGGCCAGCACCCACTCGCCCCGCTTCTCCGCCTCGTCCACCAGGCCGCCCAGGATCGTCCGCCCCTGCTCGGCGGTGGCCGGCTGGTCCACCAGCGCGCATCCCTTCTCGACCAGCGCGGCCAGCCGCACGTCGGGCAGGTTGAGCTGGTCGGCCAGGGCGAGTGCCCGGTCCGCCCAGGTCACCGCCGCGTTCGTGTCGTCGCGCAGCACCGCGGCGTGCGCGATCGCGGTCATCGCCCGGGCCCGGTCGGGTCCGGCCGCCAGCGTGTCGACCGCCGCCTCGAGCTCGCCGGCCAGCGCGGCCACGCCGGCGAAGTCGGCGGCCTCCCAGGTGAGCCGGATCAGCAGGTGGAGCGCCTCGACCCGGTCGGTGGTGTGGTCGGCGGCCGCCCGCCATCGGCGGACGTAGCCGATCGCGTCGTCCAGCAGCCCGGCCAGCCAGGCCGCCCGGGCCGCCCCGGCCAGCAGCTCGACATCGTCGCCGACCTCGGCCAGGCCCAGCTCGGCCAGGCGCAGCGCCTGGTAGGCGGAGCCGATCGACAGGTACAGCGCGGTGCCCCGGCGGGCGGCCGCGACCATCTCCGGGTACCGCCCGGCGGCGCCGGCGTGCAGCGCCACCATCGCCGGGTCGGCGTCCCCGATCGCCAGCAGCGCGTCCAGCGCGGCCTCGTGCAGCCGCCGCCGCTGCCGGCCGAGCATCTGCTCGGTGAGCGCCTCCCGGACCAGCGCGTGCCGGAAGCTCAGCTCGTCCTCGCCGGACTCGACCAGCACCCCCCGGGTGACCAGCGCCCGCAGCACCGCGATCAGCTCGTCCTCGCCCGCCCCGGTCACCGTGGCGAGCAGGTCGAACGGCACCCGATGGCCGAGCACCGCGGCCGCCTCGACGATCCGCTGGCCGGCCGGGTCCAGGTCGTCCACCTGCCGGCGCAGCACCTCGGCCAGGCTCCACGGCAGCGGCTGGTCGGCCAGCGCGTCGAGATCCTCACCGGCGGCGCCGCGCAGCAGCTCCTCCAGGAAGAACGGGTTGCCGCCGGTGCGGTGGTAGAGCGCGGTGGCGGTCCGGTACGAGACCCGGCGGCCGGCGATCGTGGCCACCAGCGCCGCGGTGTCCGCCTCGTCGAGCCGCTCCAGTCGCAGGTGGGTGACCGGGCGGCGGCGCTCCAGCCGGGCCAGCAACCCGGAGACCGGATGCCGGCTGGTGATCTCGTCCGGACGGTAGGTCCCGACCAGCAGGAGCCGGGCGTGCTGGTCGGCCAGCCGCTCGAACAGCGCCGCACTCTCCGAGTCGACCCAGTGCAGGTCCTCGAAGACGATCACCGCCGGCCGGTCGCCGACCAGCCGCGAGACGATCGCCAGCCCGGTGTGCAACCGCTCCACCGGGTTGCGGGCCGGATCGGTGAGGGCGGCCAGCTCGGCCTGGTCCGAGCCGCCGGCGGCGTCCAGCGCGTCCAGCAGCAGCTCGTACGGGCGGGCGAGCGAGTCGGGTTCGGCGTGCCCCACCAGCACCACCGTCTCCGGCGGCAGCCGGGCGAGCAGCTCCTGGACCAGCCGAGTCTTTCCTACGCCGGGCTCGCCGGCCAGGATCGCCACCTGCGGGGCGGGCTCGGCCGAGCCGGCGCCGCCCTCGGCGGTGTGGGTGCGCACCGACGCGACCACGAGCTGCCTCAGCTGACGCAGCTCGTGGTCGCGGCCGATCATCATCGAGCTGGCACCGCGGTTGGTGCGCACGGAGCAAGGGTACCGGCGGGCGCGCCGGCACGGGCCGGGCCGCGCTCTGCCCGGCGGGGCCGCCGGCTCCGCCGGACCGACCGCAGCAGCCGCTCCCGGTCGGCCTGAGCGATCAGGGTACGCCGGGTCTCGTTGGCCAGCAGGAGAATCGTCTCCGGGTGGTGGTACATGTCGTCTGCCTCCTGGTTCGGGCGCCTCGTGGTCGGCGTCGAGCCAATCCTCGGCCGGTGAGGAGCTGTCGCCATCGGCAACGACTGCGTATTGTGAGCGCGACGAGCCTGCGTAGCCGGTGGATCCGGCGACTACGTATGCCTAGGCTGCCTGGGGCGCGGTCGGCCCGGGCCCGCGGCGCGCTGGCGGGGGCCTCAGTCGGGCTGGAACTCGCGGGAGCCGTCGGCGACCAGCTCGGCGAGCTTGCGGCGCAGCCGCTCCCGCAGCTCGGCCGGCGCGGTCTCGGCACCGCAGCACCGGCCGACCAGCTGCTTCACCTCTTGCTCGATGCCGTACTCGCGCAGGCACGGGGAGCACTCGTCAAGGTGCCGGGCGATCACCGCGCGGTGGTCGTTGGTGCACTCCAGGTCGAGGTAGAGGTAGACCTCCTCCAGCACCTCGCGGCAGTCGGTCTCGTGGGGGTCTCCGCAGCTCACAGCTGGTCACACCTCCTCGGTGGCGGCGGCTGAGCCGGCCGCCGGGGCGGCGACCAGGCCCCGCCCTGCAGCGTAGTCCTCCAGCATCCGGCGTAGGTTCCGGCGGCCCCGGTGCAGCCGGGACATCACCGTGCCGATCGGGGTGCCCATGATCTCGGCGATCTCCTTGTACGAGAAGCCTTCGACGTCGGCGAGGTAGACCGCCAACCGAAACTCCTCCGGCAGCCGCTGCAGGGCTTCCTTGATGTCTCCGTCCGGCAGCCGCTCCAGCGCCTCGGTCTCGGCCGACTTCAGCCCGCTGGAGGTGTGCGACTCCGCCTCGGCCAGCTGCCAGTCGGCGATCTCCTCGGTGGGCGCCTGGATCGGCTGCCGCTGCCGCTTCCGGTAGGAGTTGATGTAGGTGTTGGTGAGGATTCGGTAGAGCCAGGCCTTCAGGTTGGTGCCCGCCTCGAACTGGTGGAAGGCCGCGAACGCCTTCAGGAACGTCTCCTGGACCAGGTCCTCGGCGTCGGCCGGGTTGCGCGTCATCCGGAGCCCGGCAGCGTAGAGCTGGTCGAGGAAGGGCAGAGCGTCCCGCTCGAACCTCGCCTGCCGCTGTTGTTCGGTCTCGCTGGGGGCCACGCGGCCAACCGTCCTCGTCTGCGCCTGTGCTGACCACCTCGACGCCGACGCCGTCGCGGTGGGTCGGGCCGGACCGCCCGGCCGCCCCGAGGATACCGGTCGGGGGGGCCCACCGCGTACTGCCGGTGTCGCGGTGTGAACTCGCCGTCGCTGAAGAGTTTGCACTCGTTCGTCCTGTTCCGCTGGCTGGCCCGGGGTGTGCCGAGATGGTTGTCCCCGCAGGGGTAACACCGGTCCCCGGCCCACTCATTCCTGGCCGTGACCCGCGCCGGCGGCCGTCGTTAGACAGGACGAAGCCAGTTCGAGGAAGACGAGAACGGACACTCCAGTCCGGCATCTGTCGGACCGCACGACCTCCCGACCCTTCCTGGCTGCGCCGCCGCTCACGCGGCAGCGCAGCCAGGAAGGGTCACCCGGCTTTCACCAGCCGGAGCAGTTCGGCGCGGTCCATCACGGCACCGAGCTCCGGCAGCGCCGCCGGGGCGCGTGCGGCCGGCACCGGTGCGGGGGTCGCCGGCATGGGAGGGCGCGTCGCCGGGGCCGCCGCTGGCGACAACGGGTCGAGCTGGCCGTTGTGCCAGACCACCGCCATCGCCCGCCGCTCCCGGGCGGTGGTGCCGCCCCAGACTCCGTGTAGATCTCCGGCCCGCAGCGCCCATGCCAGGCAGGCGCCGAGCACCGGGCAGGTGCGGCACAGCGCCATCGCGTTGTCGGCAGGTTCGCTGGGTGCCGGGAAGAAGGTCTCTGGATCGACGTCCTGACACGCTCCCCGGGTGCGCCACGCGGGGTCGCGGCCACCTTCACGCAGCGCGCGTAGCAGTCGCTCATCATGTCGAGCTTGGTCGATCTCGTGCGGGCGGGGCGTCCGCGCCCGTGTCAACTCACCCACCTCCCTGGGGGAAAGTCTCGCGGTTCGGCGCGTGAACCACGCGCCGAACTCTTCCGGCGCTGTGTTGTATCGCACATGCCCAACTCAGGACAAGGGGTTGCCGCAGAATTTGTGAAATCTCGTGGCAGGAACCACCGTGAACCGGACGATAAGGGTGCCCGGTCGAGCCTGACCGGCCGGCGTCAGAACAGGGTCGGTGCCGGCTGGTCAGCAACCCGTTCGATATCGACCCTGGTCACCAGCTCGGGACGGTCGTTGCGGACGTTCCCGACCGCCGCAGCGACCGGCCGGAGCTCCAGTCCGGCCAGGAACGCCGGTGGCGGCGGGTCGAGCGCAGGGTCACCGGACAGCCACCGCGCCCACCGCTGCGGCGGCAGCAACAACGGCATCCGGTCGTGGATCGCTGCCAGCTCGCCGATCGCTGCGGTGGTCAGCACCGTGAACGTGAGCAGCCGGTGCCCAGCTTTGCCGTCCGGCCCCCAACGGCTCCACAGCCCGGCCAGCGTGAGGATCGAGCCGTCGGCCGGGGTCATGAAGTAGGCCTGCTTCCCGCCGCCGGGCAGCCGCCGCCACTCGTACCATCCGTCCGCCGGCACGAGTGCCCGCCGGGATACGAACGGGCGTGCGTATGCCGGGGCGGTGGCTACCGTCTCCACGCGGGCGTTGATCATCCGGGCGCCGGCCTTCGGATCCCGCGCCCAGTGCGGCAGCAGCCCCCACCGGGCCCGCACCAGCACCCGCTGGCCGGACCGGTCGGTCCGCACCACCGGCACCGGGTCGGTGGGGGCGACGTTGTAACGCGGCTCCAGCAAGTCCATCTCGTCGACCGCGGTCTCGTCGACCGCGTCGAACAGGGCGCTGAGGTCGGCGGCGCTCCGGGTGGTCGCGTACCGTCCGCACATGCCGCCCAGCGTAACGCCGACCGGCGGTGCGAGCCGGAATCGCTGGCCAGTCACAATGTACGAGTGCAACCCACCAGCACGGTCCCGGCCCGGTCCCCGGTGCCGTGGTCCGCACCGGTCGCCACCGGGCCGGTGCGCGCCACCGTCCAGCCGCCGGGGTCCAAGTCGATGACCAACCGGGCACTGGTGCTCGCCGCGCTGTCCGAGGGGCCGTCCACCGTGCATGCCCCGCTGCGCGCCCGGGACACCGAGCTGATGGCCGCCGGCCTGCGCGCGCTCGGCACCGACGTCGCCACGACCGACCGGCAGCGGTGGGTGGTGGACCCGCGGCGGCTGCGCGGTCCGGCCCGGGTCGACGTCGGGCTGTCCGGCACGGTGATGCGGTTCCTGCCACCGGTGGCCGGCCTGGCGACCGGACCGGTCACATTCGACGGTGACCCGCGGGCACGGCAGCGTCCGTTGCGCCCGCTGGTGGAGGCGCTCGGCGCGGCCGGCGTCCGGGTGTCCGCCACCACCGGCACCGGCACCGGCACCGGCGGGCTGCCGCTGACCGTGCACGGCACCGGGCAGGTCCAAGGTGGCGAGCTGAGCCTGGACGCCTCCAGCTCCAGCCAGCTGGTCTCCGGCCTGCTGCTGGCCGCGGCGCGGTTCGCCCGCGGCGTGGTGGTGCGGCACACCGGTTCCCGGATCCCCTCCCGGCCGCACCTGCGGATGACCGTGCAGATGCTGCGGGCCGCCGGCGCCGGAGTCGACGACGGCACCGCCGATGTCTGGATGGTCGAACCCGGCCGGCTGTCCGGCCGGGCCTGGCAGGTGGAGCCGGACCTGTCCGGTGCCGCTCCGTTCCTGGCCGCCGCGCTGGTGACCGGTGGCGAGGTGACCGTCCCCGGCCTGCCACGCCGCACCGTCCAGCCCGTCGACCAGCTCCGGACCCTGCTGGAGCGGCTGGGCGCCGGCTGCCAGCTGACCGACCGCGGACTGACGGTCCGAGGTGGAGGTTCCATCCACGGAATCGACGCCGATCTGTCCGATGTGAGCGAGCTGACTCCCGTGGTGGCGGCCCTGTGCGTGCTGGCCGACGGACCGTCCCGACTGTCCGGAGTGGGCCACATCCGCGGGCACGAGACCGACCGGCTCACCGCGCTGGCCCGGGAGCTGTCCGGGCTCGGGGCCGGGGTCACCGAGACCGCCGACGGGCTGGCGATCGAGCCCCGGCCGCTGCGGGGTGGCCGGTTCGAGACCTACGACGACCACCGGCTGGCGCACGCGGCCGCGGTGATCGGGCTGGCGGTCCCCGGGGTGCGGCTGACCGACGTGGCGTGCACCGCCAAGACTCTTCCGGAGTTCCCGGCGTTATGGTCGTCCATGGTGAACGGGCAGTAGGAAGGGAAGGGGGTCGCGGTCGGTTTGGGTCGACGCCGGGAGTACGACGAGGAGGACGTACGCGTCCGCCCGGCCGGCTCGTCCCGGCCGCGCACCCGGACCCGTCCCCGGCACGCCGAGGCGGTGGACGCGATGGTCACCGAGGTCCACCTGGGTCGCTACGTGTGCGTGACCGCCGCCCGGACGGTGACCGCGATGCGGGCTAGGGAGCTCGGCCGCCGCTCGGTGGTGGTCGGGGACCGGGTGGCGCTGGTCGGCGACGTGTCCGGTGGCCCGGACGCGCTGGCCCGGATCGTCCGGGTCGGCGAGCGCCAGTCGGTGCTGCGCCGCACCGCCGCCGACGACGAGACCACCCCGGAGGGTCGGGTGGAGCGGGTGGTGGTCGCCAACGCCGACCAGCTGGTGATCGTCAGCGCCATGGCCGACCCGCCGCCACGGACCGGGTTCATCGACCGGTGCCTGGTGGCCGCGTACGACGCCGAGATCGACCCGCTGCTGTGCCTGACCAAGGTCGATCTGCTGGCCGGCGACGACGCCCCGCTGGCGCTGCTGCGCGACTACTACGCCGCGCTCTCGCTGCCGCACGTGCTGTGCCGCCCGGACCGGCCGCTGGACGAGCTGCTGGCCGCCCTCCAGGGCCGGATGTCGGTGCTGATCGGCCACTCCGGAGTCGGTAAGTCCACGCTGGTCAACCGGCTGGTGCCGGATGCGGCCCGGGCGGTCGGCGCGGTCAGCGCGATCGGCCGGGGGCGGCACATCTCATCCAGCGCGGTGGCGCTGCGGCTGCCCGGAGACCCTGGCGGCGAGCCGGGATGGATCATCGACACCCCCGGGGTGCGCAGCTTCGGGCTGGCGCACGTGTCCGCGGACAGCCTGCTGCACGGGTTCCCGGACCTGGTCGAGGGCAGCACCGGGTGCCCGCCCAACTGCGGGCACACCGAGGCGGGCTGCGGGCTGGATGCCTGGGTGGCCGCCGGGCACGCCGACCCGCGCCGGCTGGCCTCCTACCGCCGGCTGCTGTCGTCCCGGGCCGGGGACGGCTGAGGCCGGAGGGCTGGCTGGCGCAGCCGGGCTGGTTCCAGTCGGATAGGTTTTCGGCCATGGCTGGCTACTCCGATGACCTGTCGCTTGCGCACGTACTTGCGGATGCGGCCGACTCGATCTCGACGGCCCGGTTCCGGGCGATCGACCTGGACGTGGCGTCCAAGCCCGACCTGACCCCGGTCTCGGACGCCGACACCGCGGTCGAGACCGCGCTGCGGGCGACCCTGGCCCGGACCCGGCCGCGGGACGGGGTGCTGGGGGAGGAGTTCGGGATCACCGAGGCGGCGGCCGGCCCCGGCCCCCGGCAGTGGGTGATCGACCCGATCGACGCCACCAAGAACTTCGTCCGCGGGGTGCCGATCTGGGCCACCCTGATCGCGCTGATGGAAGGCGACGAGCCGGTGGTGGGGCTGGTCTCGGCGCCGGCGCTGGGCCGCCGCTGGTGGGCGGCGAAGGGCCACGGCGCGTACGCGGGGCGGCACACCGCGGCGGCCACCCGGATCTCGGTCTCCGGGGTGCGCCGGCTGGCCGACGCCTCGTTCTGCTACTCCGACCTGCTCCGCTGGGAGCAGAACGGCCGGCTCGGCGCGGTGCTCGACCTGATGCGCCACAGCTGGCGCACCCGGGCGTACGGGGACTTCTACGGTCACATGCTGGTGGCCGAGGGGGCGGTCGACATCATGGTGGAGCCGGAGCTGTCGCTGTGGGACGTGGCCGCGCTGGTGCCGATCGTGACCGAGGCCGGAGGGACCTTCACCGACCTGGCCGGCCGGTCCGGTCCCGGCGGCGGCTCGGCGGTGGTGACCAACGGAAAGGTCCACTCCGACGTGCTGGAGCGCCTGACCGCCCCCGGCATCGCCCCCCTGGACAGCTGATCCGCGGGTGGCTTGTCGTCCCGGGTAGTTTCAAAGTATCTTCGAACTATGACGGCGCTGGCGGAAGCCCTGTTCTCTGATCTTGTCAACCGACCACGTGACACCGTGGCGAAGCTCGCCGCCTCGGCCAACCGGTCCCTGCGCTTGCGACGGCGCGGCGCGGAGGACCTGGTGCTGACCACGGCCTCGCGGTACGAGCAGGACCACGAAGTCAGCTCAGCGACGGTCCGGTTCTTCATGGCCATGGTCAAGCACAATGACCAGGCTCGGGAGCTGCTGTTGCACGCGCTCCCAGAGGTCTTCCCGTGGGTCCGGTTCCTGCCGGATGAGGACGCCCGTGCCTTTCTGGCGGACCTGGTGGATACGCTGCGGGCGGCCGAGGCGATCAACAACAGCGCGCCGGTGGCCCAGCTCATCACCGAGTGGCGGCACACCGCCGAGGTCCATGCGGATCCTCACCTTAGAGAGGTTCTCTCCCGGGAAGCGGACGACTTCGGTCCGGTGCCGCCACCTGGGCCGGCGCGATGAGCCCGAAGCGTGGCGATCGGGTCGCGCCCCCGCCAGGACTGGCGGACTGCGATCTGATCTTCGGCACCAGTGACGCCGCGAAAGGCTGGGACGACCTGTGCCGGCAGGCGGCAGCCAACACGCTCGCTGCCTGGCAGGTGATGCGCGCCGATCCGGCGCCACGCACGCCAACCAGTCGCCATCACCGGTTGAAAGGCAGCTACGCAACCGGTGTCTACCGTGGCCGGGCCCTGCCACAGTGGCAGATCGAGGTCACGTCAGGTGGCCGGATCTGGTATCTGGTGGACACCGCCGCCCGGCGGGTCATCATCATGTACGCCGGCACCGCCCATCCGCGCGACACCGACTGACCCGGCCCGACTCAGTGGGGGTCGTCGCCGGCGGCCAGCTCGGCGGTGGCGGTCGCGCCGATCTCCGACATCCGGCGGAGGAACTCGGCGACCAGCGCCAGCTCGGCCTCCTGGTATCCGTCGCAGACCCGGTCGATCGCGCGGTTCATCCCGGCGTACAGCCGGTACATCTCCGCCACCCGGGTGCGCAGGCTCCGGATGACCACCCCACGCCGGTCGCCGCCGGCGGCGCGGTCGCGGAACACGAACCCGCCCCGCTCCAGCCGGTCCAGGACGCCGGTCAGGGTGGCCGGGTGGATGCCGGTCTGCCGGGCCAGTGAGGTCGGGCTGAGCGGGCCCTGGCGGTCGATCACGTCCAGGCAGTCGAGGTCCGCGTCCCGGATCTCGACCCGGCGGCTGACCTGGTGGTTGAGGGCGGTCAGCTGCAGCCGCAGGTCTCGCAGCGCGTCCTTGATCTCGCCGTGCCGCTGGCGCCGGCCGCTGGCGGGCCGCTGGGTTGGTTGCGTGGCTTCCATATGTTATGGTTCCCGTATCATATCCTTCACGGACTTACTGTAGCCGAGCGACGAGGGAGAACGCGATGAAGCTGACGGTCTTCGGGGCGACCGGCGGGATCGGTGGGCAGGTGGTGCGGCAGGCGCTCGACGCGGGCCACAAGGTGACCGCGGTGGCCCGGGACCCGGCCCGGCTGGCGGTCCGGGACCACCCGTCGCTCGAGGTGGTGGCGGTGGCCGGCCTGACCGACCCGGAGCCGCTGCTGCCGGCGCTGGACGGCAGCGACGCCGCGATCTCCGGGGTCGGTCCGCGCTCGCCCCGGGACGTCCGGGTCGCGTCCAGCACCGGGCGGGCGATCCTGGCGGCACTCGACCAGTCCGGCGTGCGGCGGTTCGTGGCGGTGAGCGCGATGCCGGTCGGCCCGATCGCCGCCGGCGAGAGCTGGGCGAACCGGCGGCTGCGGATTCCACTGTTGCGCACCCTGCTGCGCGGCATCTACGCGGACGTGGCGGTGCTGGAGGACGAGATCGGTCGCAGCCGGACCGACTGGACGGTGGTCCGTCCACCGTTGCTCGTGAACCGGCCACTCACCGGCCGCTACCGGACCGTGGTGGGCGGCAACGTCCCGCGCGGGCGGTCGATCTCCCGGGCCGCCGTCGCCCATCTGATGCTGGCCGTGCTCGACGACCCGGCCACCGTCCGGCAGGCGGTCGGAATCGCCCGCTGACCGCCTGCCACGGGGTGAGGAGTCAGCGGGCGGTCGGCCGCTTGCCGTGGTTGGCGCTCTTCTTCTTACGCGCCCGGCGCTTGCGAGACTTCTTCGCCACGGGGGACCTCCTCGTTGTCGGTGGCCAGGATAGCGAACGGCCGCCAGCCGGCGTAGCGCAGCGTAGCCGGTGGTCAAGCGGCCGTGCCTGGCGACGCCGCCGGCACCGCACCGACACCGCTGGGCGTGGTTGGATAGCGGCAGATCCGCGTACGGCGCCGGGCACCCGCCGCCGCCAGCCCGTGAAGAGAGGCAGGGGATGGCCGAGGAGATCAAGGCCGAGATGGTGGCCAACGTGTGGAAGGTGGTGGCGTCCGTCGGCGACCAGGTCGCCGACGGCGACACGCTGGTCATCCTGGAGTCGATGAAGATGGAGATCCCGGTGATCGCCGAGTCCGAGGGCACCCTCACCCAGCTCGCGGTCAACGAGGGTGACGTGGTGCAGGAAGGCGATCTCATCGCGGTCATCGAATGACCGCTGTCACGGTCCGCCCGGCCACCCCGGCCGACTACCCGGCGATCGCGCTGCTGACCGTCTCCGCCTACCGGGCCGACTGGCAGGTGACCCCCGGCCACCCGTACGAGCGGCCGCTGGCCGACGTGGCCGGCCGGGCCGGGGCCGGCGAGCTGCTGGTGGCCGTCGCGTCAGAGCGGTCAAGCGAAGCCAGCGATGCCGCGGGCTTCACCGACCCGACGACCGGGAAGGTGGTCGGCTCGGTGCTGTTCGTGCTGCCCGGCAGCCGGTACGCGGAGCTGGCCGGGCCGGGGGAGGCGGAGTTCCGGATGCTGGCGGTCGACCCGGCTGCGCAGGGCCGCGGGGTCGGGGAGGCGCTCGCCCGGGCCTGCCTGGACCGCGCCGGCCGGCTCGGTTGCCGGGCGGTGCGGATCTGCACCCGCGACTTCGCCAGGACCGCCCACCGGCTGTACGAGCGGCTGGGCTTCGTCCGCACCCCGGAGCGGGACTGGACCCCGCGGCGGGGAGTCGACCTGTACGCGCTGCGGCTCGACCTGCCCGCGACGCCGGACGCCGAACCCAGCAACCCGACGTAATCTGGATCCAGGAGGCCCGATATGACCAGGGGCACCGGCATGGCGGTGGACATCGGCGAGCAGCCGGCGGTCTACGCGCGACTGACCGATCCGGTGCAGGCGCGGGCGATCGCCGCGGTGGCGGCCCGGGTCGCCGCCCGCCAGCCGCGGCACGTCGTGCTGACCGCCCGCGGCACCTCGGACCACGCCGCGCTGTTCGCCGCCTACCTCGCCGAGATCCGGCTCGGGGTGCCGGCCGGGCTCGCCTCGCCCAGCACCGTGACGGTGTTCGGCGCCCGACCCGACCTGTCCCAGGCGCTGGTGATCGGGGTCAGCCAGAGCGGCACCTCACCCGACCTGGTGGAGGTGCTCCGGCTGGCCCGCCAGACCGGGGCGCTGACTCTCGCGGTCACCAACGACCCGGGCTCCACGCTGGCCACCACCGCGGAGCTGTCGATCGACATCGCGGCCGGCCCCGAGCGGGCGGTCGCCGCGACCAAGACCTACACCGCGGAGCTGCTGGCGCTGCTGATGCTGGTGGAAGGGGTGCGGGCCGGCAACGGAGCACTGCCGGCGACCGAGCGGGCCACCCTGGCGGTGCTGCCGGAGCTGGCCGCACTGACGCTGGCCGACCCAGCGCCGCCGGAGCTGGCCGAGCGGTACCGGTTCGCCGACCGGATCGTCACCACCGGCCGGGGGTACGCGTACCCGACCGCCCGGGAGGCGGCGCTGAAGCTGATGGAGACCTCCTACCTGGCCGCGCTGGCGTTCTCCGGCGCCGACCTG
>WHTQ01000027.1 GCA_009377645.1 Micromonosporaceae bacterium | reverse complement strand
GACCCGCCCGTTCTCGGCTTACGACGCGGTGTTGAGTTGGCGGACCAGGTCGAGCACGTCGGCCTCGTACTCGCGCCACTCCCGGTCCGGGTGGAACCCGAGCTCGGCGTTGACCTCGGCCATCGGGTCGTTGGCCAGCGCGTTCCAGGTCTGCACCTCGGTGACCCGCGGCTCGACGGCCCGCAGCTCGGTCAGCATCCGGGCCTTGATCGTCCGCTCCAGGCCGCGTCCCTGGTGGGCCGGCGCCACGATCGTGTCGTACTGGTCGGCGCGGGAGGGGTGCTGGGCCGGGGTGACCACCTCGGTCAGTGCCGCCACCGCACCACTCGGTTCGTGCACCGCCAGCACCAGATAGGGCTTCATGCCGCGCCGGTTCAGGGTGGTGAGGCTCTCGGCGAGCCGCTGCGCGTCGTACGAGCTGGGTCGAAGCTCCAGCTCGCCGGACTCGGCCTCGCGCCGGGACGCCTTGGCCGCCGCGTACGCCTCCAGCAGGCTGTCCGGCAGCCCGCCGGGGTGGAACTCGACCCGGTAGCCGTCCGGCGCCGCCGCCATCGCCCGCACGCTACCACGATCGACAGTGGACAGATCGAGGACGCTGCGCATCTCCACATACGGGCAGCGGAACCCGAGCGACTCCCAGAACTTCATCGCCGGCGTACCGCCGACCGCCTCCACCCCGATCGAGGCTAGTCCCTCGGAGTAGGCGCGCCGCACCACGGCGTCCAGCAGGGCGCTGCCCACTCCCTGGTGCCGGGCGCCGGGATGCACCAGCACCTCCACCACCCCGATGTCGCCGAGCAGCAGCAGGTTGGCGTGCCCGGTCGCCCGACCCGGCGGATCGCCGTCGGTGAGCCAGCAGACTCGCCGCTCGCCGGGCATCGTCTCGCTCAGATATTCCCGCATGCCGGTGTTCTGCCAGTGCGGGTCGCCCGGAAGGTCGGTGGCGAGGACTTCGTTGAGTGCCGCCACCACCGACTCGATCTCCGCGTCCGTCGCGCTCGCCGGGTCCCACTCACGCACCGCCACCCGTACAGCTTGCCCTCTCCGGCTGCCGGACGGAAGAGCTGACGGGAACAAAGTGCAGAAGCCGCTACGCTGGGTCGCGCTCGCGGAGGGAGCGGACGGAGCTAAGCAGCGCCACCCCGGCTGGCTTGACCGTAGTCGTTGGCGGCCGCGAACACGTCCTCCGCGTACGACTGGAGGTTGTTGTACGAGAGCACGGCGGCCCACCAGCCGCCGGGGGTGGTCAGGTCCCGCCCGCTGCGGCACAGGTAGTTGGCGGCGGCCAGCGCGGCGTCGTGGATGTTGTGCACGTCGGCGATCCCGTCGCCGGTGGCGTCGACCGCCTCCAGCTGCCACGTCCCCGGGATGAACTGCATCGGGCCGACCGCCCGGTCGTAGGTCAGGTCGTTGTCCAGCGCGCCACCGTCGGTGTCGGTGATCTCCGCCCGCTCGCCCTCCCCGTCCAGCGGCAGCCCGATGATCGGCGGGAGCGCGCGGCCGTCGTCCAGCAGCCGGGCGCCGCCGCTGCTGCCGTGGTTGGACTCCACCCGCCCGATCGCGGCCAGGGTGGTCCAGGTCAGCTGGCAGGTGGGGGTGGTGGATCGCACGGCCAGCTCGGCGTAGCCGTACGCCTGCAGCGCGATCATCGGGACGTCGGTACGCGATTGGATCGGCGCCGCCCAGTCGGCCAGTGCCTGGGCCGGGCTGCCCTGGCCGCTCGGCACGCTGCCCGGGGTGTTGATCGGGGCCGGTGCGGTCGGTGCGGTGCTCGGGTTGGGGACGCCGGACGGGCCTCCGGAGGGCAGGGTACCGGACGGGCCGGGTGCCCCGGCGGGGCCGGGCCCGGTGGTCGGGACCAGGAACGCGCCGGTCGCCAGCGCCACCCCCAGCAAGGCCGCGATCAGCAGCCCCGGCAGCGTGAACCGGCCGGCCGGCCGGCCGGTCCAGCGCGCGAGCGACCGGGCGGCGCGGCCCGACCGCCGCCGGACCGCCCACACCGCCCGGGCGGGGCCGAGGAACAGCCTCAGCGCCAGGCTGGGCCGGCGGATCGGCGCCGGCTCCGGAGCGGTCTGGGCCGGCGAGGCCGGTACGGCCGGCCTTAGCGAGGCCGGCACGGTGGCTGGCGGCTCCGTCGACCCGGTGCGGGACACCGACTCATCGAGCGGGCGCTGGAGGTCGTCGTCGCCTGGAGGGCCGGGCGGCTCGGTCATGCGGTCGAGTATTGCCCAAACCGGCCGGAACGACCAGGGCACCGGGGGGACCGTCGGCGCTATGCTGGCGCCATGCCCCGCTACGAGTTTCGCTGCCGGTCCTGCGGCGATACCTTCGAGGTCGACCGGCCGATGAGCGCCGCCGGCGAGCCGGCAGACTGCCCCCGCGGGCACGACGACACTGTGAAGCTGCTCTCGACCGTCTCGCTCGCTGGGCGTGCCACCCAGCCAGCCGGCCCCGCCGGAGGTGGTGGTGGCGGCGGCTGCTGCGGCGGCGCTTGCCACTGCTAGCTCGACGGAACGGCCGACCAGGTCTAGCTACTCGTGCCACATCGTCATCAATCGGGCATCGTTACGCCACCCAGAGCCATCTGAGCCGGCACACGGTCTCCCGCACGGATCGACGGCTCGGACTGCCCAACCTGTCCGTTCGCAGGATGCGAATGGTGGTGACAGTGCGAAACCATGTAGCGACTTCCAGGGGGCGGGGGGGGGTACTTCGTGTCGGCAGGAACGGAGATGCCGAGCGGGCTGGTCACGTTTCTCTTCACCGATATCGAGGGTTCGACCAGACTGGCTCAGTTGCTCGGTGCGGGCTATCGACCGGTGCTACACGAGCATCGGCGGTTGCTCCGGCGTTCCTTCGGAGCGGCCGGCGGTGTCGAGCTGTTCACTGAGGGTGATTCCTTCTTCTTCGCGTTTCCGGACGCGGCCGCCGCGCTGGCCGCCTGCCGGGCGGCTCAGCGGGCGTTGGCCGGCCACGACTGGGCCCAGCCGCACGCCCAGCCCCGGGTCCGGATGGGCCTCCACAGTGGCTGGGTAGAGCCGGAAGGCGGGGAGTACGCGAGCATCGAGGTGCACCGGGCCGCCCGGATCGCCGCCGCCGCCCATGGTGGACAGGTGCTCTGCTCGGCGGCGACCGCCGAGCAGGCGACGCCGCTGGCCGACGGGGCCCGGCTGCGGGACCTGGGGCTGTTCCGGCTGCGCGGGTTCGACGGCCGGGAGCGGCTGTTCCAGCTGGTCGCACCGGGTCTGGCGCAGGGCTTCCCCCGCCCCCGCACCGACGAGGCTCCGCCGCACAACCTACCGGCCACCACCACCTCCTTCGTGGGGCGGGAGCACGAGCTCGCCCGGCTGGCCGAGCTGCTGGTCGGGCACCGGCTCGTGACCGTGGTCGGAGCCGGCGGAGCGGGCAAGACCAGGCTGGCGGTGCAGGTCGCCGGGGCGCTGGTCGACGCGTACCCGGACGGGCTGTGGTTCGTGGATCTGGCGGCGGTGGCCGACCCGGGCCTGGTGGCGGTGACCGTGGCCGGAGCGCTCGGTCTGCGGCCGGAGCCCGGCCGCCCGGTGCTGGAGACGCTGGTCGAACACATGGCGCACCGCCGCCTGCTGCTGGTGCTGGACACCTGTGACACCCATGTGGGCGCGGTCGCGTCGATGGTCTCCAGCGTGCTGGCTGCCGGCCGGGAAGGCCGGGTGCTGGCCACCAGCCGGGAGCCGCTGGGGCTGCTGGGCGAGGTGGTGTGGCGGATCCCGCCACTGTCGCTGGAGCCGGCCGGGGACGGGGAGCCGGGCGACGCGGTGGCGCTGCTGGCCGACCGTACCGCCGCCGCCCGGGGCGGGACCCGGGTCGAGCCGGCCGAGCTGCCGCACCTGGTCAGGATCGCGGCCCGGCTGGGCGGGCTGCCGCTGGCGCTGGAGCTGGCCGCCGCCCGGCTGCGGGTGGTCAGCGCCGGCCAGCTGGCCGAGCGGCTGGACGTCGAGCTGGCCGGTAGTCCCGGAGACCTGCTCGACATGATCGACGTCGGTCGAGGTGACGGCGCAGCCACCGCCGGGCCGCCTGCGCTGGCCCGGCACGCGACCCTGCAGGCGACGGTCGGCTGGTCCTACCGCACCCTGGGGCCGGAAGCCGCCCGGCTGCTGCGGGCGCTGTCGGTGTTCGTCGGGCCGGTGGAGCTGCCGACCGCCGAGTGGCTGCTCGCCACCGACCCGATCCAGGCGCTGACCGTGCTCGTGGACAAGTCGCTGTTGCACGCCGCGCCGGCCGCGACCGCCGAGCGGGCCCCGTCGTACACCTACACCTACCGGATGCTCGACCCGATCCGGTCGTACGCGGCCCGCGCGCTGGCGGCGGCCGGAGAGGAGGAGGCGGCGCGGGACCGGCATGTCGCGTGGTCGCTGGACGCCCTGCGCCGGGCCCAGCTCGACCCGGACGGCAACCCCGCCACCCTGTCGCTCTACCGGCTGGACGAGCTGGCCGACGAGGTGCGCGGTGCGCTGCACTGGTGCGTCACCGGCGGCAGCGGCCGGCTCGGCCAGCAGCTGGTGCGGGGGATGGAGCAGTGGTGGCGGGAACGGGGGCTGGCACGGGAGGGCCGGCTGTGGCTGTTCCGCCTGTACGGGCGGGTCGCCGAGACCGGAGAGCAGATCACCGACAGCCAGCTCGCCGGGGTGTACCAGGTGCACTCGCTGCAGGCGGGCGCGGACGGGGAGTACGCCGAGCAGCTCCGCTACTCGCTCGACGCGGAGGAGGCGGCGCGCCGGTCCGGCGATCCCGGCCTGCTGGCCCGGGTGCTGGCCGGCCGGGGCTGGTCGCTGCTGGATCTCGGCCGGGACGCCGAGGCGGAACAGACCTGCCGGGAGCTGATCGACCGGGCGGCCGAGCGCGACGTCACCGAGGACGCGCTGTTCGCGGTCTACTGCCTGGCCTGCGTGCTGTGGCGCCGGGGTGCGCTCGACGAGGCGGCCGAGCTGCTCGGTGCGGCCCGTCCGGCCGAGTCGGCGCGCCCGGAGGTGCGCGGCCGGCGCTCGGTCGACATGCTGCTCGGGATGGTGGCGCTGGCCCGGGGTGACCAGGTGGCCGCGCACGATCACCTGGTGGTGGCGCTGCGTTCCCGGATGGCGTACGGGTTCTTCACCCGGGCCTGCGAGTCGCTGAGCGCGATGGCGGTGCGGTGCGCGCTCAGCGGCGACCACGTCACCGCGGCCCGGCTGTTCGGTGCGGTCCATGCCCACCGTGCCCGGCCGGGCAATCTCGGCGGGTTCCACCGGTACTGGGCCGAGCAGGAGGGGGCGGTCCGGGACGCGCTCGGCGACCCGAAGTTCGATGCTGCCTATGTGGACGGGGCGGGGCTGAGCTTGTCCCAGGCCGCCGCGGTGGCGCTCTCCGTCGACCAGGAGGTCCCGGACGAGCTGACCACAGTAGACGCAGCCGAGCGCGGACCGGGCCAGCCCGGGCGTCCGGCTACCGGGCGTCCAGCTACCGGTCGCCGCTGACCGGCTGGAGCTCCGGCTGGGCGGCGGACTCGCCGGGCACCGGAGTGGCGGCCGGGTCGGCAGTCCCGGCCGGCTCAGCGGTCGCGAGCGAACCACCCGCCCCCGCCGAATCTGAGCCCGCGGCCAGCCGCGGACTGCGGCCACCGGCCAGCTCCACCAGCCAGCTCACCAGGAACCCGAGCCCGAGCGCGCCGACCGTGATCCAATGACTCTGGTCCGCCCAGCCGGACTCGTCGAAGGCAACGAACACCGCGAACAGCCCCAGCGCCGCGAGCAGCGTGCCGAACACCCCGCCCCGCCGGCCCCACAGGCTCGTGCCGCCCAGCAGCACGATCGCGAACGCCAGCGCGAGCCCCACCGGCTCCAGCGAACCGACCGGGATGCGGACGCCGCCGAAGCCACTGTCGAACGGGACCACCAGCAGCAGCCCAGCGGCGGCGGCCAGCAGGCAGGAGCCGAGCAGCGCGGCCCCGGTGGTCAGCGCCGCGGACCGGCGGCGCCGGTCGGGTCCGGTCGCCGCCTCCCGGGCGGACTGCAGCCACCGCCGGACCGGCGGGAGCACCCCGAGGATGCCACCCAGCACCGACACCGCCATCACCGCCAGGATCAGCAACCAGGCCAGCCCGCTGCTGGTGACCGACACCGTGGTGGCGTCCGGGGCCGCACCGAGCAGGCCACTGGCGGACGCGCCGACCGGGACCAGCTCGGAGCCGGCGATCGTGGCCGCGGTGGCCATCACCGCCACCACCAGCCCCAGGCTGGCCGCCCAGCCGGGAACCTTCAACCCCGCGACCAGCACCGACAGGACCACCCCAGCGGCGACCGCGGCGGCCACCACCAGCGCCACCGCGACCAGCCGGTTCTCGCCCTCCCACTCCAGGAACAGCACCGCGGCCAGGCCGGCCACGGCTCCCACCGCGAGGTTGACCGCCCGCACCCGGATCGACATCGCCAGTGCGGTCGCGAGCAGCAGGAACGGCGCCACCTCGTACATCCGGTCGGCCAGCAGGTCCGGGTCCTGCAACAGGTCGATGGTCCCGCCGAGCAGCCACCACAACCCGACCCCGCCGGCCAGCAGGACCAGCAGCGTGCCCTCCCAGGCGAGGTTGACCCAGACCCGATCCCGATCCCCATCCCCCGGAACCGCACCCGCTTCCGGGGTAGCGTCCAGCCCCGGCGGGCTCAGCCGGGTGGTCGTCTCCTCGCTGTCCGTCGGCGCGTCCGTACCGCGGGCGTCGTCGGTCATCGCATCCTCCCGTGGGCCAAGATCTTGAAGACCACGGGACACCATACCCGCGCCACGCACCGCGCGGGGTAACCCCTAGGGCCGCTAGCCGATGGTCCAGGTGTCGCCGCTGGCGAGCGCCGCGGCCAGCTGCTCCTCCTGGCTGGCCCCGTTCGCCTTCGCCTTCGCGGTGGCCACCTGCTCCCGCACCAGCGCGTCGTAGGAGGGCCGCTCCACCCGCCGGAACACCCCGATCGGCGTGTGCCGCAGATCCAGATCCGGCAACCGGGACAGCGCAAACGCGTACGCCGGCTCGGCGACCGCGGCGTCGTGGGTGACGATCTCCGCCGGGTCGACCGACGCGGTCTCCTTCACCTCCAGCCCGAACCCGCCGGGCGGGTGGATGACGCACCACTGGCCCTGCGCGCCAAAGGTGATCGGGCTGCCGTGCTCCAGGCGGATCAGGTAGTCGTCCCGGGTGGCCGGGTTCTTCAGCGGCTCGAAGGCCTCGTCGTTGAAGATGTTGCAGTTCTGGTAGATCTCGACGAACGCCGACCCGTGGTGCTCGGCGGCCGCCCGCAGCACCGACTGCAGGTGCTTGCGGTCGGAGTCGATGGTCCGGGCCACGAAGGTCGCCTCCGCACCGAGCGCCAGCGACAGCGGGTTGAACGGCGAGTCGGCCGAGCCGGCCGGCGTCGACTTGGTGATCTTCCCGAGCTCGCTGGTCGGCGAGTACTGACCCTTGGTCAGGCCGTAGATCCGGTTGTTGAACATCAGGATGGTCAGGTTGACGTTGCGGCGCAACGCGTGGATCAGGTGGTTGCCGCCGATCGACAGGGCGTCCCCGTCCCCGCTGACCACCCACACCGACAGGTCCGGCCGGGTGGTCGACAGCCCGGTCGCGATCGCCGGGGCGCGGCCGTGGATCGAGTGCATCCCGTACGTGTTCAGATAGTAAGGGAAGCGGGCGGCGCACCCGATCCCGGAGACGAACACGGTCCGCTCCCGCGGGATGCCCAGCTCCGGCATGAACGACTGCACCGCGGCCAGGATCGCGTAGTCCCCGCAGCCGGGGCACCAGCGGACCTCCTGGTCGGACTTGAAGTCCTTGGTAGTCAACGACACCGGCACCGGGTCAGGCATTCTTGACCACCTCCTCCAGCATGCCCTCCAGCTCGGCGGCGGTGAACGGCAGCCCGCGCACCTGGTTGTAGCTGATCGCGTCGACCAGGTAACGGCCGCGGACCAGCTGCGCCAGCTGGCCGAGGTTCACCTCCGGGACCACCACCTTCTCGTACCGCCTCAGCACCGCACCCAGGTTGGCCGGCAGCGGCGCCAGGTGGCGCAGGTGGGCCTGGGCCACCGCGTGCCCGCGCGAGCGCAGCGCCCGGCAGGCCGCACCGACCGGGCCGTAGGTCGAGCCCCAGCCGAGCACCAGCACCTGCGCGCCGCCGTCCGGGTCCTCCACCTCGACGTCCGGCACCCGGATCGCCTCGATCCGGGCGGCCCGGGTGCGGACCATCAGGTCGTGGTTTGCCGGGTCGTACGAGATGTCGCCGGTGCGGTCGGCCTTCTCCAGCCCGCCGATCCGGTGCTGCAGCCCGGGGGTGCCCGGGATCGCCCACGGCCGGGCCAGGGTTTCCTGGTCGCGCAGGTAGGGCAGGAACCCGTCGCCGTTCGGCGCGTTCGGCGCGTCCGCGAACTCCACCCGCAGGTCGGGCAGGCTGGCCACGTCCGGCAGCAGCCACGGCTCGGAGCCGTTGGCCAGGTAACCGTCGGACAGCAGCACCACCGGGGTGCGGTAGGTCAGGGCGATCCGGGCCGCCTCCAGCGCGGTGTCGAAGCAGTCCGACGGGGACCGGGGCGCCACCACCGCCACCGGCGCCTCGCCGTGCCGCCCGTACAGCGCCATCTGCAGGTCGGCCTGCTCGGTCTTGGTCGGCATCCCGGTGGACGGGCCGGCCCGCTGCACGTCCACGATCAGCAGCGGCAGCTCCAGCGCCACCGCCAGGGAGATCGTCTCGCTCTTGAGCGCCACCCCGGGGCCGGAGGAGGTGGTCACCCCCAAGGCCCCGCCGTACGCGGCACCCAGCGCCGCCCCGACCGCCGCGATCTCGTCCTCGGCCTGCATCGTGGTGACCCCGAACCGCTTGTGCTTGCTCAGCTCGTGCAGGATGTCGGAGGCCGGGGTGATCGGGTAGGCGCCGAGGAAGACCGGCAGCCCGGAGCGCACCCCGGCGGCCACGATCCCGAGCGCCAGCGCCACGTTGCCGGTGATGTTGCGGTAGTGCCCGGCCGGCAGGTCGGCCGGCGCCACCTCGTACTGCACCGAGAAGTCCTCGGTGGTCTCACCGAAGTTCCACCCGGCCTTGAACGCGGCGGTGTTCGCCGCCACCAGCTCCGGCCGGGCGGCGAACTTGCGCTCCAGGAAGGTCAGAGTCGACTCGTACGGCCGGGAGTAGAGCCAGGACAGCAGCCCGAGCGCGAACATGTTCTTGGCCCGCTCGGCGTCCTTCTTCGAGATCGCGTGGTCGGACAAGGCGGCCACGGTCATGCTGGTGAGGCCGACCTCGTGCACCGCGTACCCGTCCAGTGAGCCGTCGGTCAGCGGGCTGGCGGTATACCCGACTTTAGCGAGGTTTCGTTTGCTGAACTCGTCGGTGTTGACGATGATGTCGGCACCGCGGGGGAGGTCGGCGAGGTTGGCCTTGAGCGCGGCCGGGTTCATCGCGACAAGTACGTTCGGCGCGTCGCCGGGGGTGAGGATGTCGGTGTCGGCGAAGTGCACCTGGAAGCTGGAGACCCCCGGGAGGGTGCCGGCGGGGGCGCGGATCTCGGCCGGGAAGTTCGGCAGGGTGGAGATGTCGTTGCCGAGCTGAGCGGTTTCGGAGGTGAACCGATCACCGGTGAGCTGCATGCCGTCGCCGGAGTCCCCAGCGAACCGGATGACCACCCGATCCAGTTGGCGGACCTGTTTGGCCACGTCGAGATGACCTCCTCGCAGTTGCGGCAGCCGCACTTAGATTTCTACACCCCCGAGCCTACGCCCGCCAGACCACCACGGCTGGTCGCCAATCCGCCAGCTGGGACGGATCCGGTCAGTGTGGCTCAAGTCACCCATCAACGGGTTCGAGCGCCATCCCGGTCCACCGATACCAACCCCTCGTGGTCCGGGTCGTCCTGATCGTCGGTGGCCCGCCACGCCACCCGCAGCCGGTCGGTGTCACCGCTCCGCTCGCTCACCTGGTAGCCGTCCGGCAGGGCCAGCCCGGAGATGCCGTGCCAGCCGTCCCCGGAGCTGGTGCTCGGCGCGGTCGCGCAGGGCGGCGCCATCCGGCCCGGCCACCCCGCGCTGGATCGTCTCCCGCAGGCGGCCAGGGCGTACGTCGGCCACACCAGTCCGTAAGCGGATCGGCTTGCGTGCGTGCGGGCGGGTTCTCGTTCGGTGGTGTGGGCGCCCCAGGGCGGTGACGGCCAGAAGCAGGTCCTAGAACTCAGCACGCTTCCGGGTGTCGAGAATGTGGCGCTGGCTCCGTCCCAGGGACACCAGCGGCCACGACCATCAGGCACCACCGTCGAGCACGCAAGCCCGATGGGACGCTGGGCGGAACCAAGAAAACGACAATGAGAGGGATAACCGTGCAGCCGAACGAGATTTCAGCGGTTCTGAACCGACCGATCAGCCAGGAACTGCTGGCCCGCGACCTGACCCGCTTGGCCTACGTCGCCAAGGACGGCACACCCCGCAATGTCCCGATCGCGTTCACCTGGAACGGCTCGGAGATCGTCATGTGCACTTCGAAGAACGCCCCGAAGCTCCCATCCCTGCGCCACAACCCGACGGTCGCCCTGACGATCGACACCGAGGTGCACCCACCCAAGATCCTGCTCATCCGCGGTCGGGCCGAACTGGACTACGTCGATGGCATCCCGGACGAGTATCTCCAGATGAACGGCACCTACGAGATGACGCCCGAGCAACGGGTCCACTGGGAGACCGAGATCCGTTCGCTCTACGACGGCATGGTCCGGATCGTCGTGACCCCGACGTGGGCGAAGCTGATCGACTTCGAGACGACTCTGCCGAGCGCGGTCGAGGAGCTGGCCCGGCAGCGGGACGAGCGTCAGCGCGCCTGAGCGCCTGGGACGCGAAGCGGCTCCCTGTGCCCATCTGTGGCGCCTCGGAGTGCGCGGAGTCTTTGAAGTCCGCCAGGAAATGTCGCGGTGGGATGTCGAGAACCCGAGCGCGGCTCCGTCCCCGGAGTGAACACGGCCATAATGGGCCGTACCGCACTAAGGAGAACATGATGGCCAAGTACCTGCTGCTCAAGCACTACCGGGGCGCGCCGGCATCGGTCAACGACGTGCCGATGGAGCAGTGGACGCCGGATGAGGTTTCGGCCCACGTGCAGTACATGCGGGACTTCGCCGCTCGGCTCGAGGGCACCGGCGAGTTCGTTGACAGTCAGGCGCTCTCCCCGGAGGGCACGTTCGTGCGCTACGACGGCGAGGGCCGGCCGCCGGTCACCGACGGCCCGTTCGCGGAGACCAAGGACCTGATCGCCGGCTGGATGGTGATCGACGTCGAGACCCACGAGCGGGCGCTCGAGCTGGCCGGCGAGTTGTCCGCGGCTCCGGGCGCGGGTGGGAAGCCGATCCACGAGTGGCTCGAGGTGCGCCCGTTCTATGGCGTGCCTTCGACCATCACGGAGTGACGCACGGTGGACGAGGCCTTGCTGCGGGCCCTCACCCCCACCGTGATCGGGATCCTCGTCCGTCGCGGAGCTGACTTCGCGGCGGCCGAGGACGCCGTGCAGGACGCCCTGGTCGAGGCCGTGCGCGTCTGGCCGGACGACCCGCCGCGAGACCCCAAGGCCTGGTTGGTCACCGTGGCCTGGCGTAAGTTCCTCGACGCCGCCCGCTCCGATACCTCCCGACAGCACCGCGAGGTACGCGTCGATGACGAGCCGGTGCCTGGGCCAAGCGTGGCGGTGGACGACACCCTCCAGCTGTACTTCCTGTGCGCTCACCCATCCCTGACACCGGCCTCGGCCGTCGCGCTCACGCTGCGCGCAGTCGGCGGCCTGACTACGAAACAGATCGCGCAGGCCTACCTCGTGCCGGAGGCGACCATGGCCCAGCGGATCAGCCGGGCCAAGCGGACCGTCTCGGGCGTCCGGTTCAACCAGCCCGGTGACGTCGCCACCGTGCTGCGCGTGCTCTACCTGGTCTTCAACGAGGGCTACTCCGGCGACGTCGACCTCGCCGGCGAGGCGATCCGGCTCACTCGCCAGCTGGCGGCCAAGACCAACCATGAGGAGGTCGCGGGCCTGCTCGCGCTCATGCTGCTCCACCACGCACGGCGCCCGGCACGGACCCGCCCCGACGGCAGGCTCGTGCCTCTTGCCGAACAGGACCGCAGCCTGTGGAACACCCGCCTGATAGCCGAGGGCGTCGACGTGCTCCAAGCAGCCCTCACCCGCGACCGCCTGGGCGAGTTCCAGGCCCAGGCCGCCATCGCCGCGCTCCACGCCGACGCCCGCACGGCCGAGGAGACCGACTGGGTGCAGATCGTCGAGTGGTACGACGAACTGGTGCGCCTCACCGACAGCCCGGTGGCCCGCCTCAACCGGGCCGTCGCGGTCGGCGAGGCCGACGGCCCGCGGGCCGGCCTGGCCGCCCTGGCGGGGCTCGACCCCGCCCTGCCCCGCCACACCGCAGTCGCGGCGTACCTACACGAGCGTGACGGTGACCCAGTCACCGCAGCACGGCTCTACGCCGAAGCCGCCCGATCAGCGCCCAACCTCCCCGAACGCGACCACCTCACGCGACAGGCCGCACGGCTCAACGCGCAGCTGCGCAGTTGAGCGGCGGGCGGCAAGGCATTCACCGACCCGATAGGGACGGTCTGCTCACCCTGTTGGCTGCGGGCACCTCACCTGGCTGCTCTGGCGCCGGCCCGCACCATTGTCACGCCACGTCACACGCGACGCCGGCTGCCCCGGTTGCGCCCCGCGGCCTGGTCAGCCAGTGCCGGTCAACGTCCGGCTCGGCGGCGATCGTCGAGGCGGCTCGCAGCACGTGCTCCAGCTGCTCTCGCGTCATGCGGCGGGCCGGTCGGCTTCGCGTCCGCTGGATCCATGCCGGCGGAACGCAGCCAGTGCCGCCTGCCGCTCGGGCTCGGTGAGCAGCCCGGCGAACGGAGAGTTCTGCCGCAGCTCCACCGCATGTTCATCCCGGGACGTGAGCATGTCCAGCACCGCGGTCGGCCCCAGATCAAGCACCGCCGCCCACCCGGCCAGCCACGGACCGGACCGGCCGGCGGGGCCATCGCCGAGCCGAGCCAGGTTGGCACGGGCCAGCGCTAGCCCGGCATCCGGGTCGAGTGCGAGCTTGCCGGCGACTACCCGGTGCAGCCAGAGCGAGCGTTCCTGGTCTCGGGTCAGCTTCCGGTCGGGGGTGGTGCCGAAGGCGAGCTGCTCCACCGCGGCCCGCGGTATCCGGCGGTGCTGCCCGGTGGTCAGGCAGGGCAGCACTCCCCGGTTGCACAAGTCCACGACATGCTGCCGGGACGCACCGAGCAGGGCCGCTGCCTGCCCGGTCGTCAGCAACCCGGATCGGTGATCGACACCACCGTTCACGCCGCCAATCGTATCCTGGATAAGCACCAGAAACACCACGCGGCTAGCTGGCGGTGGCGGCGTCCCGCAGCCCGCGCCGGCGCTCCTGCCAGCGGGCGATCAGCCGGGGCTGCTCGGCTCGGATGAACGCGAAGAACTCCTGCGTCTCGCGCAGCCGGCGGCCGCCGGGGGTGGCGTCCAGCAGCTGGGCGCCCTCGGCCGCCACCTGCTCGTACCCCTCGAGCACCCGGTCCTGCTGCAGGATGATGCTGCCCCAGACGTCGTTGTCGTAGATCCGGTACGAGTCGGTGCGGTGCCCCGGCACCCGCTCCCGAGCCAGGTAGCCGAGCTGCACCAGGTGCCGGACCGCGCCGGAGATCGCGGCGTGGCTGACCCGCAGGCCGGCGGCGAGCTCGGCGGCGGTGTAGCGCTCGGCGTCGTCGGCCAGCACGTACGCGAACACCCGGGCGGGCATTCGGGGCAGCCCGGAGTCGGTCAGCACCAGCGCGAACCGCTCGACGAACCGCAGCAGCACGTCCGCGCGGCGGGCCTGGTCGGTCGCCGTCACCGCGTACCTCCTCTCCTGTTGACGATACCAACATCATAATCTCTATGTTCTTCACAAATCTATGAAGAAGCTGATACGCTGGCCGGCATGACTGCTGCCATCGCCACGTCCGGGCTCGTGAAGACGTTCGGGTCGACCCGCGCCCTCGATGGGCTGGACCTGACCGTCCAGGCCGGCGAGGTCCACGGGTTCCTGGGTCCGAACGGAGCCGGCAAGTCCACCACCATCCGGGTCCTGCTCGGGCTGCTGCGCGCCAGCTCCGGGCGGGCCAACCTGCTCGGCGGCGACCCGTGGCGGGACGCGGTCGCGCTGCACCGCCGGCTGGCCTATGTGCCCGGCGACGTCGAGCTGTGGCCGAACCTCACCGGTGGCGAGGCCATCGACCTGCTCGGGCGGCTGCGCGGCGGGCTGAACCAGGCCCGCCGGGCCGAGCTGGTCGAGCGGTTCGATCTCGACCCCCGGAAGAAGGGCCGCACCTACTCCAAGGGCAACCGGCAGAAGGTCGCGATCGTCGCGGCACTCGCCTCGGACGCGGAGCTGCTGCTGCTCGACGAGCCGACCGCCGGGCTGGACCCGCTGATGGAGGTGGTGTTCCAGGACGTCATCAACCAGATGAAGGCCGAGGGGCGCACGGTGCTGCTGTCCAGCCACATCCTAGCGCAGGTGGAGAAGCTCGCTGACAAGATCAGCATCATCCGGCTGGGGAAGGTCGTGCAGTCCGGCACGCTGACCGAGATGCGCCACCTGACCCGGACCACCATCGAGGCGGACACCACCTCGCCGGCCACCGGGCTGGACCGGCTGCCCGGCGTGCACAACCTGGAAGCCGGCGACGGGCGGGTCCGGTTCGCGGTCGACGGCCAGCACCTGGACGGCGCGGTGAAGGCACTGAGCCAGTTCGGCATCCGCAGCCTGACCAGCCACCCGCCGACGCTGGAGGAGCTGATGCTGCGCCACTACGGCGACGAGCTCGCCGCGGCCGGCAACGGCGCGGCCGGCGACAGCAAGGACGACGGAGACAACCGATGACCACCCTCACCCGGGAACCCGCGCACGCCACCGCGACCCCTGCGCGCGGCAACCCCCTGACCGGCACCCGAGGACTGATCCGGTTCATCCTGCGACGGGACCGGATCAAGCTGCCCGCCTGGCTGCTGGGCATCACGATCTTCGTGTTCTACTATGGAGCCGCGCTGCCTCAGCTCTACCAGACCCCGGACGATCTGCGGGTCGTCAGCCAGTTCACCGAAGGTGCGGTCGGCGCCTTGCTCTCCGGTCCCGGCTACGGTCTGGACAACCCCACCATCGAGTCGGTCATCGTCGGCGTGTACGGGCTGTACTTCCTGCTCGCGGTGGCGCTGATGAACATCCTGCTGGTCGCCAGGCACACCCGGGTGGAGGAGCAGACCGGCCGGGCGGAGCTGGTCCGGGCCAGTGTGGTCGGACGGCACGCCCAGCTGAGCGCGACCTTGATCGTGGCGCTCGCCGCGAACGTCGGGTTGTCGCTCCTCATCGCTGGCGCGATGGCCGGCGCAGACCTCGACACAAGTGACGCCCTGCTGTTCGGTGCCGGCGTCGGCGCGGTCGGGCTGGCGTTCGCCGGAGTCACCGCGCTCACCGTGCAGGTCACCGAGTACTCCCGCGCCGCGTCCGGGTTGGCCGGTGCCGCGCTGGGTGCCGCGTACGTCATCCGCGCCGCGGGCGACATGATCACCGAGGGCGGCAGTGCACTGTCGTGGTTCTCCCCGCTCGCCTGGTCCCAGCAGACCCGGGCCTACGTGGACGGTCGCTGGTGGCCGCTCGCGCTCTCCGTCGGCTTCGCGGCGGCCGCCGCGGCGGCCGGCTACCTCCTGTCGGGCCGCCGGGACGTCGGCGCCGGACTTGTCGCGGCGCGGCGCGGTCACCCGGAGGCGGCGCCGTGGCTCCGGACGCCGGTCGCGCTCGGGTTCCGGCTTCAGCGGGCCAGCCTGATCGGATGGGGTTCGGCGCTGGTCGCGCTCGGGGCGGTGTACGGCGGGATCACCAAGCCGATCGTCGACTCGTACGAGGATCTTCCGGAGGAGATGGTCGACGTCCTTGGCGGCGACCCGACCCGGATGCTCGACGGCTACGTCAGCACCATGGGACTCTTCGACGCGATCCTGGTCGGTGTCTTCGTGATCCTCGGCGTGCAGACCTTGCGGGGGGAGGAGACCAGAGGCCGGGTCGAACCGGTGCTGGCCACCGCGACCAGCCGCTGGGCATGGTTCGGCGGCTATCTGGGGGTGCTGGCGGCGGGTGCGGTCGGGCTGCTGCTCCTGGTCGGGCTCGCCATCGGCACCGCCACCGCCATCTCGGTCGGCGACGCCGGCTATGTCTTGGACACCACGGCGTCACACCTCGTGTACGCACCGGCCCTGCTGGTCATCCTGGCGATCGCGGCGCTGCTGTTCGGCTTCCTGCCGAGCGCCACCGGCGCGACCTGGGCGGTGCTCGGCTTCGGGATGATCATCGGGTTCTTCGGCCCGATCATGGATCTGCCGCAGTGGGTGCACAACCTGTCGCCGCTTGAGCACGTCTCCCGCCTGCCGCTCGACGACCTTGCCTGGACTCCGCTGGTCGTCCTCACGGTGATCGCCGCCGGGCTGGCGGGCGCCGGGCTGGCCGGGTTCCGGCGCCGCGATCTCGATACCAAGTGAGCCGGCGGCGGTGCGGTGTCAGATCGGCGGGGCGGTCGGGATGATCCACCGGCTGGGGTCCGGGTGCGTTTCGGACCTGGGTCCTCAGCCCGGCTCGCCGAACCCGGCGCGCTTGTGCTCCTGCCACTCCTCCAGCAGGCCCGACAGCTTGCGGCGCATGAACGCGTAGAACTCCTGGGTCTCCCGCATCCGCCGGCCGCCGGGCGTGTCCGGGCCGAGCAGCTCGGCACCCTCGGCGGCGAGCTGCTCGAACGGCTCGATCAGCTGCTCCCGCTGCATGGTGATGGTGTGCCAGAGGTCGCTGTCGTAGACCCGGTAGGTGTCGACCCGCGCTCCGGGCTCCCGTTCCTTGCCGATCAGCCGGGCCTGCACCAGCATCCGCACCGCTCCCGAGATCGCCGCCGGGCTCACCTGCAGCGCACTGGCCAGCTCCGCCGCCGTGTACCGCTCGGCGTCGTCAGCGAGCACGTACGCGAACACCCGGGCCGGCATCCGGGCCAGCCCGATGTTGGCCAGCGCCATCGCGAACCGCTCGACGAACCGGAGCATGGGTTCCCGGCCGGCGTCCTGGTCCCGCGTGCCGGGGGGCGCCGTGCGCGGTGCGGCAGCCAACGCCGACCTCCCTCCGACCAGCGGACACTGCACACATCGTACACCTTTGTGCTGATTCACAACTTCGTGAAATCAGCGGCACTGTAACGACCGGTGGTGGGTGTCGAGTCCGGGGGCGGCAGGGTGGCGTCGATCATGGAGGTCCCTGCGCGTGTCGCACAGGAAACTCCATGATCGACGCGCTCTTAGGACACGGGCGGCCAGGCGTTGGCGAGCAGCTCGTCGAACTGGGCCTGGAACCAGTGACCGGACAGCGGTGCGTCCGGCAGTGCCCCGGACGGGCTGTTGCCGTTGCGCGCGTTGCCCTGGTAGGTGGGGTCACACATCTGGTCGAAGCCCTTGCCCTCGTCGTTGTCGATCGGCTCGGAGGACCCGTCGGACTCGCCCGGGGGCTTGATCCAGACGTAGGCGTCGATGCCGGGCGCCGGTGCGGCCTGCGGGCGCTCACCGAGCCCGGCGCCGGACTGGTTGCACCAGTTTCCCTTGTGGATCCGGCGGTCGATCCGGGACTCGTTCACGAACGTGTTCAGGTCGGTCGAGTCGCTCGGGCCGGTCGGCCGGGCGGCACCGCCCCAGCCGTTGCGGGAGGTGTCGATCAGCATCCCGACGTCCGCGGCGAACCCGATCTGGTCGAGCCGGTTCCGGAACGCCTGGGCGAACGGCTGCTCGTCGTTGAACTGGTTGAAGTCGACCCAGGCCGACTGCCGGATCTGCTGCCCGTTGACCGTCCCGTTGATGTCGATGAACGGCTCGGTCAGCGCTGAGTAGTTGGCGGTGTTGGTGATGAAGCCGTGCACATCGGACGGTTCCGCCCCGTTCGCGTTCGCGGCCTGCAGGATGATGTCGGCGGTCGGGTTGAAGTTGCTGTCCCAGCCGATCCAGCCGTGGTGTGCCGCGTCCACGTAGTTGTGCACGTTCGGGATCGCGCCCAGCGTCCCCAGCGCGTACCCGACTCCGTTGACGTAGCCGCCGTTGGCCAGCATCTGGTCGCACAGCGCGGTCGCGCCCGGCTGCCCGCTGGTGTTGGTCACCAGGTTGGGCAGCGAGTCGATCTCGATGATCGTCGCGATCCGTAGGTCCGCGTACTGTGGCCGGCTCATGATCCCGGCGATCACGTCGATGTAGTCGCTCTGGTAGATCGGCAGGTCGTTCGGGCCCAGTTCGCCGTTGGAGGCGAGCGCGGCGCAGTCCCGGCCGGGCAGGTTGTAGATCACGACCTGGAACACCAGCGGGGTGGCGCCGTTGGCCGCGTCCTGGGCCAGCGCCGCGTCCAGATGGTCGGCCAGGCCCATCACGTTCGAGCCGGCCGATCCGGACTCGATCGCGGCGATCCGGTCCAGCCAGACCCCGGTCGGCTGGTTGAAGATGGACGCCGGCGCCCCGCCGTCCTGCGCGGCCGCCCGCCAGTCCGGGTTGACGTAGACATCGGCCCCGAGGTACGGGTTGTCGACCCGGGACCCGCCGCCGGGCGGCTGATCGTTGTCGATCTCGGTGATCGCCACCGAGGCCGGCTGGTGGCCGGCGGCGGTGGCGGTCAGGGTGGCGGTGCCGCTGGTCTGGTCATCGTCCTCGGCCGCGTTGACCGTGACCGCCAGCCCGGTGTCCCAGTTGCCGCTGTCGAACGACAGCGAGACCGGCGCGGCGCTGATGTTCGGGTCGCCGGTCGCGCCGAGCGAGACCGTCACGGCGCTGGCCGGCGCCTCGCTGAGCGAGAACGTGACCTGCCCCGAGCCGCCCTCCGGGACCGCCAGCGAGCCGGGGTCGGCCAGGATCGCCGGGTCCCCACCCCCGCCACCGGGATCGCCGGTGCACTCGACGCCGTTCAGGAAGAACTGGCTGGGCGGCTGGTTGCTGCCGGTGTAGCTGCCGTTGAAGCCGGCGGTGAGGCTGGCGCCGGTGCCGAGGCTGGCGTTCCAGCTCTCGTTGCGGGCGGTGACGGTCGGGCCGGCCTGGCTCCAGACCGCGGTCCAGCCGTGGGTGACCTGCTGGTTGCCGGGGAAGGCGAAGGTGAGGCTCCAGCCGTCGACCGGGTCGCCGAGGTTGGTGAGAGTGACGTCGGCGCCGAACCCGCCGCCGTTGTCCCAGGTCGGCTGGTAGCCGACCTGGCATGCGACCGCGGCGTGGGCGGGAGCTGCCACGGCCACCAGGCCGGCGACGACCAGCGCGCCGGCGCTGGCGGCGGCCAGCAGCCGGCGCCGGCCGGAGGAGCTGAGAGGGAACTTCATGATGGTGACTCCTTGCGGTTGACCGGAGATCCAGAAACCGAAGGTCCGGTACGCGGGGGCGGGGTCGCCGGTCCGGACAGGGCCGGCCGGCGGTCGGACGCGCCAGCCGGCGGTTCGCCGGTGCCCTCGGCGCGGACCGCGTGCGTGGCTCCCGCGGTGATGTCGGCATTGTTGCATGGGAGCGCTTCCACAGCAACCGTGTCCGGGTTTGAGATTGAAACGTCCCGACTGTTGACTTCTGGGTGCCGGGCTGCCAACCTGGGTGGCAGGCGGTCCTGGGAGCGCTCCCGAGGCTACCGTCTCCGGGAGGTCGGTCACGTGACTATCCAGCTGCGGGTGCTCGCCGCGAGCCTGGCGGCGACGACCCTCACCATCACCCTCGCGGTCGGCGCTCCCGCCCACGCCCAGGACGACCCGCCGGAGCTGATCGTCAACGGTGACTTCACGGACGGCACCGCCCCCTGGTGGTGGACCGGGAACCTGGCCGCCGGCGCGGCCGACGGCCAGCTGTGCACCGAGGTGCCCGGCGGCACCACCAACCCGTGGGACGCGATCATCGGGCAGGACAACCTTCCGCTGCAGGCCGGCGAGAGCTACCGGTTCGCGGTCACCGCCAGCGCCAGCCGCCCGGTGACCGTCCGGGCGCTGGTGCAGCAGCCGGTCGACCCGTTCCCCACCCAGCTCGACGAGCGGCCGCTGCTCGGGCCGGACCCGCAGACCTTCGAGTTCGGGTTCACCTCCACCGTGGACTGGGACGATGCCCAGGTGGCGTTCCAGATCGGTGGCCAGGCCGAGCCCTGGACGTTCTGCCTGGACCGGGTGTCGCTGACCGGCGGCGCCCCGCCGCCCGACTTCACCCCGGAGACCGGCCCGCGGGTCCGGGTCAACCAGGTCGGCTACCTGCCGCACGGCCCCAAGCACGCCACCGTGGTCACCGGCGCCACCGAGGCGCTGCCCTGGGAGCTGCGGGACGCCGCCGGGACGGTGCTGGCCACCGGCCAGACCGCGCCGGCCGGGCTGGACCCGACCTCCGACCAGACTGTGCATACGGTCGACTTCTCCGGCGTGAGCGCGACCGGTGCCGGCTTCACGCTGACCGCCGACGGCGAGACCTCGTACCCGTTCGCCATCGACGGCGGGATCTACCAGCCGCTGCGTACCGACGCCCTGGCGCTCTACTACACCCAGCGCAGCGGGCTGGAGATCCTGGACCCGCTGGCGTCCGGGTACGCCCGGCCGGCCGGGCACGTCGGGATGGCGCCCAACCAGGGCGACCTGGCGGTGCCCTGCTTCCAGGGCACCTGTGACTACACATTGGACGTGTCCGGTGGCTGGTACGACGCCGGCGACCACGGCAAGTACGTGGTCAACGGCGGCATCTCCGCCTGGCAGGTGATGAATATCTGGGAGCGGGCGACGCTCGCGCCGACCGGCTCGCCAGACGCGCTCGGGGACGGCTCACTGTCCATCCCGGAGCAGGGCAACGGCGTGCCGGACGTGCTGGACGAGGCCCGCTGGGAGATCGAGTTCCTGCTGTCCATGCAGGTGCCCGACGGCGAGCCGCTGGCCGGCATGGCGCACCACAAGGTGCACGACGTGGCCTGGACTGGGCTGCCGCTGCTGCCGCACCTGGACCCGCAGCCGCGCTTCCTGCACCCGCCGTCCACCGCCGCCACCCTGAACCTGGCCGCGGTCGGCGCCCAGTGTGCCCGGCTGTTCGCGCCCTACGACAGCGGGTTCGCCGGCCGGTGCCGGGCCGCCGCCGAGACCGCCTGGGACGCGGCGGTCGCCAACCCGGACCGGCTGGCGCTGGCCGAGAACGAGGGCGGCGGCGGGTACACCGACGACGTGGTCGCCGACGAGTTCTACTGGGCCGCCGCCGAGCTGTTCCTGACCACCGGAGCGGCCGACTACCGGGACGCGGTGCTGACCTCGCCGCTGCACACCGGGGACGCCTTCCGCCCCGAGGGGTTCGACTGGCGGTGGACCGCGCCGCTGGGCCGGCTGCAGCTGGCCACCGTCCCGAACGAGCTGCCCGGCCGGGAGCAGGTGCGCGCCTCGGTGGTGGCCGCCGCCGAGGACTATCTGGCCACCCTGCAGGCGCACCCGTACGGGCTGGCGTACGCGCCGACCAGTGGGCGGTTCGACTGGGGCTCCAACAACCTGGTGCTGAACAACCTGGCGGTACTGGCGACCGCCTTCGACCTGACCGGGGACCAGCGGTTCCGGGACGGCGCGCTGACCGGGATCGACTACCTGCTGGGGCGCAACGCGCTGAACCAGTCCTATCTGACCGGCTACGGCACAGTGGCCTCGGAGAACCAGCACAGCCGGTGGTACGCGCACCAGCTCGACCCGAGCCTGCCGCACCCGCCGGACGGGACGCTGGCCGGCGGGCCGAACTCGTCCATCCAGGACCCGGTCGCGCAGCAGCGGTTGCAGGGCTGCCCGCCGCAGTTCTGCTACATCGACCACATCGACTCGTGGTCGACCAACGAGCTGACCATCAACTGGAACTCCACGATGGCCTGGAACGCCTCGTTCCTGGCCGACCTGGGCGACGCGGCGCTGCCCGGCTGCGCCGTCGACTACCACGCCGTCCGGTCGCTGCCCGGCGTCTTCGCCGCCGCCGTGGTGGTCCACAACACCGGCCCGGAGCCGGTCGAGGGCTGGACGCTGGCGTGGTCGTTCCCGGCCGGCCAGCGCGTGCTGGTCGGCATCGGCGCCGCGGTCCGCCAGACCGGCCCGGAGGTGACCGCGACAGGTCGGCCCTGGAACGCCACCATCCCGCCCGGCCGGTCGGTCCAGTTCGGCCTGCTCGGCAAGGCGGGTGGCGACGCCGACCCGGCACCCACCCAGTTCACCCTCAACGGCACCGCCTGCACCTGAGGCGGGCCAAGGTCCACACAACTGCCCGGAAGCTGTGTTGGGACAGCCGGTCCGATACCTCAGCTTCCGGGCAGTTGTGTGGACCTTGGGCTACCCGAGCTGGCGTAGGTCGGGCAGCCGGGTGCCCCACCGGTCGGCGGCGGCGCCGGTCGCGAAGCCGACCGCCACCAGCATGTGCCCGCCGTCGGTAGCCGCCACCCGGCGGCGCAGCCGGGCCAGCTGGGCCGGCGGTAGCGCGCTCTCGCCGGCCGCGGTCTCGTCGCCGTAGAACGGGGCGAAGCCGACCGCCCCGAACCCGGCCAGCCGCAGCAGCCGGGGCAGCGTGTCCCGGCTGTAGAACATCAGGTGGTTGCGGGTGAAGCCCTGCCAGCGACTGCCCATCCCGGCCAGATGCAGCGAGCCGGCGTTCACGGTCAGGATCACCAGCACCCCGTCGTCGCGCAGCAGCCCGCGCAGCATCGACAGGTCCTCGACCGGCCGTGGCAGGTGGGCCAGCACCGACCACATGGTCACCAGGTCGAACCCGCCGGCGGCGATCTCCGGCACGTCGGCCGGCGAACCGTGGAACACCGTCGACCCGGCCAGCCGGTCGCGGGCCTGGGCGACCGAGTCCGGCGACAGGTCCACCCCGAAGCACTCGAACCCGCGCCGCTCGGCCAGCTCCAGGAACAGCCCGGCACCGCACCCGAAGTCGAGCAACCTTCGCCCCTGGCCGGACTCGAAGATCGGGGCCACCGCGTCCATGGTCACCCGGTAGCGGCGGTGCCGGTGGTCCGCGTACCGGCCGGTCAGGAAGCGGCTGTAGCCGGTCGCGTACAGGTCCCCCAGCCGCTCCGGCCGGATGTTCGGGTTCCGGTAGAGGAAGCCGCAGCCCGGGCACCGGACCACCTGGTAGTCCCACTTGCCGTGCCGGTCCCGCGGCCGGTAGAGCGGCTGCTGCCGGGTCTCGCCGCACAGCGGACAGTCGACGAACTCCTCGATCTCGTCGAGCGGGACGGCGGCCTGGAAGTCGGCCAGCGGCACCACCGGGCGGCGCCAGTGCCGCCACGCCCGCTGCACCCGGCGCACCCGCCGCTCACCGGGGCGCAGGTAGACCCGCTGCGGCCACGGGACGTGGTCGTACCGCCGCCCGTACAGGAGCTTCTTCACCAGGCCCCTCACCGGGACAGGCTAGCGTGGCAGGATCGCCGGATGGGGTTGGTGGGCCTGCTGTGGCGGGCGCTCGCGGTGTTCCGGGTGGGCGCCCTCGGGTACGTGACGATCCTGGTCGCCACCCGGTTCCCCGGGTACGCGCACCCGGCGCTCGGGTGGCTGGTGCTGGCCGGCATGGCGGTCTGGACCGGGTTCGCCACCTGGGCGTACGCGCTCCCGCGGCGGCGCCGGTGGCCGCTGCTCGCCGCCGACCTGGCGGCGGCGGTCGGGGCGCTGGCCGTCAGCTACTGGGTGGTCGGGCCGGAGGATATGCGCAGCGGTGCCGCCACCCTGCCGATGGCGTGGGTGGCCGCTCCGGTGGTCGCCTGGGCGGTCTACGCCGGCCGGCGGGCCGGCGCGGTGGCCGCGCTGGTGGTCGGCGGGGTCGACATCGCGGTCCGCGGCGGCGGCGGGGGGATGTTCTCGGACGCGGCGGTCAGCTACCTGAACGCCTCGGTGCTGCTGTTGCTGGCCGGGCTGATCATGGGGTACGTGGCGCGGCTGGCGGTGCAGGCCGAGCAGCGGCTGCAGCGGGCCGCCGAGCTGGAGGCCGCGACCCGGGAGCGGGAGCGGCTGGCCCGCGGGATCCACGACTCGGTGCTGCAGGTGCTCGCGCTGGTGCAGCGGCGCGGCGCCGAGCTGGGCGGGGAGGCGGCGCGGCTCGGCCGGCTGGCGGGGGAGCAGGAGGCCACCCTGCGGGCGCTGGTGGCCGGGGACGGGGCGATTGCTGAGGGCGCCGCGGACCCGCGTACCGGCGATCTGCTGGACCTGCGGGCGGTGCTGAACCGGTTCGCGGCGCCCGACGTGACGATCTCGGCGCCGGCCGACCCGGTGTCGCTGCCGGCGCCGGTGGCCACCGAGCTGGCCGCGGCGATCGGGTCCGCTCTGGACAACGTCCGGGTCCACTGTGGTGTGGACACGCCGGTGTGGGTGCTGGTGGAGGCGGAGCCGGAGGCGGTGACCGTGACCGTGCGGGACGACGGCCCGGGTATCCCGGACGGGCGGCTGGCGGAGGCGGCCGCCGCCGGCCGGCTCGGGGTGGCCCAGTCGATCCAGGGCCGGATGCGGGATCTGGGCGGCGCCGCCACCGTCGTCTCCGCCCCGGGGCAGGGCACCGAGGTTGAGCTGCGGCTACCGTTACCGGCATGACCGACCCGGTGCCGGTGAAGGTGATGGTGGTCGACGACCACCCGATGTGGCGGGACGGCGTGGCCCGGGACCTGGCCGAGGCCGGCTACGACGTGGTGGCGGCGCTCGGCGAGGGTGGCCAGGCAGTCCGGGTGGCCGCCGCGGTCGCCCCCGCGGTGGTGGTGCTCGACCTGCAGCTGCCGGACCGGTCCGGAGTCGAGGTGATCCGCGGGCTGGCCGGGACCGCGCCGCAGGCCCAGGTGCTGGTGCTGTCGGCCAGCGGCGAGCACCGGGACGTGCTGGAGGCGGTGATGGCCGGCGCCACCGGCTACCTGGTCAAGTCGGCCGGCCGGGCGGAGTTCCTGGACGCGGTCGCCCGCACCGCCCACGGGGAGGCGGTGTTCACCGCCGGGCTGGCCGGGCTGGTGCTGGGGGAGTATCGCCGGCTGGCGTCCGGTCCGGCCACCGGCGAGGGCGCCGGCGCGCCGCAGCTGACCGACCGGGAGACCGAGGTGCTGCGGCTGGTGGCGAAGGGCCTCTCGTACAAGCAGATCGCGCAACGCCTGGTGGTCTCGCACCGGACGGTCCAGAACCATGTCCAGAACACGCTCGGCAAGCTGCAGCTGCACAACCGGGTGGAGCTGACCCGGTACGCGATCGAGCAGGGGCTTGACGGTTGACCGTCCGGGGAGCGTCCGGAGCTTCGGGAGAAGGGCTTAGGGTGAGCGCTGTGCAGGTGGTGGTGGCGGTACCGCGGGAGACCAGGGAGCACGAGCGCCGGGTGGCGCTGGTGCCGGCGGCGGTCGGCAAGCTGACCGGGCTGGCAGGCCTGCAGGTACGGGTGGAGCCGGGTGCCGGCGCGGCCGCCGGGTTCGACGACGCCGGGTACGCGAAGGTCGGCGCGACGGTCAGCGGCGAGGCGCTGGACGAGGCGCAGCTGCTGGTCGGGGTGCAGCCGCCCACCCCGGAGCAGGTCAAGCGGCTGGCCGAGGGCGCCGTCACGATCTCGTACCTGCCGACCGGAGCGGAGCTGCCGCTGGTGCGGGCGCTGCGGGACACCGGCCGGACCTCGTTCGCGATGGAGCTGGTGCCCCGGATCTCCCGCGCCCAGGGAATGGACGCGCTGTCGTCGCAGGCGATGGTCGCCGGCTACCGGGCGGCGCTGATCGCCGCCGAGCGGCTGCCCCGGTTCTTCCCGCTGCTGATGACCGCCGCCGGGACCGTCCCGCCGGCCCGGGTGCTGGTGCTCGGAGCCGGGGTGGCCGGGCTGCAGGCGATCGCGACCGCCCGCCGGCTGGGGGCGCTGGTCTCCGCGTACGACGTGCGGGCCGCGGCGGCCGAGGAGGTGCGCAGTGTCGGGGCGGACTTCGTCGAGCTGGACCTGCCGCCGCTGGAGGGCACCGGCGGGTATGCCCGGGAGGCGGGGGCGGAGCGGGCGGCCCGGCAGCGCGAGCTGCTGGCGCCGCACGTGGCCGCCGCCGACGCGCTGATCACCACCGCGGCGGTGCCGGGCCGGCCGGCGCCGCTGCTGGTCACCGAGGAGATGGTGGCGGCGATGAAGCCCGGTTCGGTGGTGATCGACCTGGCCGCCGAGTCCGGCGGCAACGTCGCCGGCGCGCGGCCGGGGGAGGCGATCGACGTCGGCGGGGTGATGGTCTGGGGCGGGCGGAACGTGCCCAGCCAGCTGCCTGGGCAGGCGAGCGCGCTGTACGCGACGAACGTGGCGAACCTGGTGCAGCTGCTGGTGGTCGACGGCGCGCTGGCGCCAGACCTGTCCGACGAGGTGCTGGCCGGCTGCTGCGTCACCCACGCCGGTGAGGTGCGGCACGCCCCGACCCGGGAGCTGCTGGAGAAGGAGGGCGGATGACAACCAACCGGGTCCGCGCTGCCGGGGTAGGTCGCTGCAAGGAGGAACGGTAGATGGACGGTGTGGCCCTGCTGACAGTGTTCGTGCTGGCGGCGTTCGTCGGGTACGAGGTGATCTCGAAGGTCTCCTCGACCCTGCACACTCCGCTGATGTCGGGCTCCAACGCGATCAGCGGGATCGTGCTGGTCGGCACGGTCATCATCGCCTCGGTGGCGGAGTCGGCGGTGGCCGTGACCCTGGCGCTGGTGGCGGTCGCGCTGGCGAGCGTGAACCTGGTCGGCGGGTTCCTGGTTACCGACCGGATGCTGCAGATGTTCCGGCGGCGGTCGTGACCGGAGACAGCGGGACGGCACTGGCGTACCTGCTGGTCGCGGTGTGCTTCATCGTGGCCCTCAAGGGGCTGTCCTCCCCGCGTACCGCCCGGGTCGGCAACGCGGTCGGCGCCGCCGGGGCGGTGCTGGCGGTGGTGGTGATCCTGCTGGTGGAGCGGCCGGACCGGCTGCTGGCGGTCCTGGCGGCGATGGTGGTCGGCGGCGCGGTCGGGGCGGTGGCCGCCCGGCGGGTGGTGATGACCGCGATGCCGCAGATGGTGGCGGTCTTCAACGGGGTCGGCGGGGCCGCCGGGGCGACGATCGCGGCGCTGGAGATGGTGGAGGGGACGCCGGACACCGGCCGGCTGGCGGTGGCGGCGTTCACGGTGCTGATCGGGGCGGTCGCGTTCTCCGGCTCGATGGTGGCCTTCGCCCGGCTGCAGGAGCTGATGAGCGGCCGGCCGCTGATCTACCCGGGTGCCCGGTGGGTGTTCGGGCTGGCGCTGGCGGCGACCGTGGCGGCGGGTGTCTGGCTGCCGTGGGGCGGCCCGACCTGGCTGGTCGGGGCGCTGGTCGGGCTCAGCCTCGGGCTCGGGGTGCTGTTCGTGCTGCCGGTGGGCGGGGCGGACGTGCCGATCGTGATCTCGCTGCTGAACGCGTTCAGCGGGATCACGGTCGCGGCCAGCGGCTACGTGCTGGAGAACACGCTGCTGATCGTGGCCGGCACGCTGGTCGGCGCGTCCGGGACGCTGCTGACCCGGCTGATGGCGAAGGCGATGGGCCGGCCGGTCACCAACATCCTGTTCGGGGCGTTCGCGGGTGGCTCGACGCTGGGCGGCGGGGCGGAGACCGACCGGCCGGTCCGGTCCGCCAGCGCCGAGGACGTGGCGATCCTGCTCGGCTATGCCCGGAAGGTGATCATGGCACCGGGGTACGGGCTGGCGGTGGCGCAGGCCCAGCACGCGCTCCGGGACCTGGCCGGGGAGCTGGAGCGGCGCGGGATCGAGGTGAGCTACGCGATCCACCCGGTCGCCGGCCGGATGCCCGGGCACATGAACGTGCTGCTGGCCGAGGCGGACGTGCCCTACGACAAGCTGAAGGAGATGGACTCGGTCAACCCGGAGTTCAAGACCGCGGATGTGGCGCTGGTGGTGGGCGCGAACGACGTGGTGAACCCGGCGGCCCGGTCGGCGCCGGGGTCCCCGATCTACGGGATGCCGATCCTGGCCGCCGACGAGGCGAAGTCGATCGTGTTCCTGAAGCGCTCGCTGCGTCCCGGCTTCGCCGGGATCGAGAACGAGCTGCTCCACGACCCGAAGACCACGCTGCTGTTCGGCGACGCCAAGGACTCGCTCGGCAAGCTGGTCACCTCGGTCAAGAGCCTGTGACCCTGTCTCACTCAGTCAGTGGCTGGATAGATTGATAGACCGGATGAACACGACCGGATGCGGGTCGCCGTGCGCGCCGTCGATGTATGAGTCGTGGTACTGGTAGTCGATCCTGCCAGCGCCGCTGATCTCGTAGTGGATCGTTCGCGAGAAGCCCGGTGCCATTGGTTCGCCGGCCCGGCCTCGCAGCACGCCCGTACGGTTGATGGGGGCAGGTTGACCGGGGGTAGCGGCTACGTGGTCGTAGAACTGCCGCGCTGAAGCCAGCCCGACCCGGTCGGGCAGTTCGCCCCACGCTTGAGCGAACCGCCGGTGGACGAGCACTCGGTAGCGGGGTCTCGCCGCCGGCTTCCCGCCGGGCCGGCGGGCAGGCTGGAACGGCCGGTAGGCGCCGCCGGTCACGAGCGGGGCTCGGGCCGGGCAGCTTCCACAAAGTCGTCGGCGTCGAAGGCACCCAATAGCGCCTCGCGGCGCGCCGAGTCGGCGAGCTCGTAGGCAGTGACCCGCCAGTCGTGGACCAGGCGTTCCAGCTCAGCCAGGTCATCGTCGTGATAGGCCAGCGAAACGGCGCTCCGGACCTCGCTGACAAACGTGGCGAGATCGGCGTCGTCCAGATGGCGCAACCAGGTGAGGTCGCCGAAGTCGCTGATGTCGCGATCTGCGGCGGGCTTCGCACGTACCCGGTCAACCACTGCTAACCGGTCGTGCCAGCGACTAACGGTCTCGAGCACCTCGTAGTGATGAGCGCGCAGCAGCACCAGACCCGTCCCGTCGGTGTCGCGGATGCGGGCCAGGCCATGCCGGGCGGCATTGGTCACTTCGCGACGCTTACGGTCGAGATCGCTAGCGGTGTAGATCACGTCGGCGGGCATCTTCCTAAGATACTACGTCATATCTTCGGAATCAACGAGTGATCCGGTGCCACTGGTCGCTCTTCCGGATCGGCCCCGGCCGGGCAGCGATCGCTGAGAGCGAACCCGGCGACCGGGTGGAAACAACCGGGCGGGCGGGGCGGTTACGCCTGGGTAGTTGAGCCGGGTTGGCTCAACTAGGAGCTACTCGTCGGACGAGGTGTGAGCTGTGAGCGAGACGCAAACCCTGACCTTGCCGGTGCTGCCGCTGGACGACCTGGTCGCGCTGCCCGGGATGGTGGTGCCGGTGGCGCTGGCCGAGGCCGAGGCCCGGGCGGCGATCGAGGCGGCGACGGCCGCCAGCGGGCCGAGCGCCAGCGAGGCCCGCGGTCAAGCGGCCGAGGCCCGGGTGCTGCTGGTGCCCCGGCTGGACGGCAAGTACGCGGCGGCCGGTGCGCTCGGCGTGATCGAGCAGGTCGGCCGGTTCCCGGGTGGCGAGCGCGGCGCCGTGGTCCGGGCCACCGCCCGGGTGAAGATCGGCGCCGGCACCACCGGGCCCGGGGCCGCCCTCTGGGTGGAGGGCACCGAGCTGCCCGACCCGCGGTCGACTGGCGGGCGGGTCGACGAGCTGTCCCGCGACTACCGGGCGCTGCTGACCACGATCCTGCAGCAGCGCGGCGCCTGGCAGATGATCGACTCGCTGAAGCAGGTCGAGAGCCCGTCCGCGCTGGCCGACCTGGCCGGCTACGCCCCCTACCTGACCCGGGAGCAGAAGACCTGGCTGCTGGAGACCTCGGACCCGGCGGCCCGGCTGGAGCGGCTGATCGGCTGGACCAAGGAGCACCTGGCCGAGCTGGAGGTCGCCGAGAGCATCAACCAGGACGTCAAGGAAGGCATGGAGCGGCAGCAGAAGGAGTTCCTGCTGCGCCAGCAGCTCGCCGCGATCCGCAAGGAGCTGGCCGAGCTGTCCGGTGAGCCGGCCTCCGAGGAGCAGGACTACCGCGCCCGGGTGGAGGCCGCGCAGCTGCCCGAGCCGGTCCAGAAGGCGGCGCTGTCCGAGGTGGACAAGCTGGAGCGGACCTCCGAGCAGTCGCCGGAGGTGGGCTGGATCCGGACCTGGCTGGACACCATCCTCGAGCTGCCGTGGAACACCCGCACCGAGGAGAGCTACGACATCGCCGCCGCCCGGGAGGTGCTGGACGCCGACCACTCCGGGCTGTCCGACGTGAAGGACCGGATCATCGAGTACCTGGCCGTCCGCAAGCGCCGCGCCGAGCGCGGGCTGGGCACGGTCGGCGGCCGGCGCAGTGGCGCCGTGCTCGCATTGGTCGGGCCACCCGGGGTCGGCAAGACCTCGCTGGGCGAGTCGGTGGCCCGGGCGATGGGCCGCAACTTCACCCGGGTGGCGCTGGGCGGGGTTCGGGACGAGGCGGAGATCCGCGGGCACCGGCGCACGTACGTCGGCGCCCTGCCGGGCCGGATCGTCCGGGCGATCGCCGACGCCGGTTCGATGAACCCGGTGGTGCTGCTGGACGAGGTGGACAAGCTGGGTGCCGACTACCGGGGCGACCCGACCTCGGCGCTGCTGGAGGTGCTGGACCCGGCGCAGAACCACACCTTCCGGGACCACTACCTGGACGTGGAGCTGGACCTGTCGGACGTGGTGTTCCTGGCGACCGCGAACGTGCTGGAGATGATCCCGGCGCCGCTGCTGGACCGGATGGAGCTGGTCGCGCTGGACGGCTACACCGAGGACGAGAAGGTAACGATTGCCCGCGAGCACCTGCTGCCCCGCCAGCTCGACCGGGCCGGGCTGACCGACGACGAGGTGCGCGTCGAGGACGCGGTGCTGAGCAAGCTGGCCGCCGAGTACACCCGGGAGGCGGGAGTACGGCAGCTGGAGCGCGCGATCGGCCGGGTGCTGCGTAAGCTGGCCGCCCGGCTGGCGACCGGTGACGCCGCGCTGCCGATCGAGGTCGGCACCGCCGAGCTGCGCACGCTGCTCGGCCCCCCGAAGCACACCCCGGAGTCGCCCGAGCGGACCGGCGTACCGGGGGTGGCGACCGGGCTGGCGGTCACCGGAGTCGGCGGCGACGTGCTGTTCGTGGAGGCGTCGCTGGCCGACAAGGAGACCGGCCCGACCGACATCCTGCTGACCGGCCAGCTCGGGGACGTGATGAAGGAGTCGGCCCGGATCGCGCTGTCGTACCTGCGCTCGCACGGTGCCGAGCTGGAGCTGCCGGTCGGTGACCTGGCCGAGCGGGGCGTGCACCTGCACGTACCGGCCGGCGCGGTCCCCAAGGACGGCCCCAGCGCCGGCGTCACCATGACGACGGCCCTCGCCTCCCTGCTCTCCGGCCGCCCGGTCCGATCCGACGTCGGCATGACCGGCGAGGTCTCGCTGACCGGCCGGGTCCTCCCGATCGGCGGAGTGAAGCAGAAGCTGCTCGCCGCCCACCGGGCCGGGCTGACCACGGTCCTGCTCCCGCACCGCAACGAGCCCGACCTCGACGACGTCCCGGCCTCGGTCCGCGACCAGCTGACCGTACACCTGGTCACCGACGTCCGGGAGGTGCTCGACCTAGCGCTGGAGCCGGCCCGCGCCCCGCTCGCCGCCGTCGCCTGACCTCCCCAGGGCCAGCCTAGGGTGGGGGGATGGGTGGGCTGGATCTGCTGGACATCGACCGGCTGCTGACCGACGAGGAGCGGGACGTCCGGGCGGTGGTGGCCAAGCTGGTCGGCGACGAGGTCCGGCCGCAGGTGGCGCAGTGGTACGAGGACGGCCGGTTCCCCGCCCGCGAGCTGGCCCGGGAGTTCGGCAAGCTCGGCCTGCTCGGGATGCACCTGACCGGGTACGGGTGTGCGGGCGCCTCGGCCGTCGCGTACGGGCTGGCCTGCCTGGAGCTGGAGGCCGCCGACTCCGGGGTCCGCTCGCTGGTCTCGGTGCAGGGGTCGCTGGCGATGTACGCGATCTGGCGGTACGGCTCGGAGGAGCAGAAGCGGCAGTGGCTGCCCCGGATGGCCACCGGCGAGGCGATCGGCTGCTTCGGGCTGACCGAGCCGGACCACGGATCCGACCCGGGGTCCATGGCCACCCGGGCGGTCCCCGAGCCCGGGGGCGATTGGCGGCTGACCGGCAGCAAACTGTGGATCACGAACGCGCCGGTGGCGGACGTGGCGGTGGTCTGGGCCCGGGTGCCCGACGGCGGGATCGCCGGGTTCCTGGTGCCGGCCGGTGCGCCCGGGATGGCGGTGCGGGAGATCCGGTACAAGCTGTCGCTGCGCGCCTCGTCGACCGGGGAGGTCGTGCTGGACGAGGTACGGGTGCCGGCGGCGGCTCGGCTGCCCGAGGCGAACGGCCTGAAGGCGCCGCTGTCCTGCCTGACCGAGGCCCGGTACGGAATCGTATGGGGGGCGCTCGGGGCGGCCCGGGACTGCCTGGCGGCTACTGTGGACTATGCCCGGACCCGGACCCAGTTCGGCCGGCCGATCGGTGCCTTCCAGCTCACCCAGGCGAAGCTGGCCGACGCCGCACTGGAGCTGGCCAAGGGGCAGCTGCTGGCGTTGCACCTCGGCCGGGCGGCCGACGCCGGGCGGCTCACCCCGGTGATGGTCAGCGCCGGCAAGCTGAACAACGTCCGGGAGGCGATCGCGATCGCCCGGCAGTGCCGCACCATCCTGGGGGCGAACGGCATCAGCGGGGAGTATCCGGTGATGCGGCACGCGAACAACCTGGAGAGCGTGTTGACGTACGAGGGCACCTCGGAGATCCACCAGCTGGTGGTGGGCCAGCACCTGACCGGCGAGTCTGCGTTCGCTTGACACCCCGCCGGGAACCCGACGTGACGGTCACTGGGGCTGCCGGCTGGACCGGGACTCGGCCGATGAGCCCTCCCGTGGCGCGGGCGGGGTGTCGATGGCGTACTTGGCCGGTGCCGGGGAGTGTCGGGTGTTGAGCACCCGGCGGACCGCCGCCTCGTCGAGCTCCTCGCCGAGGAACCGGAACAGCGCCCGAATGTTCTCGAGACTGTCGTCGATCTCGTCGTAGTAGAAGTGGAAGTGCCGCTTGTCCGCGGCGACCGCCGACAGCCGCTCGTCCGCGATCTTGAGCTTCTCCACCGACCGCTCGTTCCTGGCCCACCAGGAGCTCTTGGCGGTGTCCGACACGTTCCGGTGGTTGAAGATGATCTTGCTGTGGGGGAAGGCCCCCCGGAGAAAGCGCAGGAAGTCGGCGAGGTCCGGCATATCTGACTTGGTGTAGCGGATCTCTTTGAAGCCGAGCACCCGATCCCCGGGCTCGGGGCGGAGCACATGTGTCACGAAGCTGTCGACCAGCTCCTGCCGGAACTTCCGGGGCTCCACCCGCGGCATGCCGTACCAGGCGCCCCGGGCGGACTGATGCTCGGCGCCCGAGTGTTCCCGGCTGGCCCGGTCGATCGCCGCGCCGGCCTGGTGCAGCCGGTACAGCGCGTTGTTGTTCTCACCGTTGATCCGGTAGCCGGGGATCGTGTTCAGCATGCTCATCAGCAGGGTCGAGCCAGACCGGCCGTAGGTGACGATGAAGACATAGCGGTACTTGTCGGCGGTGGCGGCGCTCCGGACCACCCGCCGGGCCAACCTCCGCTTGAGGCGGGACAGACTGGCTCGCAGCGGGGCCGGAAGGTATCTACGCATGAACTTCCTTCGGGGTCGAGGCTGCCGGGGTTGGGGCCGCGCCGACTGGCTCCGGACACCCTACCGTTCCTCCGCCCACCCGGCCGCAAGGACGCTCCGACCACGCTAAGGTGGTGCCTCGTCCGCTGCAGGTTCGTCTCGCGTTAACCCTAGACTGGGTGACGGTTAACCAAGGAGGCCAGGTCTTGTCGACGACCCCGACTGTGTACGTGGGGATGAGCGCCGATCTCATCCACCCCGGGCACATCAACATCCTGCGGCGGGCTGCCGAGCTGGGCGAGGTGACCATCGGGCTGCTCACTGACACGGCGATCGCCGGCTACAAGCGGCTGCCGCACATGACCTACCAGCAGCGCAAGGCGGTGGTGGAGAGCCTGCAGGGGGTCACCCGGGTGGTCGCGCAGGAGACCCTCGACTACGTGCCGAACCTCGAGCGGCTGCGGCCCGACTACGTGGTGCACGGGGACGACTGGCGCACCGGCGTGCAGCAGCAGACCCGGCAGCGGGCGATCGACGCGCTCGCCCAGTGGGGCGGCCGGCTGGTGGAGGTGCCCTACACGCAGGGGATCTCCTCCACCCAGCTGAACGAGTCGATCAAGCAGATCGGGACCACCCCGAGCGTGCGGCTGTCCCGGCTGCGCCGGCTGCTGGACACCAAGCCGATCGTCCGGATCCTGGAGGCGCACAGCGGTCTGACCGGCCTGATCATCGAGAGCACGATGGTCGAGCTGGACGGGCGCAAGCTGGAGTTCGACGGGATGTGGTCGAGCTCATTGACCGACTCGACCGCCCGGGGCAAGCCGGACATCGAGGCGGTCGACATCTCCTCCCGGCTGCAGACGCTCAACGAGCTGTTCGAGGTCACCACCAAGCCGCTGGTGTTCGACGGCGACACCGGCGGCAAGCCGGAGCACTTCACCTTCACGGTCCGGTCGCTGGAGCGGCTGGGCGTCTCGGCGGTGATCATCGAGGACAAGGAGGGTCTGAAGCGCAACTCGCTGTTCGGCACCGAGGTGGCGCAGACCCAGTCGTCGATCGAGGACTTCAGCGAGCGGCTGGCGATCGGCAAGCGCGCCCAGATCACCGAGGATTTCATGATCATCGCCCGGATCGAGAGCTTGATCCTCGAGCAGGGCCTGGACGACGCGATCCGCCGGGCCGAGGCGTACATCGAGGCGGGCGCGGACGGCATCATGATCCACAGCCGCCAGTCGTCCCCGGACGAGGTGTTCGCGTTCTGCGAGCTGTTCGAGAAGCTGCCGACGCGGGTGCCGCTGGTGGCGGTGCCGACCAGCTACCACCAGGTCACCGAGGCCGAGCTGGCCGACCACGGGGTGAACATGGTGATCTACGCCAACCACCTGCTGCGCGCCGCCTACCCGCAGATGGTCACGGTGGCCCGGAGCATCCTGGAGCACGGCCGGGCGACGGAGGCGGAGCGGCATCTGGCCACGGTCAAGGAGGCGCTGTCGATCATCCCGGAGAACGCGCGATGATCGACCCGGCGCGGTTCGTCGCGCACCTCGGCGAGCAGGGAGTCAGCTTCTACACCGGGGTGCCGGACAGCCTGCTCAAGTCGCTGAACAGCCAGATCCTGGCGGAGCTGCCGCGGGAGCGGCACGTGATCGCCGCCAACGAGGGGGCGGCGGTCGGGATCGCGATCGGGCACCACCTGCGCACCGGCCGGCCGGCCGCGGTCTACCTGCAGAACTCCGGGTTCGGCAACCTGGTCAACCCGCTGCTGTCGCTGGCCGACCCGGACGTGTACGGGGTGCCGATGCTGGTGATCGTCGGCTGGCGGGGCCAGGTCGGGGTGAAGGACGAGCCGCAGCATGTGAAGCAGGGCCGGGTGATGGCGCCGCTGCTGGACGCACTGGAGCTGCCCTGGGCGGTGCTCCCGAAGGACCCGGCCGACGCCGAGCGGTGCGTGAAGGAGGCGGTGGCGACCGCGGTCGAGCGCAGCTGCCCGTACCTGCTGATGGTGGAGAAGGGCAGCTTCGCCGAGCCGGCGGTGACCGCCCCGGCCCCGGCCGGCGCCGGCCTGCCCAGCCGGGAGGAGGCGCTGGTCGCGCTGGTCGAGGCGGTCGGCGACGACCCGGTGATCGTGTCCACCACCGGGATGCTGTCCCGGGAGCTGTTCGCGCTTCGCGCTCAGAGCGGGAATGACCCGGGCCGGGACTTCCTGACCGTGGGCGGGATGGGCCACGCCAGCTCGATCGCGCTGGGCCTGGCGATGCGCGAGCCGGACCGGGAGGTGTGGTGCTTCGACGGGGACGGGGCGCTGCTGATGCACCTGGGCAGCCTCGCGGTGATCGCCGACCACGCCCCGGCCAGCTACTTTCACGTGGTGTTCAACAACGGGGTGCATGACAGCGTGGGCGGGCAGCCGACCTCGATCGGCGTGATCGACACGGCGGCGGCGGCGCGGGCGCTCGGCTACCGGTACGCGGCCTCGACCGCCGATCCGGCGGAGCTGCCGGCGCAGCTGGCGGCGCTGCGGGCGCACGGCGGCCCGTCGCTGCTGGAGCTGCGGGTCCGCCCCGGCAACCGCCCGGACCTCGGCCGGCCGAGCCGCACCCCGGCGCAGAGCAAGCGGGCGTTCATGGCGGCGCTGGCCGCACCGGAGCGTCGCGCCGCCGGCCCCGGCGAGGACCCGCCCCGTGCCGACCCGGCCTGAGGTCCGGTACGGGGCCGGCGCGGTCCTGGCGACGCCGCGGCTGCTCGCCGGGCTGGGTGCCCGCCGGGTGCTGCTGGTCTGCGGCGCCCGGTCGTTCGAGGCCTCCGGCGCGGCCCGGATGCTGCCGGAGCTGGCGCGGGTGGCGCAGGTGCGGCGGTTCAGCGAGTTCGCCCCGAACACCGACGCCGCCGATCTCGCCCGCGGCCTGGCGCTCGCGGACGAGTTCCGGCCGGACCTGGTGCTCGGCGTCGGCGGCGGCAGCGCGCTGGACCTGGCCAAGCTGCTGGCCGCGTTCGCTCCCGGCACTGACCCGGCGAAGCTGCCGGCTCTGATCCGGGCCGGGGAGCGGGTCACCACCCGGGAGCCGCGGCTGGTGCTGGTGCCCACCACCAGCGGGTCCGGCAGCGAGGCCACCCACTTCGCGGTGGTGTACCTGGACGACGAGAAGTTCTCGGTGGCCGGGGACCCGCTGCGTCCGGACCTGACCATCCTGGACCCGGAGCTGAGCATCAGCGGCTCCCGGTACCAGCGCGCGACCTCCGGGATCGACGCGGTGGCGCAGGCGATCGAGAGCCTGTGGGCGGCCGGCGCCACGCCCGCCAGCCGGCGGTGGGCCCGGCAGGCGCTGCGGCTGCTGCTGCCGGCGATCGAGCCCTATGTGAACGAGCCGGCGGACCGGTCCGCCCGGGCGATGGCGCTCGGCAGCCACCTGGCCGGCCGGGCCATCGACATCTCCAAGACCACCGCTGCGCACGCGCTCTCGTACGCGATCACCAAGCGGTACGGGGTGAGCCACGGGCACGCGGTCGCGTTGACGCTCGGCCAGTTCGTCGAGGCGCACGCGGCGGCACCGGCCGGCCGGCTGCAGCCGGGGATGGACCCGGCCGCGCATCGGGAGGCGATGGCGGAGATCCTGCACCGGCTCGGGGCGGCCGGCGGCGTGGACGCCCGCCGGCGGTTCACTGGGCTGCTGGAGCGGCTGGGACTCACCCCCGGGCTGGGCGAGATCGGGGTGCGCACCGCCGCCGACCGGCGCCGGCTGGCCGGCGCGGTCAACGCCGAACGGCTCGGGAACAACCCGGTCCGGTTCTCCGGACCGGAGCTGGCCGCCCTGCTGGCCGCCTGACCCACGTCCCGCTAGCAGCGGTCGAGCCAGTCGCCCTCGCCCCGCTCCCGCAGCAACCGCAGGTAGCGCTCGCGGCGGCGCGGCTTGCGCTGGGCGATCGCGTCCAGCAGCGAGAAGTAGAGCAGGGTCTCGAGGTAGTCCGGGTCGGTGACCTCCACGTTCGGGGTGTCGAGCCGGGCATCGAAGTCCTGGTTCGGGGTGCGCCAGTCGCCGTAGTTCTCGTCCAGATAGCGCTCCGGCGGATCGGGCACGAACTGCGTGCGCCCCAGGAACTCCACCGTGGTCAGCTCGAACGGCGAGTTCCACCAGCGGGTGGCCGTGCCGTCGTGCCAGATCCGGCCGTCCTCGTCCTGGTAGTGCGGGAAGATGTCGATCATCATGCCGTTGGCGTGGTTCACCCGCAGCCGGTCGCTGTTGAAGTCCAGCCGCCGCACCTCGAACTGGGCGGAGCGGGTGAACGCCCGCTCCAGCTCGGACGGTCGCTGCTCGCTGGTGAACACGCCGACGTCGATGTCCTTGTCCCAGCTGATGAACGCCGAATCGCGAAGGTAGCCGAGCAGCGTGCCGGAGATCAGGAAGGAGCGGACCCCCAGCGCCCCGAGCTCCTCATCGAGTGCGGTGAGCGCGATCGCCGCCCGCTGCTCGAACGGCGCCAGCGACGGGCGGATCCGGCCCGCCACCCGGCCCAGGACCGCCCGCTTGAGCCGCCCGAGCCGGCTTCGTAGCCGCTGCGCCCGCCGTGCCTGCAGCAGGATCGCCTTGCGCAGCAGCAGGCGCGCCTCGTCGTGCTCACCGGCGGCGCTGGCGGCCCGGGCCACCGTGCGCAGGATCGCGACCCTGCCGTGGCACCGCGCCGGGCTCTCCCACCACAGTGAACGCAGCTCGGGATAGTCGGCTGGCTTGTCCATCAGCGACAGCAGCTCCGACCACAGCCGGCGGTGCCGCCACAGCCCCGACCGCAGCCCATCGACGACCAGCTCCACGGCGGTCTCCCGGTCGCCGACGGCCCGGGCGGCCCGGCACTGTTCGATCAGCGAGTCCACGTACCGGGTCCGCTCGTAGCCCGGCTCCGGAATCCCGGCCGCGACCGCGTCGCCGGTGGCGGGGGCTGGAATCGCGGCGTCGGTCATGCATCCCTCCCGATCCGGGCCGCGAGGTCGCCCTCGCCGGCGCGTCGCAGCTCCGTGCCGGCCCCGGTCCAGTCGCCGATCGCCAGCCGTTTGAACGCCCGCCGGACCAGGTGTAGCTGCGCGTACTCCGGCCAGGTGGTCGCTACGTTCGGCGCGTCGTCGGTGAAGGCGTCGAACGCCGGGTTCGACGTGCGCCAGTCGCCGTAGTTCTCGGTGAGGTAGCGGTCGGGGTCGGCCGGGAGCGGGACCGCGACCCCGTCCACCTGCTGCCGCCGCACCTGGAACGGCGTGTTGTGCCAGCGGACGAACACCGCATCGTGCCAGACCCGGTCGGCGTCCGGGTAGAAGCGGAACAGGTCCACCGGCGCGCCGCCACGGTGCCGCAGCCCGAGCTTCTTGGACCTCGGATGGTCGGGCTGGAAGTCGAACCTCGGATGCCGCGTGAACAGGTCGACCAGTGCCTCCCGGTCCCAGTCCGGGTCGAGGATGCCGACGTCGATGTCCCCGTCGGCGCCGAGCGGCCGCCCCTCCCGGACCAGCCCGAGCGCCGTGCCGGCGGCGAAGAAGAACGGCACTCCGGCCCCGTCCAGCGCCTGCTGGAGGTCGCGGATCGCGGTTCCGGCGCCCCGCCCCTCCAGCCGGGTCTCGGCGATCGTGGGGGCCGGGTGGCCACCCTCGGCCAGCAGCTGGATCCCCTGGCGGTACAGGTCGGTGGCGGCGACGACCTCACCGGCCCGGGCGGCCGCGGTGGCCAGCTGCCGGACGGCTCGGAGCAGGTCGGGCGGGTCCGCCCGGTCCCGCCAGCCCGCGTGGAGCCGGTGGAACTGCTCCGGGGTCGCGCAGGTGTGCGCCACCGCCCACAGCACCTCCGAGGTGCGCGGGAACCGCCGGATCGCCGCCACGGCCACCTGGTCGGCCTCGGCCGGGTCGAGCAACCGGTAGCTGAGCGCCACCACCCGGGCGGTCGCCCTCGGATAGGAGGGTTTCAGCAGCCGGGAGCGATGGGCGCTGCCGAGTGCCTGCCGGTACTGCCCGTGGTAGGTCTGCAGGTCGGCCCGCAACACGTACAGCCGGGACGACTCCGGAAACCGTTGCTCAAGGGTGGCGAGGGTCTCCTGGAGCAGGTCGTCCTGGCCGGTGAGGAAGGCGGCCCGGGCCGCGACCATCGCGGTCGACAGCCAGCGGGTCGGGATCCCGTCGATCGACCGCAGGTACCGCGTGATCTCGTCCTGGGAGGAGTGCTGGCCGTGGTACCGCAGCGCGGCGTAGGTGCGCAGCGCCCCGTCGGGAAGCGTGCGGTAGACGGGAAGCCGTCCGATCACCCGCTGGATGGTCGGCTTCACTGCGAGCGGCATGGCGGCACTCCGGCTTTCTCGGGCGGTGTGATCGGGTGGTGGTCAGAAGGTGCGGTTGGCACGGACGAGATCTTCCATGAAGTCGACCTCGATGACCGGCCGGTGCGAGATGTCGAGCGGGTCGACGCGCAGCCCGTCCTTGCCGATCGCGAGCTCGATCCCCCGCTCGAAGTAGTCCTGGTCGTCGCACTCGGCGAGCCGCCTGGCGAGCACCGGTCGGTCCTCGGCCGAGACGAAGTTGATTCCCACCGCCTCGCCGCGCGCGCCCTCGGCGACCTCCTTCGAGAGGTACTGGATGAACCCGTTCTCGTCGAGCGTGTACTTGACCTCCTCGTCACCGACCGCGGCCGTGTTCACGCACACGAAGGAGCGGTCCATGGCGATGTACGGAAGGAGCTCGTCGATGACCGCGTCGTCGAACACGACGTCGCCGTTGAGCCACAGCACCCCGCCCTGGCCGAGGATGGTCAGCGCCTTCAGCAGGCTCTTGGAGGTGTTGGTGTCGCCGTAGTGCTGGTTGTAGATGAAGCCTACGTCCGGCATCTCCTCCATGATCATCTCTTTCTTGAAGCCGACGACGAGATGGATCGAGTGCCGGCTGAACCGGGCGGTCAGGTAGCGGAGCGCTCGACCCAGGATGGTCTCACCGTCGGCCAGCGGGGTGAGCGGCTTGGGGTGGGGCCGCCCGAGCCGGGACCCGACGCCGGCGGCCAGGATGACGATGGCAGTGGCCACTGCTCCTCCAGGGGACAGCCCGGTGGCCACCAGCCGGGGGTTCGGTGGACCGGGGGTGAACGGCTGTCGTTGCGCTCCGGTAGCACCGGGCTAACGTCCGGGTTAACTACCGGCAAACGCATCCTAGCCGTGCCCGGGCCGAGCGGCTGGCCCGGTTTCCGCCCGGCTCGCTGGTCCAGATCCCGGAATCGCCGGCGTCCTCGACTACGCTCCCGCATGGGCCGGTGACCCTGGGTGCGACTGATCCCGGCAGTCATCGATCCCGGCGATCGGCACGGCGGTCCCGCGCCTCGCCCCTGCGTAGCGCTACCAGCAAACATTCAGGGAACGCGCGGTGTCGGCGTACTAGACTTACGCTCGCTGACCGGAGACGCGGGGAAGGTAGATAAGTGAGGTTCGCAGCCAGGGCCGCGGCCCGGGTGGCCCGGGCGATCGCCCCGCGGGCAGGCAGCCGCGCAGCCACCATGATGCTCGCCGGCTCGGAGCGGCTCGGAGTCCCGGACCGCGCCGGCCGGATGCTGGTCCGGGAGGCCGAGCGGCGGTTCGCCACCGGCGACGTCGCCGGGTCGCAGCAGCTCTTGTCCGCACTCGCCCGGCGCCCGCCGGCGGCGGTGCCGGTGGCGGTCGCACTGAGCGCCGCCCGGACGCTCCGCCGGGTCGGCGAGCCGGAGCGGGCGGCGGCGCTGGCCGCGGCGGTGCTCGGCCGCGCCGACCTGTCCGACCGCCAGCGGGCACACGCGCGGGTGCAGCTGGCCTGGGCGCAGGAGCGGGCCGGGCGGCTGACCGAGGCGCTGCCCCACCTCGCGGAGGCGGTGGCCGCGCGGCCGGACAACCAGGCGTGGCGGCAGTCGCTGGCCGGCTGGCACTACCGGATCGGCGAGACCGAGGAGAAGGCGCGGCACTGGCCGGCGGCCGCCACCGCGTACCAGGAAGCGATCGCGCTCGACGGCGCCCGGGCCTGGTGGCACTACCGCCTGGGTCAGGTGCTGGAGAAGGCGGGCCAATGGGAGCCGGCGGCGGCCGCGTACGAGCAGGCGATCGCCCGGGACGGCAACCACCCCGGCTGGCACGAGCGGCTGGCGCAGGTAGCCGCCAAGAGCCCGGACTGGGCGCTGGCGAAGGCGTCGACCCAGCAGCCCGGCGGATCCCAGCCGGCCGTACCGGCGGCCGGCGTGGTCGCCCCGCCGGCCCGGCGCGCGGTGACCGGATGGATTCCGGCGGCCGACGGCGGCGGCGACGCGACGGTGCGGTTCAAGCTCAACGGCACGGTCATCGCGGACACCCTCGCCAGCCGCGAGGTGAGCTTCGGCGACCGGCGTTACCTGCAGTTCCGGCGCAACCTGCAGGACCTGTGGAAGTACGGCGGGGCGGGCGACGTGCTGGAGGTGGAGCACGCCGGCGCGCCGCTGCACATCGTCGACAGCGGGGCGCGGTTCGCGTTCACCGCGCCGCAGAGCCGGGCCGACGAGCTGCTCGCGCGGGTGGCGGAGGGCCAGATCTTCAACAAGTACGGGCGGCTGCGGCAGTCGATCCAGCTCGACCACGACTGGCAGTCGATGATGTTCGAGCTGTTCTTCCAGCTGCGCAAGGAGCTGAGCGAGAGCCTAGGTCTGGAGCTGTTCCCGTTCTACGGGACGATGCTGGGCGCGGTGCGGGAGCAGAACTTCATCGGCCACGACAACGACTTCGACACCGTCTACATCTCCGGGCACTCCACCCCCGCCGCGGTCCGGGACGAGTTCCGCCGGGTCTGCGACTTCCTGGTCGACCGGGGCTACTCGCTGCGGGTGAAGAAGACCCACACCTGGGTCCGGGTGCCGGGCACCGGCCGGGAGCTAGACGCCACGCTGTCCCACAAGCTGGACATCTTCTTCGCGTGGTTCGACGAGGACGGCTACTTCCAGACCTCGTACGGGCACCACGGCGAGGCGATCCAACGGTCGGACGACTTCTTCGCGTTCCGGACCGAGCAGCTCGGGATCCGCGAGATCCCGGTCCCGCGCAACGCCGAGGACATCCTGGTGCAGCTCTACGGACCTGGATGGCGGCAGCCGGACCCGGGGTTCACCCACTTCGCCCGGACCCGGGTCCTGCACGACGAGTTCCAGCTCGGGCTCGGCGAGGCGAACGAGCCGTACTGGCGCCAGTTCTACCGCGAGAACCGGGTCGACGGCGCCTCCAGCTTCGCCCAGTTCGTCGCCGACCGGCTGCCCGCCACCGGCACCCTGCTGGACATCGGCTGCGGCACCGGGCGGGACGCCATCTACCTAGCCAGGCGCGGGTACACGGTGGTGGGGCTGGACCGCTCCGCGGAGGCGATCGAGCGCGCGCAGGAGGCGTGCCAGCAGGCCGGCGTGGCCGGGGTCCGGTTCGCCCAGCTCGACGCCTCCTCCCGGCCGGAGGTCGAGCGGTGCCTGTCGCCGGATCTGCTGCCGGCGACCGGCTCCGAGAATGTGACCGTCTATCTGCGTTTCTTCCTGCACTCGGTGGATGAGTCCACCGAGGACTCTCTGCTCGCCGCGCTGGTCGACGTGCTCGCCGGCGGCTTCCGCCTGTGTGCCGAGTTCCGGACCACCCGGGACGGGAGCCTGCCCAAGGTGTATGGCGACCACTATCGGCGGTACATCGACGAGCAGCTGTTCGCGGCGAAGCTGCGGCAGGCCTGGGGGTTCGAGATCGAGCACCTGGCGGCCGGCCGCGGCCTCTCACCCTATGAGGGCGAGGACCCGCACCTGGCACGCGTCATCGCGCGCACGCCGGGAGCAGGGAACAGCATCCAATAACCGTAGCCAACCACCATCGGGGGTTAGACAACGAATGGGACTACTGTCGGTTGTGCTTCCAATCTACAATGTGGAGGACTACCTGCCCGAGGCGCTCGAGTCGCTGGCGAACCAGACCCACCGGGAGCTCGAGGTGGTGATGGTCGATGACGGGTCGACCGACCGCAGCGCCGAGCTGGCCGCCGAGGTCGCCGGGCGCGACCCCCGGTTCCGGCTCGTCCAGCAGGACAACCACGGCCTCGGGCACGCCCGCAACACCGGGATGCGCCTGGCCATCGGTGAGTTCATCACGTTCGTAGACTCGGACGACATCGTCCCGCACTACGCCTGCCGGACCGTGGTCCGCACCCTGGAGGTGACCGGCTCCGACTTCCTGTCGGGCAACGAGTACCGGATCGACTCCCGCGGCGCGTCCCCGGCGCCGATGCTGGAGAGCAACTTCGCGGTGACCAGGCTGCGGACCAACGTCGCCAAGCGCCGGTCGTTGATGCGTGACCTGCTGCCCCACAACAAGGTGTACCGCCGGGCCTTCTGGGACGCCGCCGGGCTGGAGTTCCCCGAGGGCATCCTGTTCGAGGACGGGCCGGTCAGCGTACGGGCGCATGCGCTGGCCAAGTCGGTCGACGTCGTCTCCACGCCGATCTACTACTGGCGGCTGCGGGACGACGCCAGCCGGTCGCTGTCGCAGCTGTTCGACGACGAACGCTTCTTCGTGGACCGGCTCTACGCCTCCACGCTCAGCGCCGACTTTCTGGAGGCGCACCGCCCGGACCTGCTCGGCGACTTCTACAGCTGGGACATCCAGCACAAGTTCCCGGTCATGTTCAAGGCGCTCCCGCAGGCGCCGCGGGCGGTGCAGGAGCGGTTCATGCAGGCCGCGGTGCCGCACCTGCGGCGGATTCCGCCCGAGGTGATCCGGGCGCTCCCGCCGGGGCTGCGCCGCCGCGCCCAGGTGACCGGCACCGACGATCTGGACGCGCTGCTCAACCAGCTCCCCCGGCCCAAGGCGGCCGCGGCGGCTGCCCAGTCCGGCCGCTCCACACTGCTCGATCGCGGCCGGGCGGTCGCCGTGAAGTCGCGCACGCTGCGGGCGATCGGTGCCTTCGCCCGGGTGACTCCGTCCAACGGGAACGTCCGGAGCGCGGTGATGGAGCTCGGCCGCGACGGTGACGGGCTGCGCCTGGCGGGGTACGGGTACATCGTCGGCCTGCCCGCCAACGGGCCGCTGACCGCCCGTAACCGACTGATCTGGGCGCGCCACCAGGAGAGCCGGCGGCTGGTGCGGCTGCGGCTGCGCGGCCACCGCTCGCCGGAGGCGACCGCGGTCGCCTCCGGCCACTTCAGCTACCGGGCGGCCGGGTTCGAGGCGGTGCTGCCGCTGGCCGACCTCAAGGATCCGGCCGGCCGGTGGCGGTACGGCACCTGGCTGCTCGCGCTGGGCGCGTGGACCACTCGGGGGGTGGCCCGCAGCGGGCTGCGGATCGGCCCCGAGGCGTACCGGACCGACCCGCTGCCGATCACGCTGGACGAGGACACCCGCCTGATCCCGACCGTTACCAACGGCGTGCTCGGCTTCCGGATCGAGGAGTCGTCGGTGGCCCACGTGCAGTGCCGGGTGGAGGGGTCGCAGCTGGTGATCACCGGCCGGGTGGCCGGGGCGGTCGACGCCGACGCGACGGCGGCGCTGGGCCGGGTCGCCGGGGTGCCGGAGCTGCCGGTGCCGGTGCAGTGGTGGCCGGTGCCGGACGGCCACGCCAGCTTCACCGCCCGGGTGGCCCTGCCGGAGCTGGTCGAGGCGGTCTCACCGGTCGCCGCCACCCCGGTGGCCGGCAACCCGGACCGGCTCCACTTCGGCCTGCGCCGGCACGCCGGCGACCTGGCCTGGCAGCAGTTCGCGTGCGAGCCCGGGTTCGCCGGGGTCTCCGCCTCGGTGGCCGAGCACCACGTCGCCGTCGCGCCGGCCGGCGACGGTTACCTCGCGGTGACCGTCCGGCCGCCCGGCCCGGTGGTGACCGCCGCCTCCTGGAGCGCCGACGGCCTGCTGCGACTGGACGGCGCCGGGGCGGACCAGGTCCGGCAGTTCCAGCTGATCGGCCGGCACAGCTCGAACACGGAGCGGCGGCCGCTGCCCTACACCACCGGACCGGACGGCACGTGGCAGGTCCGGCTCGATCCGGAGGCGGTCCCGCTGGTCGGCGCCGCCCCGGCGTTGCGGGCCGGGCAGTGGCGGCTGGTGCTGCGCACCACCGACGCCGCCGGCGCCCAGGCCGACGTCGACCTGCCGTACGCTCCCGAGATCTTCACCAGTGCCGGCCAGTCGCGGGTCGCGTACCGGGACCGGTACTGGTTGAAGCCACTGGCGCCGGACGGGCTCGCGCTGCGGATCAACTCCCGGCTGCCGGTCGACGAGCGCGGCACCTACCACACCGCCCGGCTGCGCAGCTCCGTCTACCTGGCCTCGCGTACCGGTGCCGCGCTGCGCGACGTCGTGCTCTACGACAGCTTCAACGGCAAGCAGTACTCGGACGCACCGCGGGCGGTGCACGAGGAGCTGTCTGCCCGCGGCGCCGACCTGGAGCACGTCTGGGTCACCCGGGACGGGCAGGCACCGGTGCCGGCCGGCACCCGGACCGTCGAGGCGAACAGCCGGGAGTGGTTCGAGGCGCTCGCCACCAGCCGGTACCTGGTGGCCAATACCCACCTGCCGGCCTGGCTGCGCCGCCGGGAGGGTCAGGTGGTGGCCCAGACCTGGCACGGGATCGGGTTCAAGCGGGTAGCCTTCGATATGGACAGTGTCCAGTTCGCGAACCCGGGCTATCTGGCGAAGCTGGAGCAGGAGGCTCCGAACTGGAGCTTCCTGGTCTCCCCGAGCAGCTTCTGCACCGAGATCATGCGGCGGGCGTTCCGGTACGACGGGGAGATCTGCGAGGTCGGCAGCCCGCGCAACGATGTGCTGTTCACCGGCGACCGGGCCGAGCTGACCGCCCGGGTCCACCGGGCGCTGGGGATCGAGCCCGGCCGGAAGATTCTGCTGTACGCGCCGACCTGGCGGGACAACGAGTTCTACGGGCCCGGCCGGTACAAGTTCGACATGCGGCTGGACGTCTCGCAGTTCCCGGGCGAGCTGCAGCAGGAGTACGCGCTGCTGGTGCGCCGGCACCCGAACACAGTGGACGACCTGCTCGGCCAGGACAGCGACTTCGTCTTCGACGTCGCCAACTACCCGGACGTGCGGGACCTGCTGGCGGCCGCGGACGTGCTGGTCACCGACTACTCGACGATCTCGCTGGACTTCCTCAACACCGGCCGGCCGGTGCTCTACTACACCTACGACCTGGCCAGCTACCGGGACAGCCTGCGCGGCTTCTACTTCGATCTGGAAGGGGAGGGTCCGGGGCCGGTGCTGGAGACTACCGGCGAGGTGGTGGGCGCGCTGCAGGACCTCGACGCGGTCCAGGACCAGTACCGCGAGCGGTACGAGAAGTTCCGGCAGGTGTACTGCCACGCCGAGGACGGTCACGCCACCGCCCGGGTGGTCGACCGGCTACTGCGCGGCCGGAGCGGCTGACGACGACGCCCGCCGGGCTGGGCCGTCCTGGCCGGACACGCACCGGCGGGCTTCGGCCAGGAAGCCCTCCGCGTACCGCTCCGGCGGGAAGTCACCGAGGTAGTAGCTGCGCAGCTCCGGCCGGGTCGCCGAGCGCGGGTCCCGGACCAGCAGGTCGTCCAGCACCTCGGGGAGGTTGGCGGCGTCCCGGCGGATCACGTAGCCGGCCCGGGCCAGCGGCAGTGAGCCGGTGAAGCCGCCGTCGTCGGTGACCATGTCGGTGATCGCGTACGGCTTCTGGGTGTAGAGGTACTGCGAGGCGATGCTGGACACGTCGCAGACCAGGGCGTCCGACCGGTTCATGCACTCGGCGACGGTCAGCCGGCTCGACACCGCCGGACCCCACAGGTGCGGCCGTCCGGTGCGGGCCCGGTCCCGGGCCAGCGCCTGCTCCACCGCCCGGAGCTGCTGGAGCGAGCCCGGGTCCCGCTTCGTGTACGGGTGCGGCCGGACGATCACCGTGGCGCCCCGTTCCAGCAGCCGCCGGACTATCTCGGTGGCGATCGGCAGTGAGCAGTAGTTGGAGTCGGCGTACTCGCCGGCCCAGGTCGGGGCGTACAGCACCACCGGGTCCTCGACCTCGTGGACTGGTCGCCGGGCGAGCGCCAGGCCCTCGGCCTGCGGCCGCCCGACGATCCGGAACCGGTGCTCCGGGATGTCCACGCCGCTGCCGCGGAACTGGTCGACGATCGCCTGCCCGGGCACGTAGACCCGGTCGAAGCTGGTGGCGATCGGGTTCACGCTGACCGGCTTGTCGCTGTAACCGTGGTAGAGCTGGACGTGCGTGAGCTGGGTGAAGCGTACACAGTGGGCGTTCTTCATCCCGTTGTTGACGTAGAAGACGGTCCGCAGGCTCGGCGCGATCAGCGCCTCCAGGGCCGCCACGGTGCGGTGCCCGACCACCGGTGCGCCGGTCGCCCGGGCCAGCCCCGGCAGGTGGTGGGACTCCGGCAGCACGACCGCGAACGGCGCCCCGATCCGTTCCAGGTACGGCAGCCACATCGTGACCTGATACTCGCTGCCGGCGGGGGCGCTGAAGTAGAGCAGGAACGCCGGCTGGTGCGCGGCGACCGCCCGCCGCAGCCCGGCCAGCTCGGCCCGGTGCCCGGTCCGCCGCCGCCGCCCGGCGTCCACCAGCAGCACCCCGGACAGCAGCGCCGCGCCGGCGGCCGGCAGCAGCACCGTCCAGGCTGGCCAGCCCAGGACCGCGAACAGCCCGAGCAGCCCGATCGCGGCCGAGCTGACCGCCCAGGCCGTGCCGTCGTCGGCCAGCCGGGCTAGCTGCCGCAGCGAGCCGGGCAGGTTGGCCGCCACGTGCACCGGCCGGGCCGCCCGGTAGAGCAGGTCTTCGCCGAGGAGCAGCCCGAGCAGCAGCCCACCGCCGACCGCCGCCGGCCACGGCAGACCCGGGTCGGCGTGGGTCCACTGGACCATCGCGCCGGCGGCCAGCAGCGCCCGGGCGGGCACCCCGGCGCCGAGCCGCGGTCGCCGCCGCCCGCCCAGCCAGACCAGCACCAGGGTGAGGCCGGCGAGCGCCAGCCACAGCCAGCGCCAGCCGGTCGGGGCGGCGAAGCTCGCCAGGAACGCCACCGCCGCCACCGCCCCGGGCACGGCCACGGTGGCGCCTGAGCTGATCAGCCGCGAAGACATGGTGGTCAGCATCGACCGCTGCCCGTGGGCGTGGATGTCGGCGGCGGTGGCGTCGGCGGCGGTGGCGTTCCTGGCGGCGGCGGTGGGGTCCGGGGTCCGTCCGGCGCGGTCAGCCAGCTGAAGCCGGGATAGCCCGGATACCCGACGCCGACGAACGTGCCGGCCGCCGGGTTGCCGGCGCGCTCCGCGTCGGCCAGCCGGGCGAACCCGCGTACCTCACTGGGCTTGGCCCACATCTGCGACAGGATCCGGTCGTCGGCCTTCGACCGGTAGTACCGGAACTCCGGCTGCGGCGTGCGCCAGTCCGGCCCGTAGGCGTCGGCCAGGAAGGCGTCCGGGTCCCGGGGCAGGTAGACCCGCCGCCCGGCGAACTCGGCGACCTGCACCGGCTCGACGTCGTCGACGGTCAGGTCGTGCGCGTCGAACGCCCAGGCCCGTCCCTGGTAGAACCACATCGGTGTGACGTCGATCCAGACCCCGTTCAGGCCGACCTTGAACAGCCGGCCGTTGATCGACAGGTTGACGTCCATGCCGTGGCGGAGCAGCTCCAGCGCCACCTGCTGGCACTCCCGCCGGAACCCGGCCGGGTCGGCGGCGCGGGACACGTACGAGACGTCGAAGTCGTCGTCGCCGGGGATGAACCGGTCCTCCCGGTGGCAGCCGAGCAGCGTGCCGTAGCAGAGGAACAGCCGCCGGTCCTGCTGGTCCAGCAGCTCCTTCGCCCGCTCGTACACGCGCAGATACCGCTCCTGGCGGGTGGCCAGCTTCCCGCCGATGCGGGGCCAGGAGCCCTTCTTGGTCGGCGCCACCCCGCGAGCCAGCTTCCTGGCCGCCGCGCCGTTGCCGCCAGGCACCCGGATCTCCAGCGCGGCCGCGCCACCCACCGTGACCAGCCTCCGCCCGCCGGCCCGCAGGGTGAGCCGGGAGCTTTCCGGGAAGTCGTTGAGCAGCCCGTGGGTCAGGTCGTAGCGCAGCGCCGGGCGCCACCCGGACGACTTCACCTGCACCTGGGTGAGGAGCTGGTCATCGAGGTGGATCTCGACCAGCTGGCCGGCTCCGGGCAGCAGGAAGCCCGACATCTGCAGGCCGTGCCGGAACATCACCGCGTCGAAGAAGCCGGCCACCTGCGGTGGCTCGGGCTCGGGCGGGTCGGACCCGAGCGGGGTGGCCGAGCGGAGCAGCCGGCGCTTTCCCGATCCGGACGGGGCCAGCCGCTCACCCACGTACGCGAGCCGATACGCCCACTCGTGAGCCGCCCGGTGGCACCACCACGCGTCCACTGTGACCAGCCGGTCCATCGCCAGCCGGTAGGCGCCGGCCGCCTCGATGAGCTGGCCGCTGCGCTCGTACAGCAACCCGAGCCGGTGCGGGGGGCCGGTTCGCTTCGGCGCGTCGGCGGTCAGCTGGCGCAGCTGCTCGATCGCCTCTGCCAGCGCGCCGCTGGCCCGGGCCCGGCGCTGCTCGGGGGAGTCGGCCACCAGGCCGGTGTGGTCGAGCCGGAACGGCACCAGGTACAGCTTCTCCAGGCTGTCGACCAGCCGGATCCGGGCGGCGTGGTCGCGCGGCCGGTGGGCGGTCTGGTCGCGCAGCATCCCGGCCGCCGCCCGCCAGTCACCCACCTCCTCGTAGGCCAGCAGCAGGTCCGGCGCCAGCGACGGGTGGGCGGTGCCCGGGACGTGTGCGGTGCCCAGGCCGAAGGCGGGTGCGCCGGCCCCGATCGCCAGGTCCGGGCGGCCGGCCTTGAGGTACGCCTGGACCAGCCGGGCCGTCCACCCCGGTTGGTCGGTCTGGAGCTCGGTGGCGCGCAGGTAGCTGTCGGCCGCGGCGGCCCAGTCCTGCCGGCTCTCCTGGACCTCGGCGCGGTGGGCGTGCCAGACCGCCTTGTCCGGCCGCAGCCGCAGCGCCACCGAGAACGCCGCCTCCGCGCCGTCCCAGTCCGCCTGCCGGGCCCGGAGCCTGGCCTGCCGGTAGTGGGCGTGGGCGCTGGCGTTGGCGTGGTGGCGCGGGCGGTCCGGCGCGCCGTCGGTCAGCTCGATCGCGTGCTGGTACGCGGTCCCGGCGCCGGCCCACCGCTTCCGCGCCTCCCGGATCTGGCCGAGCCGGAGGAGCCATCCCGGATCCGGGGAGAGCCGGACCGCGGTGCGGAAACTGAGCTCGGCGACCGGCAGGAGCCCGAGCCGCTGCCAGACCGCCCCGATCCGGGTCAGCTGCCGGCCGGTGAACCGGCCCAGGCGGGTCGCCGAGCGGGGTTCGCGGGCTTCCGGGCGCGATCTCCGGGCGCCCGGACGCAGTCTGCGTGGACGAGCCGCGTCAGCCGCTCGCCCAGGTGTCACGCGACCCGACTGAGGCAAGATCGACTCCCTGACCTGACTAGCGGAGAACATTATCACCCTAGGTACCGCACCTCACGCGTACCGAAACCAGGCCGGCATTCGCCGTCCGGGGCGCGCCCGCTGGACTCGTACCCTGGCCGAACTCCGATCCGGTCGACCTTGGTCGCCGATCGCCTGGTCTGACATCGGCCAGACGGCCGGTAGACCCGGATGTAGTGGTATCTGGCAATCTTGTGTGTCATGGAGAGTGACGAGACGTCCTGCGCGGCGCCGCGGCTCTCCGTCGTCGTTCCCGTCTACCGGGTCGAGGCGTACCTGGCGACCTGCCTCGACTCGATCCTGGCCGAAGCGGGCGGGGACGTGGAGGTGGTGGCGGTCGACGACGGTTCCCCGGACCGCAGCGG
>WHTQ01000038.1 GCA_009377645.1 Micromonosporaceae bacterium | reverse complement strand
TGTCCTCACCGCGTTCCACCAACCCGCGTTCCTGGCGGCGATCGCGCAGCTGGTGCCGAAGCCCTACCTGCCGCAGGCCAACGCGGTGGCGCAGCTCGGGTTCAGCGTCAGCCAGCTGGCGGCGCCGGTGGCCGGCGGGGCAATGATCGCGGTGCTGGGCAGCCTGGCCCCGGTGGTGGCGATGAACGTGCTGACGTTCGGGCTCGGGTTCGCGACCCTGCTGGCGGTCCGGATCCCGGACCGGATGTTCCGGCGGCTGGAGGAGCCGTTCCGGCAGGCGATCGTGGGCGGCTGGCGGTTCATCATCCGGCGCCGGCCGCTGATGATCATGATCGGCTACTTCATGGTGGTCAACTTCTTCACCGCCATCATGTGGGTCTCGGTCGCGCCACTGGTGCTGCCGACCTCCGGGGCCGCCGCGCTCGGCGTGGTCACCGCGGTCGGCTGGATCGGGGCGGTGCTGGGTGGGGTGGCGGTGGTGCCCTGGGGCGGCACCCGCCGCCGGACCATCGGGATGCTCGCCTTCACGGTCGGCAGCGGAGTCGGGATGGTGCTGATGGGGCTGCAGCCGGTGCTGGCGGTGATCGCCGCCGGGTTCGCGATCCGGCTCGCCTCGATGACCATCATCAACGTGCACTGGCTCGCGCTGATCCAGGTGAAGGTCGGCCACGAGCTGCAGGGCCGGGTGCTGGCGACCAACCTGATGCTGGCGCTGGTGATGCAGCCGCTCGGGTTCCTGATCGCCGGGCCGCTGGCCGACGACGTGCTCGGCCCGCTGGTCGAGGAGGGCGGCGCACTAGCCGGCACGGTCGGGCAGGTGATCGGGGTCGGGCCGGGCCGGGGCATGGCGCTGCTGCTGGTCTGCGCCGGCCTACTGCTGACCGCCTGGGGCGTGCTCGGCTTCTGCTACCGGCCGATGCGGCTGCTCGAGGACGGGCTGCCGGACGCCGTCGCAGCGGCCGAGATCGACAAGGACCTGGACCTGGTGCAGGCCGAGGCCGACGCCCGGCTGGCCGGCGTTCCCCCGGTCAGCTCGGCGCCGGTCAGCTCGGGCTCAGCCCCGGGAGCAGGTCGGTCTGGCCCAGGGCCGGCTTCAGGTCGGTGAGCCAGATCGCCGCCGGGTCGTAGGCGGCGAAGAACGGGCGCCCCACCAGCTCGGGGTCGCGCGCCTGCAGCATCCGCAGCACGAAGACCCGCTCACCGGCCACCTCGGCGACCCCGTCGACACAGACCTTGCCGGGAGTGGCGGACATCACCGGCCCGCGGACCGTACGCGCCAGCCCGGAGACCCGGCGGTACGCCTCCCGGAAGATCTCGTACGCGCGCACCAGCGGCACCGCGAAGTAGTTCTGCGGCCCGGTGTCACGCTCCACGAACATGTAGTACGGCACGACGCTCCGCCGGGTCAGGTCCCGCCACATCCGCTCCCACACCCGCGGATCGTCGTTGACCCCCCGGATCAGCGGCGCCTGCGCCCGGACCACCGCCCCGGTGCTGCCGATCCGGGCCAGCGCCCGCCGCACCGCGTCGGTGGCCAGCTCCCGCGGGTGGGAGAAGTGCGCCATCACGGCCAGCTGCCGCCCGGAGCGCACCACCTGCGCGAACAGCTCCAGCAGGTCGTCCGCGTCCGGGTCGGTCAGCACCCGGTAGGGCCAGAAGCTCAGTGCCTTGGTGCCCAGCCGCACCGCCTCGATCGTGTCGACCGTGAGCAGCGGCTCCAGGTACCGCCGCAGCACCGCGGCGCTCATGATCAGCGCGTCGCCGCCGGTCACCAGCACGTTCGTGACCTCCGGGTGGGCGGCGAGGTAGGCCCGCATCTCGGCGACCCCGTCGGTGGCCATCTTCAGCTCCGGGTCACCGACGAACTGCGGCCACCGGAAGCAGTAGGTGCAGTACGCGTGGCAGGTCTGGCCCGGCCGCGGGAAGACCAGCAGCGTCTCCGCGTACTTGTGCTGCAGGCCGGGCAGCCGCTGGCCGGCCAGCTCCGGCTCGTTCTCGTCCCGCTGGCCGGCCGGGTGCGGGTTGAGCCGCAGCCGGATCTCCCGGACCGCCGACTGCACCGCGCCGGCCGGCGCGCCACCGCCCAACAGCCGCTCGATCCGGGTCGCGTCCGCCGGCGACAGCATCCCCGGCTGCGGGAAGGTGAGGCGGTACACCGGATCGTCCGGCACCGCCGACCAGTCGATCAGCTCGTCGACGACGTACCCGTTGGTGCGGAACGGAAACACGGCGGCGACCGCCTGTGCCCGCCGCCGCTCCGGCTCCGGAAACCCGGCCCGGTCCCGTAGCAGCCCGTCCAGATGCCGGCTGTGCAGCGCTCGGTAGCTCTTCGGTGACGAAGTGTCCAGTCCGGTCAACTCGTTCCACTCCGTTCTGGCAGCCGCCCGGGGGTGTGGGCGGTAGCGACAGGGTACGGGTGTCGCTTTCGGTCTGTCGAACCGTGATTCGGCCTGGTGGGGAGCCGATCCGGGGCCGGCGTGTCGAAAGATCACACTCGGCAGCCCCTCACGCGCACCCGGCGGCCGCCCGCGTTAATGTGTGCGGCGGTCCGGACCGAGGCGGACCTGAGCAACCGCGGAGAGGGAATGACGACGACCGGAGCCGTGCCAGCGGTGGCAGCCAAGCCGCGCGCCGCGATCGGTGAGAAGACCCTGCGCCGGGACCGGTGGTGGGTGGCCCCGGCGCTGACCGTGACCGGCCTGGTCGCCTGGCTGGCGTACGGGATGGTCCGGGTGTTCTCGCAGGCCAACTACTACGTGGCCGAGCACCACTACCTGACGCCGTTCTACTCGCCGTGCACCTCGACCGGGTGCCTTCCGGAGGCCGCCCACTTCGGGCGGTTCACCCCGGACCACCCGCTGGTCCCGTACGCCGCCCTGAGCCTGCCGTTCCTGCTGCTGTTCCGGCTCACCTGCTACTACTACCGGAAGGCCTACTACCGCAGCTTCTGGCTCTCCCCGCCGGCCTGCGCGGTGCCGGACCGGCGGCCCCGCTACACCGGCGAGACCCGGTTCCCGCTGGTGTTCCAGAACCTGCACCGGTACGCGTTCTACGCGGCGGTTCTGATCTCGCTGGTCAACACGTACGACGCGGTCATCGCCTTCGACGGCGAGCGGGGGCTCGGGATCGGGCTGGGCAACCTGGTGCTGGCCACCAACGTGGTGATGCTCTGGATCTACACCCTGTCCTGCCACTCCTGCCGGCATGTGTTCGCCGGGCGGCTGCGGACCTTCTCCCAGCACCCGGTGCGCTACCGGTGGTGGCTGCTGGTCTCCAAGCTGAACACCCGACACATGGAGTGGGCCTGGATCACGCTCGGCACGCTGGCACTCACCGACGCCTACGTCATGTCCGTCTCCGCCGGATGGATCACCGACCTCCGGTTCGTCAACTGAGGACTGTGCACAGAGTAATGGAAAACGTTCAACGGCACGGGTACGACGTGGTGGTGATCGGCGCCGGCGGCGCCGGCCTGCGGGCGGCGATCGAAGCCCGGCTGGCCGGCGCCCGGACCGCGATCATCTCCAAGTCGCTGTTCGGCAAGGCGCACACGGTGATGGCCGAGGGTGGCGCCGCCGCCGCGATGGGCAACGTCAACTCCAACGACAGCTGGCAGGTGCACTTCCGGGACACCATGCGGGGGGGCAAGTTCCTCAACAACGTCCGGATGGCGCAGCTGCACGCGCAGGAGGCGCCGGAGCGGATCTGGGAGCTGGAGTCCTACGGCGCGCTGTTCGACCGGACCCCGGACGGGAAGATCTCGCAGCGCAACTTCGGCGGTCACGAGTACCCGCGGCTGGCGCACGTCGGGGACCGGACCGGCCTGGAGCTGATCCGCACCCTCCAGCAGAAGATCGTCTCCCTCCAGCAGGAGGATTTCGCCGGGTCCGGCTCCTACGACTCCCGGCTGCGGGTCTTCGACGAGACCACGATCACCGACCTGCTGGTGACCGACGGCGCGGTGGCCGGTGCGTTCGGCTACGTCCGCCAGACCGGCGAGCTGATCCGGTTCGAGGCGCCCGCGGTGGTGCTCGCCACCGGTGGGATCGGCCGCTCGTACCGGGTGACCTCGAACTCCTGGGAGTACACCGGCGACGGGCACGCGCTGGCGCTGCGGGCCGGCGGCCAGCTGATCAACATGGAGTTCCTGCAGTTCCACCCGACCGGGATGGTCTGGCCGCCGTCGGTGCGCGGGATCCTGGTCACCGAGTCGGTGCGCGGCGACGGCGGGGTGCTGACCAACTCCGAGGGCCGGCGGTTCATGTTCGACTACATCCCGGAGGTGTTCCGGGACTACTACGCACAGGCCCCGGAGGAGGCCGACCGGTGGTACACCGACCCGGACAACCACGGCCGCCCGCCGGAGCTGCTGCCCCGCGACGAGGTTGCCCGGGCGATCAACGCCGAGGTGAAGGCCGGCCGCGGCACCCCGGCCGGCGGGGTCTACCTGGACGTGTCCAGCCGGCTGAGCGCCGAGGTCATCCGCCGCAAGCTGCCCTCCATGTACCACCAGTTCCGGGAGCTGGCCGACGTCGACATCACCAAGCAGCCGATGGAGGTCGGCCCGACCTGCCACTACGTGATGGGCGGGGTGGAGGTGGACGCTGAAACCACTGCCACCGCCAGCGTGTTTGGCCTATTCGCCGCCGGCGAGGTGACCGGCGGCATGCACGGCGCCAACCGGCTCGGCGGGAACTCCCTGTCCGACCTGCTGGTGTTCGGCAAGCGGGCCGGCGAACACGCCGCCGCCCACGCCGCGGCGGCCGCCCGGTCCCCGGTGGCCGACGCCGACCTGGCCACCGCCGCCGAAACCGCGCTCGTCCCGCTCGAACGCTCCGGCGGCGAGAACCCGTACGCGCTGCAGCAGGAGCTGCAGTCGGTGATGGGCAACCTGGTCGGGATCATCCGCCGGGGATCGGAGCTGGCCGAGGCGCTGGAGAAGCTGGCCGAGCTGCGGGAGCGGGTGGCGAAGGTGGGTGCGCCCGGCGGCCGCGCGTACAACCCGGCCTGGCACCTGGCGCTCGACCTGCGGCACATGCTGGTGGTCTCCGAGTGCACCGCCCGGGCGGCGCTGCAGCGCGAGGAGTCCCGGGGCGGGCACACCCGGGAGGACTTCCCGGCGATGAACCCGGCCTGGCGGCAGGTGAACCTGGTCTGCTCGGTGCCGGGCGACCACGCCGAGGTACGGGTGACCCGCCAGCCCGTACCGGCGATGCCCCCCGACCTGGCGGCCCTGTTCCAGCCCGACGAGCTCGCCAAGTACCTGACTCCCGAGGAGCTGAAGGACCCCACCGATGCACACTAGGACCTTCCAGATCTGGCGAGGCGACGTCCACGACGGCGGGCTCGCGGACTACCAGGTCGAAGTCAACGAGGGCGAGGTCGTCCTGGACGTGATCCACCGGCTGCAGGCGACCCAGGCCCCGGACCTGGCCTGCCGGTGGAACTGCAAGGCCGGCAAGTGCGGCTCCTGCTCGGTCGAGATCAACGGGCGCCCGAGGCTGGCCTGCATGACCAGGATGTCCACCTTCGAGCCGGACGCGACCGTCACCGTGACCCCGCTGCGCAGCTTCCCGGTGATCCGCGACCTGGTCACCGACGTCTCGTACAACTACACCAAGGCCCGCGAGACCCCAGCCTTCGCTCCCCCGCCCGAGCTGGCTCCCGGCCAATACCGGATGCAGCAGCGGGACGTCCAACGCTCACAGGAGTTCCGCAAGTGCATCGAGTGCTTCCTGTGCCAGACGGTCTGTCACGTGGTCCGTGACCACGACGAGAACAAGCCGGCCTTCGCCGGCCCGCGGCTGTTCATCCGGGCCGCGGAGCTTTCCATGCACCCGCTGGACGACCGGACCGACCGGGCCGCGCACGCCGCTCGGGAGCAAGGCATTGGGTACTGCAACATCACCAAGTGCTGCACCGAAGTGTGCCCCGAACACATTAGAATCACCGACAACGCGATCATTCCGATGAAGGAGCGGGTGGCGGACCGGCGGTATGACCCGCTGGTCTGGCTCGGCCGCAGGATTCTCCGGAGGGACCAGATGGTAGAGCAGTACGTCAGCTCCACAGCAGCCACACCGACCGGCTCCGGCCACTGGACGCCCGCCCCGCTCGCCGGCGCCTTCGAGCAAGCCCTCGAGGTCCCGCCGCCGCAAGCCGCCCCGGTCGGCCCGGACGGCAAGCTCCCCCTGTCCGAGACCCTGCTCGACCGGGCCGGCGCCGCCTCGCCGTTCGGCGACGACGTCAGCTTCCCGGTCCCCGCCGAGGACCTGCGCTACGTCCACCCCGACTCCGTCTAACCGACGCGCGCGTTGATCATGGAGTTTCCTGCGCGTGTCCCCCGGCGTGCCGTGCCGTAGCTCGATGATCGACCGCCCGGTGTGGCGGCTCTGCGCGCTGTGACTCGTGGGGTCTGACTGGCCCGTTCAGCGGACCCCGCCACCGAGCGTGCCGGTCATCTTGACGGATCGGTCATCCTCCCTGTCGCAATGGTTCCCAGAAGCCAGAAATGTGGCCGTGGACACATCGCCCTGGCAGCGTCAGACTGAAGGCACCGTTGGTGACAAATTGGCGACGACTCGGCCACAAGCCAGCAACGACGCCGAGGGAGGGATACGATGCGCGCATCTCGCGGCGCTTCGCGACCAGGCGACTACCGGCGGGGCGACTACCTGGCCGATGCTCTGACCCTGCTGGCCGGCTGGACCCGGAGCGACCAGGAGATCACGCGCACGCTCCCCCTCGACGAGACCCAGCACGCCGCGCTCACCGAACGGATCAAGGTGGCGGCCGACGCGCTGCAGCTCCAGCCGGAGATCCGCCGCAGCGAGGGCGAGACCCGGATCCGGCTGAGTACGCCGGACGGGGCCGAGCTGACCGCGGGCGAGGTGACCATGGCCGCCCGGATTGAGGACGCCTACCGCACCATCACCGGCGGCCTCTGACCGGCCACGACCCGGTGTTGGCCGCGCCGGTCGGTGCCCGACGTTAGTCTCGCCGTATGAATCTGATCCTCGTACCCGGTCTCTGGCTCGGCGCATGGTCGTGGGACAGAGTCACCCCCGCGCTCCGGGCCGCCGGCCATCACGTTAATCCGATCACCCGCCCCGGGCTCGACTCGGTCGAGACTGACCGGACGGGCATCGGCATGGCCGACACGGTCGCCGCGCTGGTCGACGTCATCGATCAGACCGACGGGGACGTCGTCCTGGTCGGTCACAGCGGGGGCGGCAACGTCGTCTACGGTGCGACCGATCAGCGCCCCGAGCGCGTGCGGCGGGTCATCTTCGTCGACAGCGGGCCGATGCCGGACGGCGCGGCGGTCAACCCATCCATTCCGGGCGACGGCGTCGAGATCCCGCTTCCGCCGTGGGACTTCTTCCGCGCGGGTGGCGATGACCGCGACCTGCGCGACCTGACCGACGAGATGCTCGCCGACATCCGAGCCAGGGCGATTCCCGAGCCGTGGGGAGTCGCCAACGATCCGCTCTCGATCAGTAATCCCGCCCGGTTCGACGTCCCGATGACCATGATCTCGTCGACCTTCTCGCGCGAGGAGATCGACGAGGCCATCAAGAACCAGGTGCCATACTTCGCCGAGGTCCTCCGGATCCGCAACCTGGAGATCGACGAGCTTCCGACCGGTCACTGGCCACAGTTCAGCAAGCCCGACGAGCTTGCGCAGCACATCCTCGCAGCCCTCTGACGGGCAGGGGGGCGTGGGTGCCCCTGTCGCAGCCCACATCCGCCGCGGCGGCAGCTCCGGGCGTCTGCGAACGCTAGACGTTGAACCTGAACTCGACCACGTCGCCCTCGGCCATGACGTAGTCCTTGCCCTCGATCCGGACCTTGCCGGCAGACTTCGCCGCCGCCATCGAGCCGGCCGCGACCAGGTCGCCGTACGAGACCACCTCGGCCTTGATGAAGCCGCGCTGGAAGTCGGTGTGGATCGCGCCGGCCGCCTCGGGAGCGGTGGCGCCGGCCCGGATCGTCCAGGCCCGCGCCTCCTTCGGACCGGCGGTCAGGAAGGTCTGCAGTCCCAGCGTCCGGAAGCCGACCCGGACCAGCTGGTGCAACCCCGGCTCCGGCTGGCCGATCGAGGCCAGCAGCTCCCGGGCCTCCGACTCGGGCAGGTCGGTGAGCTCCGACTCGACGTTCGCGTCCATGAACACCGCCTCGGCCGGCGCCACCAGCGCCCGGAGCTGGTCCAGGTAACCGGGGTCGGCCAGGGCCGCCTCATCCACGTTGAAGACGTAGAGGAACGGCTTGCCGGTCAGCAGGTGCAGCTCCCGCAGCTCGGTCACGTCGATGCCGGCGGCCTCCGCCCCCGCGTACAGGGTGGTGCCGGCGTCCAGCAGCTTCGCCGCACCGGCGGCCGCCGCGGCGGCGCCGGCCCGGTCCCGGCGGGCCCTCGCCTCCTTCTCCAGCCGGGGCAGCGCCTTGTCGAGGGTCTGCAGGTCGGCGAGGATCAGCTCGGTGTTGATGGTCTCGATGTCGCCGGCCGGCGAGACCCGGCCGTCGACGTGCCCCACGTTCGGGTCCGAGAACGCCCGCACCACGTGGCAGACCGCGTTCGCGTCCCGGATGTTGGCCAGGAATGCGTTGCCCCGACCCTGACCCTGGGAGGCGCCCCGGACCAGCCCGGCGATGTCGACGAACGTCACCGGCGCCGGGATGACGTTCTGGGACTCGAACAGCTCGGCCAGCACAGCCAGCCGGTGGTCCGGCAGCCCCACCACCCCGATGTTCGGCTCGATCGTCGCGAACGGGTAGTTCGCCGCCAGCGCCCCCGCCTTGGTCAGCGCGTTGAACAGCGTGCTCTTGCCGACGTTGGGCAGCCCGACGATCCCGATGGTGAGCGTGGCCATGGTGACGAAGTCTACGAGCCGGCGTCGCCGGAGACCCTGGCGGCCGGCGCCAGGTCCGATTCCCGCGAGCATCCGGGCCGGGAAGCGGGCAGGATCGGGGTATGCAGCTGGACTTCGAGTGGTGTTACCGGGCCGTCGACAGCCGGGACAGCCGGTTCGACGGGTGGTTCTACACCGCCGTCACCTCGACCGGCATCTACTGCCGGTCGTCCTGCCCGGCCCGCACCCCGCTGCGGCGAAATGTTCGGTTCTACCCGTCGGCGGCGGCTGCCCAGAGCGGCGGGTTCCGGGCCTGCCGGCGGTGCCGGCCGGACACGGTGCCCGGCTCGCCGGAGTGGGACACCCGCGCCGACGTGGCCGCCCGGGCGATGCGGCTGATCGCGGACGGCGTGGTGGACCGGGACGGGGTGCCGGGGCTGGCCCGCCGGCTCGGCTACACCGAGCGGCACCTGCATCGGATGCTCACCGCCGAGGTCGGCGCCGGGCCACTGGCGCTGGCTCGGGCACAGCGGGCACAGGCGGCCCGGGTGCTGATCGAGACGACCGGCCTGGGACTGGCCGAGATCGCGTTCGCGGCCGGGTTCGGCAGCGTCCGCCAGTTCAACGACACGGTCCGGCAGGTGTACGGGGTGGCCCCGTCGGCCCTGCGCCGCGGATCCGCCCGGTCGACCGGGGCGGCTGGGCTCGCCGGGGCCGCCGGGCCCGCCGGCGAGACGATCGCGCTCCGGCTCGCGTACCGGCCGCCGCTGCACGCGGCGGCGCTGCTCGGCTTCCTCGGAACCCGGGCGGTCCCGGGGGTGGAGGCGCGCGACGGTGACACCTACCGGCGGGCGCTGCGGCTGCCGCACGGCCCGGCGACGGTGGCGCTGGTCCCGGCGGACGGGCAGATCCGGGCCCGGCTGCAGCTGAGCGACGTCCGCGACCTGGCCCCTGCGGTGGCCCGCTGCCGGCGGCTGCTCGACCTGGACGCCGACCCGGTGGCGGTGGACGCGGCGCTGGCCGCCGACCCGGCGCTGGCGCCCGGCGTGGCCGATGACCCGGGGGTACGGGTGCCGCGGGCGGTCGACGGGTTCGAGATCGCGGTCCGGGCGGTGGTCGGCCAGCAGGTCTCGGTGGCCGGCGCCCGGACGGTGCTCGCCCGGATGATCACCCAGCCGCCGGACGAGTCCGAGCCGTTGGTGCCGTTTCCGGGTCCGGAGGAGGTGCTGGAGCTGCCGGAGACCGCGTTCGCGATGCCGGGCCGGCGCCGCCAGACCATCCGCGAGCTGGCCGGCGCAGTCGCCGGCGGCACGCTCGACCTCGACCCCGGGGCCGACCGGACGGAGGTGGCCGCCCGGCTCCGGCAGATCAAGGGGATCGGGGACTGGACGGCCGACTACATCGCGCTGCGGGCGCTCGGCGAGCCGGACGCGTTCCTGCCCACCGACCTCGGCGTCCGGCGCGGTGCAGCCGCGCTCGGACTCCCCGACGACCCGGCCACGCTGGCCACCCACGCCGACAAGCACTGGGCGCCCTGGCGCTCGTACGCCCTGATCAGACTGTGGAGGTACGCATGAACAGCACGACCATCCTGACGCCGGCCGGGCCACTGACCATCGTGGCCACTGAGGACGGCGCGGTCCGCGCAGCCGGCTTCACCGCCGACCTGTCCGAGCTGCTGCCGGCCGGCCAGCCCGAGACGGTCCGGGTCCGGCCGGATCTCGGCGCCGTCTCCGAGACGGTCCGGGCCTATCTGGACGGTGACCTGGCCGCGATCGACGAGGTCCCGGTCCAGCAACCGGGCAACGGGTTCCTCGCCACCGCCTGGCAGGCGTTGCGCGAGTCGAAGGCCGGCGAGCCGCTGACCTACACCGAGCTGGCGGTCCGGGCCGGGCGGCCCCGGGCGGTCCGGGCCGCGGCGAACGCGTGCGCCCGCAACGCGGCCGCGCTGTTCGTGCCCTGCCACCGGGTGGTGCGCACCGACGGCGGGCTCGGCGGCTACCGCTGGGGGGTCGAGGTCAAGCGCTGGCTGCTCGACCACGAGCGGCGGTAGCGCGCTGAGCCCACCGCACCGCGCGGCCTCAGATCCCGAAGTCGCCACCCCCGAAGCCCCCGAAGTCCGTGCCGAAGTCGCCACCCCCGAAGTCGCCGCCACCGGTGTCCGCGGCGCCGACGTCACCACCGGCGTCGGCGCCCGCACCGGCATCCCCCTCGGCGCCGGCGCCGAAGCCGCCGTACATCGGCGGGAACAGCGCGTTGAAGATCAGCAGGCCGCCGAGCGCGCCGGCCGCGCCGGCCAGCGCCGGTCGCCAGATCGGCTGCGAATACCACCCGGCGGGCACCGGCCGCCCCTGCACCCGGCCACCCGGGTAGTAGTAGGGCGTGTCGTCGCCCGGCTCCGGGCCGGCCCGGAAGGTCTGCCCCTCCACCTGCGCCTCGCGCGCCTCGGTGAGCTGGCCGGCACCCCGGGCGGCGGCCAGCGGCGGCAGCTCCGGACCCGGGTCCATCCCGAGCGCGACCCGCGCCGCCCGCGCGTACAGCAGCCCTTCCAGGGCGGTCTCCCGGGCGAGCTGGAACTGGTACGCGGTGCGGGCCTGCTCCAGCTGCGAGCCGGCCGCGTTGTAGCGCTCCCCGGCGTCGGCCAGCGCCTGCCGCACCGCCGGCTCGGTCCCGCTCAGGTTCAGCACCTGGCCACCGAGCCGCTCATACCACCGCCGGGACTCGGCCTCGGCATCCGCGAGCCGCCGCTGCCGGCGGGCCGCGCTCTCCCTCTGCCACCACCAGAAACCACCGACGGCGACCGCGATCACCAGAATCAGAAAGACCAGCTCCATGGAGTAACGCTATCCGACCGGCGCGGCGCACCGTACACGTGTCGTACCGGTCTGGCATGCTGCGCCGTGTGGACCTCTCGACGGTGGCGGTGGTGGTCACCTGCCTGCTGGCCGGCGCCGGGCTGGGCTGGCTGGCCGCCCAGGCCCGGGCGCAGACCCAGCTCGCCGAGCTGCGGGCGACCGTGCGCGCCAACCGGGAGGGGGAGACCCGGCTGGAGCAGTCCCTGCGCGCACTGTCCTATGAGGCCACTGCCGAGTCGCACGAGGCGGTCTCGCGGGCGGTGGCTCCGTTGCATGAGACCCTCCGGCGGTACGAGGCCCGGGTGGCGGAGCTGGAGCGGGAGCGCACCGACGCGTACGCGGAGCTGCGCACCGTCTCCGGGGAGCTGCGCGACGAGACCAAACAGCTGGTGGCGGCGCTGCGGGCACCGCAGGTGCGGGGCCGGTGGGGGGAGCACCAGCTGCGCCGGATCGTGGAGGCGGCCGGGATGCTGGAGCACTGCGACTTCTCCGAGCAGGTGACCAGCGATGTGGACGGTCAGGTGGTGCGGCCGGACCTGGTGGTCCGGCTGCAGGGCGGCCGGAGCGTGGTGGTGGACGCGAAGGCCCCGTTCGAGGCCTACCTGGCGGCGATGGAGGCGCGGGACGAGCCGGGCCGGGACCGGCAGCTGGAGGCGCACGCGGCCCACCTGCGCCGGCACGTGGACGCGCTGGCGGCGAAGAACTACTGGGCCGCGTTCGCGCAGGCGCCCGAGTTCGTGGTGCTGTTCATGCCGGCCGACCCGTTCCTGGACGCGGCGCTGCAGCGCGACCCGACGCTGCTGGAGCACGCGTTCGCCCGCAACGTGGTGCTGGCCACCCCGGCGACGCTGGTCGCGCTGCTGCGCACGGTGGCGTATGCGTGGCGCCAGGAGGCACTGGCCCGCAACGCGGCCACCGTCCACACCCTCGCCAAGGAGCTGTACGGGCGGCTGAGCACGCTCGGCGACCACGTGTCCAAGCTGGGCGGGGCGCTCGGGGCCGCCGTGACCGCGTACAACAAGGCGGTCGGCTCGCTGGAGGCACGGGTGCTGGTCAGTGCCCGGAAGCTGGCCGAGCTGGGGGTCTCCGACGACCAGCTGCCCACCCCGCCGCAGGTGGAGCTGGCCGCCCGGCAACCGCAGGCGACCGAGCTGGTGGACGGCCCGGTTGCGGGAGACGATACGATCTCGTATAATCCGAGATCGTGACTTCTGAACAACCCGGCTGGTCCGCGCTGCTCGCGTTGCAGCGCGCCACCCACGCCACGCTGCACGTGCTCGCCAGCCAGCTCGCCGGGCTCGGCCCGACCAGCGGCCTGACCAACGCGGAGATCAACGTGCTGGCCAACCTCGCCGACGGTCGGGCCCGGACCGGGTCCGAGCTGGCCGCCGCGACCGGCAACCGCCCGACCACGCTTACCAGCGTGCTGGACCGGCTGGAGCGGCGTGGCCACATCGTCCGCGGTCGCCGGCCCGGCGACCGGCGGGCGGTCCTGATCCAGCTCACCGGCTCCGGCCGGGAGGCCGCCACGACGGTCCGGCGGGCCATCGCCGACCTGGAGCGGCGGGCGCTCGCCGACCTGCCCGCTGCTGCGCGCTCCGGGTTGCGGCGCGGCCTGCAGGCGCTGGCCGAGGTCACCGAGTGACCGGGCAGGCGCCCGGGTTCCCGGAGCTGCTGGCCGGGGTGCTCGGCTCCGGGCAGCGGTTCGGGCACCGGGAGCACCTGCACCTGACCTGGTTGGCGGTCCGACGATTCGGCGTGGCGGCGGCGGTCGACCTGGTCAGCGACGGCATCCGGCGCACCGCCCGGTACGCGGGCGCGCCGCAGAAGTACCACGCCACGGTCAGCCGGGCCTGGGTGGAGCTGGTCGGGTTCCACGTGGCCGAGGGCGGGGCGGATGACTTCCGCCGGTTCCTCGACCAGCATCCGGCGCTGCTCGACAAGCGTCTGCTGACCCACTTCTACCGGTCCCCGACGCTGGCCAGCGCCCGGGCGCGGACCGGCTGGGTGGAGCCCGACCTGGCCCCGTTCCCGGAGCGGCAGCCACCCGGCGGAGCCGGCGACCCGCGCCCGCAGAGCCGGGCGAACCGACTCAGTCGGGAGCGGTAGCGGCGAGCGCGGCCGCCTCCGCTCGCGACGCCGCCGCGGCCTGGCGGTCGCGCAGGTCGCGCTTGAGCTCCTGCGGCAGCGAGAACGTGAGCTTCTCGTCCGCGGTGGTCACCTCGGCGACGTCGGTGAACCCGCGCTCGGCGAGATGGTCGAGCACCTGCAGGACCAGCTCGTCGGGCACACTCGCGCCGGAGGTGAGGCCGACCGTGGTGACGCCGGCCAGCCACTCGTCCCGGATCTGGTCGGCGTAGTCGACCAGCTGCCCGGCCCGGGCACCGGCCCCAAGCGCCACCTCCACCAGCCGGACCGAGTTGGACGAGTTGCGGGAACCGACCACGATCATCAGGTCGCACTCCGGCGCGATCTGCTTGACCACCTGCTGCCGGTTCTGGGTGGCGTAGCAGATGTCGTCGCTCGGCGGCGCCTGCAGCAGCGGCAGCCGGGTCTGCAGCCGCTCCACAGTCTCCATGGTCTCGTCCACCGACAGGGTGGTCTGGGACAGCCACACCACCCGCTCCGGGTCCCGGACGGTGACCCGGTCGACGCCGTCCGGACCGTCCACGAGTTGGACCGCGTCGGGTGCCTCGCCGGCGGTGCCATCGACCTCCTCGTGCCCTTCGTGACCGATCAGGAGGATCTCGTACCCCTCGGCGGCGAACCGCTTCGCCTCGTTGTGGACCTTGGTCACCAGCGGGCAGGTGGCGTCGATCACCCGCAGGCTGCGCTGCCGGGCCTGCTCGTGCACGGCCGGCGCCACCCCGTGCGCCGAGAAGATCACCCGGGCCCGCTCCGGGACCTCGTCGGTCTCCTCGACGAAGATCGCCCCCTGCGCCTCCAGGGTGGCCACCACGTGCGTGTTGTGCACTATCTGCTTGCGCACGTAGATCGGCGGGCCGTAGAGCTTCAGCGCCTCCTCGACGGTCTGCACCGCCCGGTCCACCCCCGCGCAGTAGCCACGCGGCTTGGCCAGCAGCACCCGCTTGCGGTCCGTCCCGGCAGTCACCCGCCCATCGTACGGGCCGCGGTCGTCCGCCCAGCAGGCATGTTCGCGCTCGTCAGTCGACGGGCTCAGATGTGAGGTAAGACAGCCAGCGCTCCGCCGCGTCGACCACGTCCGGAGGAGCGGCACCCAACGCCTGCCGGGCAAGCCGCTGCACAGAGATCGCACGGGTGAACTCCGGCATCACGAAGCTCGGCCGGTGGAGACCGGATTCAGCACCAATTGGGACGTGGTGTTCCAACCCCCGCCGCACTGAGGTGATTGGCGCAGCGATCACCATGCCGATCGGCCACGAGTGGTAGACCGCGGTCGACAGGACCAGCACCGGGCGGCGACCCCCTTGTTCGTGCCCGACGACCGGCGCAAGGTCGGCGATGAGCACATCACCACGATCAGTCACGGGTTGAGCTCAGGAAACTCGTCCCGGGCGGAGCCGAGACCATCGACCACGGTCGCAGTCTCCCAGGCCCGTCCCTCGGCCAGATATGCCTCGAAGCCAGCGGGATCCTCCTCGGCGAACCGGCGGTAGGACTCGGTGGCGCGGCGCAGGGCTTCCTCCCGTTCAAGCCGCGTCGAGACCGACTCCAGCAGGTCGGACACGGTGGTGTGACGCCCCCGGGCGATCCTGGCCAGCCGATCGCGCACCTCGGTGGTGGTGCTTAGTGTGGTCCTCCCCATGTCGACAAGCGTACTACTCGCCATGGCAGATTGCATGGTGGGTAGGCTGGCCCGGTGAGCGAGCAGAGCTCGGAACGGCCGCGCAGCAGCCCGGAGCAGCCGTGGCCGGTCCGGGTGGTCAGCCAGCGGCTCGGCGAGTGGATCGGCCGGCTCGGCTGGGTCTGGGTAGACGGTCAGGTGGCCCAGATCTCCCGCCGCCCGGGCGCGACCACCGTGTTCCTGACCCTTCGCGACCCGGCCGCGGACCTGAGCCTGACCGTCACCACCAACCGGGACGTGCTCGACGCCGGGGTGCCCGACCTGGCCGAAGGCGCGCGGGTGGTGGTGCACGCCAAGCCCGCCTTCTACCCGGCTCGCGGGAGCCTGTCGCTGCGGGCCGACGAGATCCGGCAGGTGGGGCTCGGGGAGCTGCTGGCCAGACTGGAGCAGGTCCGGAAGCTGCTGCGGGCCGAGGGGCTGTTCGACCCGGCCCGCAAGCGCCGGCCACCCTTCCTGCCCGGGAAGGTCGGCCTGGTCACCGGCCGGGCCAGCGCCGCCGAGCGGGACGTGGCCACGGTCGCCACCCGCCGCTGGCCGGCGGTGCAGCTGCGGGTGCTGAACGTGGCGGTGCAGGGGCCGAGCGCGGTCCCGCAGATCATCGAGGCGCTGCGGGTGCTGGACGCCGACCCGACCGTCGACGTGATCATCCTGGCCCGGGGCGGCGGCGGTGTCGAGGACCTGCTGCCGTTCTCGGACGAGGCCCTGTGCCGGGCGGTCTTCGCCGCCAAGACACCGGTGGTCACCGCGATCGGCCACGAGACCGACACCCCGCTGGTGGACTTCGTGGCGGACGTACGCGCCGCCACCCCCACCGACGCCGCCAAGCGGGTGGTCCCCGACCTGGCCGAGGAGCGGCGGCTGATCGAGACCGCCCGGGGCCGGCTGCGCCGGACGGTGGTTGGCATGCTCGACCGGGAGCAGCACCGGCTGGACGCGGTCCGCAGCCGGCCGGTGCTCGCCCGGCCGCAGGTCCTGGTCGAGGCCCGCGCCGCCGAGGTGGCGGCGTTGCGGGACCGGGCCGGCCGGTGCCTACGGCACCGGCTGGAGGCCGCCGGCGACGAGCTGCGTCACACTCTGGCCCGGCTCCGGGCGCTGTCTCCGGCCGCCACCCTCGCCCGGGGGTACGCGGTCGTGCAGCGCTCCGGCGGCCAGGTGGTGCACGCCGCCGGTGACGTGTCGCCGGGCGAGCGGCTGCGGGTCCGGCTGGCGGCCGGCGAGCTGACCGCCACGGTGACCGATCAGCGCCCGGCGTCCCCGGCGTAGCCGGGCGGCCCGGGCGCCAGCCGCACCTGGAAGTACGGTGCCGCCCCGAGCCGCTGGTAGGCGGCCAGCCCGTCCTCCGTGCGTTCCGGGCGGGAGTCCCGGGCCCGCTGGTCGGACGGGGTGTCGAAGTAGACCAGCGCCTTCATCCGCGGGAACAGCGGCGTCTGCCGGGCGACCGAGTCGTAGAGCTGGGCCATGTGACCGGGGTTGCGCGGCGAATGCCACACTCCCCACTCGCCGAGCATGAACGGCTTGTCCGGGAACTGCTCGGTCGCCCAGGTGTAGAACCCTGGCCAGTCCGGATGCGTCGACGAGCGCCGGTTCATGAGCTCCCCGAAGTCGCCGTGCCCGTAGCCGGGGTCGCTGTAGGCGTAGGAGTCCCAGGCGATCCAGTCGACCACGTCGTCGCCCGGGTAGAGGTCCGGGAACCACGGCCGGGTGTTCCACGGCACGTACGCCATGTAGGACATCACGGTCACCAGGTTGTCCACCCCGTTGGCCCGCAGCCGTTCGACGACGTAGCGGAACATCGCCGCGTAGTCGGCGACCTGCGCGCCGGAGCCCGGCCAGGGCCGGACGTCGTTCTCCGGCTCGTGGTGCACGGTGAAGAAGAACGGTTCCGGGAACGTGGCCTTGATGTGCGCGGCGAGCCGGTCCAGGTAGGTGTCCACCGCCGGATACCCGCTGGCGATCTGGGCCCACGACCACCGCTGGGGCTTCCAGTTCAGGAACAGCAGCCGCCCCTGCGCCGCGATCGCGGCCTCCTCCGGGGTCGGGAACATGGTCCGGCCCCGGTGGTAGGCGTGGTAGATGTCCTGGCGCCGCCCGGTGGTCGTCTCGAACTCGGCCAGCGACTCGGTCCGCGGCGCTCCGGTGTGCCCGGATGGGGCCGCCCCCCACAGCACCCCGCAGGAGGGGACCAGCAGCTCCCCCAGCACACACTCCGGAGACCCCGCGGGTGGTGAGGTCGCCGGGTACGCGGTCGCCGGGTCCGACGGCATCGGAAGGCTCTCCGCCAGCGGCTCGCCCGTCGGCCCGCCGGTCGGGACGGTCGACGGGACGGTCGACGGGGCGCTCGACGGCGCGGGAGCCGGCTCCTGTGGCAGCCGCAGCGTCGGCTGGTCGCTGCTGCCGTCCGCGCCGACGAACCCGGCCGCCCCCCGGTCCGGCGGAACCGTGACGGCGAACGCGTAGGCGCCGGGTCCGGCGACCGCACCGGTGATGTCGAAGACCACCCGGGGCTCGTCGGCGGCCGGCCGGACCGCCTGTACCACCCGCCCCAGCATCGGCGCGTCCTGCCAGCTGAGCTGCTCCGGCTGCCAGGACGTGTCCGGCACCGCGACCAGCTCCACCAGCTCCGGCAGTGGATCGCCGGCGCTGGTCAGCTGCAGCCGCACCGGTCCCGCCTGACCGCCGGCGTCGGGCTCGGGCTCGGGCTCGGGCTCGGGCAGGTCGAACAGCAGATAGGTCACGGCGCCCCCGCTCCGGTCCCCGGCCCAGAGCCGCCCGTCCGGATCGTCCGCCCCGTCCGCGGCCACCCAGCCGGCCGCGCGCACCGGCACCCGTACCTCGTCGCCTTGCTGGCTGGTCGGCCTGGGCGGGCTGCCGGGCGGCCCGCCCAGGCCGACCACCACCAGGGCACAGCCCACCGCGGCCACCGCCGCCCCGGCCAGGCGCCCCGCCCGGGCCGGATCCCGCCGGCTATGACGCCCGGGGGCGCTGGTCACGATCCTGTCTGCTCGGGTCATCACCGCTGCCCCTTCCATCCAGGGTCAACCTCCGGCGAGGTTATCTCGATATTGTCCCGTATTACCCGGTTATGCGGCAACTGCTCGCAGATCTCCTTCCCGTGCGAAACGTGACAGTTACGTCCCCACCGTCCCCGCCGTTGACCCCCTCGACAGACCAAGCGGGAGGGGGTCGCCAGCGATGGAGCCCACGCACCCGGCGGCGTACGGCGCGTCCGACTCGCTGGCGGTGCTGCGCCACCGGTGGTGGCTGGTAGCGCTCGTCACCGGCCTCGGGCTGGCTGCGGCCGGTGGTTGGCTGCACGCCCGGCCACCGGTCTGGGAGTCCGCGACGTCGGTGCTGGTGCACCCGGCCGGGCAGGACGCGAACGTGGTCGGCGGGCGCACCCAGGGCGAGGTGAACCTGGACACCGAGGCCCAGCTGGTCCGCTCGACCGCGGTCGCCGCCGGCGCGGCCGAGCTGCTCGGGCTCGACCCGGCCCCGACGGACCTGGCCCGCCGGGTCGGCGTGACGGTGCCGCCCAACACGTCGGTCCTGACGATCACCTTCACCGCCGCCACCCCCGCGGAGGCGCAGGCCGGGGCGCAGGCGTTCGCCGAGGCGTACCTCGACCACCGGGCGCAGTCGGCCCGCGCCGACCTGGCCGCCCAGGCCGAGGCCATCGAGGCCATGCTCGACGAGCTGGGCGGCCGGCTCGCCGACCTGAACCAGCGGCTCGCCCAGACGGCAACCAGCACCGCCGCCGCGGTCAACCTGGACAGCCAGCGCGGCATGGTGGCCAGCCAGATGAACAGCCTCACCGACCGGCTGAACGCGCTGACCACCGCGACCGTCTCCCCCGGGACGGTGATCAGTGAGGCCCGGCTGCCGGAGCAGCCGAGCCGGCCGGAGCCGGCGGTGGTCCTCGCCAGCGGGGCAGCGCTCGGGCTGGTCGCCGGCCTCGGCGCCGCCGGTCTCGGGGAACGGCTGGCCCGCCGGGTCCGCCGCCCGACCGACCTGCCCCGCCGGCTCGGGGTACCGGTGCTGGCGGCCTTCACCGCGGCGAACCGGCCGCCGGCCGAGGAGATCGCCTCCCCGTACGCCCCGGCCGGCCGGACCTTCGACCGCCTGCGCAACGAGGTGATCGCGTCGGAGCGGTCAAGCGGAGCCAGCGACGCCGTGGGCTTCACAACGTCGGAGCGGTCAAGCCGAGCCAGCGACGCCGTGGGCTTCACAGCGTCGGAGCGGTCAAGCGGAGCCAGCGACGCCGCCGCGGGCCAGCCGGTCGGCACGGGTCGCGGGCGGGTGATCGTCGTCACCAGCCCGACCGGCGGACCGGCCACCGGCCCGGTCGCCGGGCTGGTCGCCACCAACCTGGCCGCGTCGATGTCCCGGTGCGGGCACGACACGGTCCTGGTCGAGGCGGCGGCCCCCGGTACCGCCGGATCGCTGACCCGGCTGCTCGGCGTGGCGGCGGCCCCTGGGCTCTCGGAGGTGCTGGCCGGGCGGACCAGCCTGGCGGACGCGCTGCAGCGGCCGGCGCGCTATCCCCGGCTGCAGGTGATGACCATGGGCGGCACCGCCACCGCTACCGGGCTGCTGCAGTCGCCGGCACTGCGCACGGTGCTCGCGGCACTGACCACACAGGCCGGGTACGTGGTGGTGGAGGCGCCCGCGACGGCCATGTCCGCGGACGCGCAGAGCCTGGCCGGCCACGCCGATCTGGCTCTGCTGGCGGTCGAGGCCCGCCGGACCCGGCTGGCCGATGTCGTCGACGCCGCGGCCCAGCTGCGGCAGGTCGCCACGCCGTTGCTCGGGGCGGTGGTGGTTCCGCCGCGGCGGCGGGAGGTGGCGCGACGCGGGACGCGACCCGGGACCCCCGACGGCGGGGACGGCCAGCCGGCAGCCCGGTCGGACCGGCCGGGACCCCAGGCCAACCCCACCGCCCGCCCGCGCGGGACCGAACCACCGGCCCCGGCCCCCCGACAAGCAGACCACCGGCAAGCGGACCACCGGCACGCCCTCGGCGCTACCGACGGGCAGACCCTGGTGATCGCCGGCCTGTCCGACCACCGGGAAGCCGGTGACTTCGGGCAGCCGGACCCACCCGACCCACCGCAGCCGCTCGAACCGTCCGAACCGCCCGAGCGGCCCGAGCAGCCGGGGCACCCGTGACCCTCACACCGATGACCCACCGGGCCACCCGGCTGCTGCCGCTCCCGGCCGGCTGGCCGGTGACCGGCCTGCTCCTGCTCTACCCACTCTGGTGGGTGCTCGGTCTCGGTGTCCTGATCTTCCCGATCGCCGCCCTGCCGATGGCGGTCATCCTGGCCCGCCAGCACCGGTCGGGCCGCCGGGTCCGCGTACCACCCGGGTTTCCACTGTGGCTGGTCTTTCTGGCGGTGGTGCTGCTCGGGCTGGCGGTGCTGGACACCAGCCCGGCCGGCACGCTCGCCGGCAGCGGCACCGACCGGCTGGCCGGCGCCGGGTTCCGGGTCGGCGGCTACCTTTCCCTGACCGTGCTGCTGCTCTACGCCGGCAACCTGCGCGAGGACGAGCTACCGCGCCGGCGGTTGGTCGCACTGCTGGCGTGGCTGTTCGTCGTGACCGTCGCTGGTGGACTGGTCGGGACGTTCGCCGGCCAGGCGGCCATCACCTCCCCGGTGGAGCTGCTGCTGCCGCCGGAGCTGCGCGGCAACGGGTTCGTCGAGTCGCTGGTGCGGCCGTACGCGGCACAGGTGATGGACGTGGGCGGCGGGACCGTCTCCCGCCCGGCCGCTCCCTGGGGCTACACCAACACCTGGGGGAACAACTTCCTGCTGCTGGTGGGGTGGCTGGTCGCCGCGGTCTGGGGCTACGGTGCCCGCCGCCCGGTCCGGATCGCGGCGCTGGCGGTGCTGGCTGTCGCGGTGGTGCCGGCGGTGCACTCACTCAACCGTGGACTGTGGATGGGGCTGGCGGTGGTGGCGGTCTGGGTGGCGGTCCGGCTGGCGTTGCGCGGGCGGCTCGTCGGGTTGCTGGCGGCGGCCGGGGTGGCGGCCGTGCTGGCCGGGACGCTCGCGGCCAGCCCGCTCGGCGATGTGGTGCGGCAGCGGCTGGACCAGGGACACTCCGACGGCATCCGGGCCTACCTGGCGCAGCAGGCGACGACCGGGATGGTCGAGTCCCCGGTGATCGGGTTCGGGTCGACCCGCAGCACGCTCGGCGGCCGGCACTCAATCGCGATCGGACCGACTCCGGACTGCCAGCGGTGCGGCGGCTTCACGATCGGCGGCAACGGCCAGCTCTGGCAGCTGCTGTTCGCGCACGGCATCCTCGGCACAGCGGCATACCTGGGCTTCTTCGGGTACGGCCTGTGGCGGTTCCGCCGGGACCACAGCCCGGTCGGGCTGGCCGGTGGGGCCGCCATCGCCAGCTCGTTCGCGTCGATGCTCTGGTACAACGCACTGGTCACGCCGCTGGCGTTCCTGATGCTGGGGTACGCGCTGCTGTGGCGCAACGCCGCCGCCGCCGACCGGGAAGCCACCGACCGGGAAGCCACCGAGCCGCCGCCAGTCCGGAGGGCGGTGGCATGAGCCCGCTGCCGACCGCACCACCGCGCCTGTCCACCCAGGACGCGCGGCTGCGCACCGCCTACCTACGGGACCTGCTCGGCACGCTCTACCCGGCCGGAGCCGGAGACACGGAGTATCTGGTCCTGCCGACCGCCCGCCGCCCCCGCCTGCTGGTCCCGGCCGGACCCCGGACCGGGCGGGCCGCCGCCGCGGCGGTGCGGCACGCTACCGAGCCCCGGTCCGGGCGGGCCAGGGCGGTCCGCCAGCTCGCTGCGGTCGCCCTGCGCACCGGAGCCGCCCGGCTGCCGCTGCTGGACCGGGTCCGGGTCCAGACCGCGGGCTCGCTGGAGTCATACCTGCGGGAGCTGTTCGGGTCCCCGATCGCGCTGGCGATCCACGTCGGACCCGCCCGGGCCAACCGGAAGCCGGTGCTGCAGCTGCTGGACCCGACCGGTGCCCTGGTCGGGTTCGCGAAGCTGGGCACCACCAGCCTTACCAGCCGGCTGGTGCGGGCCGAGACGGCGGCGCTGACCGCCCTGTCCCCCCTGCGGCTGCGCCAGGTGACGGTACCCAGGGTGTGGCACGCCGGTCAGTGGGGTGAGCACCGGCTGCTGGTCCAGTCGGCGTTGCCGGTGTGGCGGCCGCGGGCGGCGCTGGCCCCGGAACGGTTGGCGCTGGCCATGCGAGAGGTGGCCGAGTGCCGCGGGACCGGCACCGGCCCGCTCGCGACCAGCAGCTACTGGCAACGCCTCCAGGAGCGGGTCACCGCGGTGACCGACCAGCCGGAGGGGCGCACGCTGGCCGCCGCCACCGCCACCCTGCTGTCCCGGTCCGGTCGCGTGGAGCTGCCCTATGGTGCCTGGCACGGCGACTGGTCACCGTGGAACATGGCGACCCTGCCGGGCACCGTGCTGCTGTGGGACTGGGAGCGGTTCACGATGGACGTTCCGGTCGGCTTCGACGCCGTCCACTATCACCTGCAGCGGCAGCTCGCCGCGGGGCCGGACGCCGCCGCAGCCGTCCGCGCCACCCTGGACGCCGCCGGCCGGCTGCTCGCTCCGTTCGCCGTCCCGCCCGCCGCCCGCGAGATCACGGCGCTGCTCTACCTGGTCGACCTGGCGGCGCGCTACCTGACCGACCGGCAGGCGGCCGCCGGTGCCCGGCTCGGCGTACTCGGCACCTGGCTGCTGCCGGTGCTGGTGGCACGACTCCAGGAGCTCTCATGATCACCGCTACCCGAACCCCGATCCCGGTCCCGGTCCCCGGCGCCGTCAAGCGGATCGTCCATCTCGGTTCCCGGTCGTACGGCCGGCTCACCGCCGGAGGGCGGGTCCTCCCGTCCTTCCTGCTGTGCGGCGGCCAGCGGTGCGGCACCACCTCGCTCTACCGGGCGCTCGCCGGCCATCCCGCCATCCTCAAGCCGATCCTCCACAAGGGAGTGCACTACTTCGACACCGGCTACCATCACGGCCACCGCTGGTATCGTGGCCACTTCCCGCTGCAGCGCACCGCTGACCGGTTGGCGGACCGGCTCGGGGTAACTCCACTGGCGTTCGAGTCCAGCCCGTACTATCTCTACCATCCGCACGCGATCGCCCGGATCGCCCGTGACCTCCCGCAGATCCGGGTGATCGTGCTGGTCCGGGACCCGGTGGCCCGCGCCCACTCGCACCACGCGCACGAGCTGGCACGTGGCTACGAGTCTGAGCCCAGCTTCGGGCGGGCGCTGGCGCTGGAGCCGGCCCGGCTGCGCGGGCAGGCCGAGCGGATGCACGCCGACCCCGGCTACCGCAGCTTCGCCCACCAGCACCACACCTACCGCGCCCGCGGCGAGTACGCCCGCTACCTCGACCGCCTCGCCGCCCACCTCCCCCCCACCCAGCTCCTGGTCCTCGAGTCCGCGCACCTGTTCACGAACCCCCAGCCGGTCTTCGACCGGGTGCTCGCCTTCCTCGGCCTGCCCCACCTCGGCTACCCCGAGCTCGCCCGCCACAACGCCCGCCCCCGCCCGCCGATGCCGGACCGGGTGCGGCGGGACCTGACCGCCCACTACCAGCCGTTCGACGCCGCCCTGGCCGGCTGGCTCGGCCACCCCCCCGCCTGGTCCCCTAACCAGGGTTGATCATGGAGTTTCCTGGGCGTGTCGCCGGCGGGTCGGCGCTGGACGTCCATGATCGGCTCGGGACGACCGTCGAACGCCGGGTGCCCGACGACACTGCGGCGGTGGCCCGGGGCGGGCTGGCCAACCTGGCCGGGGCCGGGTTCGCCGGCGTGGCCGGGCTCGGCGTGGCCTGGCTGGTCGCCCGCAGCCTGGGGCCGGCCGCCGCCGGAGTCCTGTTCGCCGCGGTGGCGACCTTCACGCTGGTAACGGGTGTGGCACGGCTGGGTACGCCGACCGGGTTGGTGTTCTGGATCGCCCGGCTCCGCGCTCGGGGCCGGGCAGACCTGGCCGGGGCGACCCTGTGGGCGGGCACGGTTCCGGTGGCCGTGATCGCGGTCGGGCTGGCGGTGGCGCTGTGGCTGGCCGCGCCGTGGCTGGCCGGCCTGACGACCGGCCCCCACCCGGACCCGGCCGGCACGGCGGCGGGGGCGACCACCGGCACGCTCCGCGCGCTGGCCGGGTTCCTCCCGGCGGCCGCGCTCGCCGACGCGTTGCTGGCGGCCACCCGCGGACACCGGCGGATGCGCCCCACCGTGACCCTCGACAAGGTCCTGCGCCCCGGGTTGCAGCTGTTCGGGATCGCCGCGCTCGCCGTCGCAGCACTGTCGGTCACCGTCCCGCCGGTAGCCTGGCCGGTGGCCTGGGCGGCCCCGTACCTGCCGGTCCTGCTGCTCGCCGGATACGTCACCTGGGCGGTCGGCCCCGAGCTTACCGACCCGCCGTCCCGGTCGGCGCTCCGCGCCGTGGCCGGTCCGTTCTGGCGGTTCACCGCCCCCCGGGCGGTCGCCAGCGTGCTGCAGCAGGCGTTGCAGCGCCTCGACATCCTGCTGGTCGCGGCTCTGGCCGGCCCGGCCGCCGCCGCGATCTACACCGTCGCCGGCCGGTTCGTGATCCTCGGCCAGTTCGCCAGTCAGGCGGTGGGTCACGCGATCCAGCCCCGGCTGGCCGAGCGGCTGGACGCCGGTGACACGGCCGGCGCCGGCGCCCTCTACCGGACGGCGACCGGCTGGCTGGTGCTCACCACCTGGCCGCTCTACCTCCTGGTCGGCAGTTTCGCCACGTTCTACCTTGGACTCTTCGGGGCCGCCTATCAGACCGGCGCAACGATCGTCGCGGTGCTCGCCACTGCGATGCTGCTGGCGACCGCCTGCGGTGTGGTCGACATGCTGCTCGCGATGGCCGGCCGCACCAGCTGGAACCTGCTCAACGTCTGCCTCGCGCTGGTAGCCATGGTCGGCATCGACCTGGCCCTGATCCCGCGGCACGGCGCGATCGGGGCCGCGATCGGTCTGGCCGCGGCGGTGGCCGTGAACAATCTGCTGCCGCTGGCGCAGGTGGCGTACGCGTTGCGGGTGCACCCGTTCGGCGCCGGCACGCTGGCCGCCGCCGGGCTGGCGGCCGGCTGCTTCGGAGCGCTCCCGGCACTGGTGACCACCGTCGCCGGCACCGGACCGGTCGCCCTGGCCGGCAGCGTCGCCGCAGCCGTCATCGCGTACGCGGTCGGGGCGTGGCGGCTGCGCCGGCCGCTCGCTCTCACCGCCCTTACCACGATCGTCTTGATGCGTTCCCGGAACCAGCGAGGAGGCCAGTATGCGCAGTGACTATCCCGAGGTCTTTCAGGACCCAGCAGTGGTGGACAAGTACCAGCACCAGGTGTACGCCCCCGACACCTACGCCACCGCCGTGAACCAGCGACAGCGCCGCTACCTTCGCGACCTGGTGAGGCGGTCGTTCCTGGTGCGGCGTCCGGTGCAGCACGACTTCGCCTGCGGCACCGGTCGGGCGATCCGGATCCTCCATGGACTCGTCCGCGCCGCGCACGGGTACGACAGCTCCGAGGCCATGCTCGCCAAGGCGGCCCAGGTCGGCGCGTACGCCTCACTGCACCGGGTCGACCCGGCCGGCCCGGTTCCGGAGCCGGTGCCGTCGACCGGACCTGTCATCGTGACGGTTTTCCGCACTCTCCTCAACGCGGACGAGTCCACACGCGACCGTGCGATCGCGTTCGCCGCCCGGATCCTGCCGCACTGGGAGTCCGGGTTGCTGGTGGTGGAGAACCACGGCAACCGCAGCTCGCTGCGGCACCTGCGGCATCGGCGGCACGCCGGCGTGCCGTGGTTCGACGAGCTGCTCCACTCACAGGTGGCCGGGTTGCTTGCCCGGCACGGGTTCCGGGTCATCGAGCGGCGCGGGTTCGCGCTGCTCACCCGCGGGTGGTACAGCCGGCGCGGGATTCGGCGGGTCGCCCAGGTGGTCGACAGCCTGGCGAGCCGGGTCCCGTGGTTGAGCCGGTGGGCGGTCAACGTCCTCTACGTCGCCCGCCGGACCCAGTCCCCCACGGGCGAGGGCGGCACGGCCGGTCGGGCGTGACCGCCGGGCCGCCGCCGTCGCGAGCAGCCGCAGCGCGTACGGGGCGTCCCGGCGCAGGTAGCGACCCGCCAGCCGGCGCGGGTCCCCGGCCAGCCGCCAGGCCCACTCCAGCCCGACCCGCTGCAGCCACCCCGGTGCCCGGACCTGGTCGCCGGCCACGAAGTCGATCGCCGCTCCGCAACCGAGGAACCAGCTCAGCGGCAGGTCCGGCCGCAGCGCGTCGATCAGCCGTTCCTGCTTCGGGAACCCGAGTCCGACCAGGACCAGGTCCGGCTTCGCCTCGATCACCCCGGCACAGACCCCGGCCCACGCACCCGAGTCCGCCTCGAACCCGTACCGCGGCGAAGCCGTGCCGGCCACCCGCAGGCCCGGGCAGGCGGCGGCGAGGACGGCGGCCGCCCGCCGGCCGCCCGGGGTCGGTCCCGGCTGCCCGCCGAGCAGGTAGACCGACCGCCCCGCCCGACCCAGGTGGTAGGACAGCGACCAGATCAGGCTGGAGCCGGGCACCCGCTCCGGTAGCGGGGTTCCCGCCAGCCCGGCCGCCCACAGCAACGGCATCCCGTCCGCGACCACCAGGGTGGCGTCGGCGAGGTGGCCGCGTACCGCCGGGTCGGTCCGGGCCAGCCGCAGGATATCCACGTTCGGCGTGACGATCCGGCCGCCCTCGCCCCGCTCCAGAGCCCCGCAGACCGTCTCCACCACCGCCGCCTCGGTGACCGGGTCGAGGTCGACGCCACCGACCGGGACCCGCCGACTCCGCGTACCACCTAACGTCACGGATCAGGACAATACAGTGCCAACGAGGACGAGAACGTCGTTAAAGCACATGTGACACGCGTACTCTTCCTCGGTGGCCTCGGCCGCAGCGGTACCACCCTGGTCGAGCGGGTGCTGGGTGAGCTGCCGGGCGTGGTCGCCCTGGGCGAGGTGGTCCACCTGTGGCAGCGCGACCTGCGCGATGGCGAGCGCTGCGGCTGCGGCGAACCGTTCCGCCGGTGCCGGTTCTGGCGGGAGGTCGGTGAGCAGGCGTTCGGCGGTTGGCACCGGCTCGACGTCGCGCGGGTGCTGCGGCTGCGGCACCGGGTCGAGCGGACCCGGCACGTACCCCGGCTGGCGGCGGCGGACCGGCGGAGCGGCTCCGAGATCGCCGAGTACGCCGGCTACTACCGGCGGGTCTACGCCGCGGCGGCCCGGGTGGCCGGGGCGCGGCTGGTGGTCGACTCGTCGAAGCACGGTGCGCTGGCCTGGTGCCTGCGGCACTCGGCGGCGGTGGACCTGCGGGTGGTGCAGATGGTCCGGGACCCGCGCGCGGTCGCCCACTCCTGGACCCGCCGGGTGATCCGGCCGGAGAGCCGGGGCGTGGAGATGACCCGCTACCGCCCCGGTCACAGCGCGTTGCTGTGGAACGCGCAGAACGCGGCGCTGGGCCTGCTGTCCTGGCGCGGGGTGCCGGTGCACCGGCTGCGGTACGAGCGGTTCGTGGCCGATCCGGCCGGGGCGGTTCGCGAGCTCGCCCGGTTCGCCGGGCTGGGCGACCTGTCCGCCGCCGACCTGGCGTTCCTGGAGCCGGCCGGGCCGGACGAGCCGGCCCGGGTCTCGCTCGGCCGATCGCACAGCGCCGCCGGCAACCCGATGCGGTTCACGGTCGGCACGGTGCCGGTTCGCCGCGACGACGCCTGGTACGCCGACCTGCCGCCCCGACACCGCTGGCTGGTCGGTGCGGTCTGCGCCCCGCTGCTGGCCGCGTACGGCTACCCGCTGCGCCCGCGCCGCCCCGGCGACCGCCCGGCTGGCCGCCGTTGATCGCGGTTGGGGTGGTGATTGCGACCCGGGACCGGCCCACCCTGGTCCGGCGGGCGGTGGCGGCGGCCCGCGCCCAGGACTACCCGGGACCGGTACGGGTGGTGGTGGTGCACGATCGCAGCGAGCCGGACCGGGCGCTGGCGACCGGTGGGGAGCGGCCGGTGTCGGTGGTGGCGAACCAGCGGACCTCGGGGTTGGCGGGGGCTCGGAACACCGGGATCCTGGCGCTCGACACCGAGCTGGTGGCGTTCTGCGACGACGACGACGTGTGGGCGCCGGGGAAGCTGCGGGAACAGGTGGCCGCCCTGGCGGCGGCTCCGGCGGCGGAGCTGGTCACCTGTGCGATCGAGGTGGAGTACGGGGGGCGGGGCACCCCCCGGCTGGCCGGGCGGGACCGGATCGGGCTGGCCGAGCTGACCCGCTCCCGGATGGCGATGCTCCACGCGTCCACGTTCCTCGCCCGCCGGGCCGCGCTGGTCGACCCGGCCCGGATCGGGCTGGTCGCCGAGGACGCGCCGGGCAGCCAGAACGAAGACTGGGACCTGCTGCTGCGGGCCGCCCGCCGGACCCCGGTCGCACACGTCGACGCGCCGCTGGTCCGGGTGCTGTGGGGACGCAGCTCGTTCTACACCTACGAGTACGCGACGAAGATCGCCTCGCTGCGGTGGATGTTGGACCGGCATCCGGAGCTGGCTGCCTGCCGGCCCGGTGCCGCCCGGGTCTACGGCCAGCTCGCCTGCTGGTCGGCGGCGAGCGGCGACCGCCGGGCGGCCTGGCACTGGGCGGCCCGGGCGGTCCGCCACAACTGGCGGGAGCTGCGGACCCCGATCGCGGTTGCGGCAGTGCTCGGGGCGCTGCGGATCGAGACCGTACTCGCCGCCCTGCACCGCCGCGGGCGGGGGCTCTGAGCAGGGGTACCCTCCTCAGCGCCGCCTCAGCCCATGTGCGGGTAGGTGTGGTCGGTCGGCGGGACGAAGGTCTCCTTGATCGTCCGGGGGGAGATCCACCGGACCAGGTTCTGCCACGACCCGGCCTTGTCGTTGGTGCCGCTGGCCCGGGCGCCGCCGAACGGCTGCTGGCCGACGATCGAGCCGGTCGGCTTGTCGTTGAGGTAGAAGTTGCCGGCGGCGTAGCGCAGCACGTCGCCGGCCCAGGCCGCGGCCCGCTTGTCGGTGGCGAAGACCGCCCCGGTCAGCGCGTACGGGGCGACGCTCTCGGCCTGCCGGACCACCGACTCGAACTGGTCATCCGGATAGACGTACACCGACAGGATCGGGCCGAAGTACTCGGTGGTGAAGACCTTGTGCTCCGGGTCGGTGCACTCCACCACGGTGGGGCGCACGAACCAGCCCTCCGAGTCGTCGCAGGTGCCGCCGGCCAGGACAGTGCAGGCGCCGGATCCGGCGATCATGTCGAGGGCGGCGGCGTGCCGGGCGAACGCCCGGGCGTCGATCACCGCACCGCCGAAGTTCCGGAAGTCGGCGACATCGCCGTAGGTCAGCGACTCGGCGGTGGCGGCCAGCCGGTCCCGCAGCCCACCGTCCCAGAGCGAACGCGGCAGGTACGCGCGGGAGGCGGCCGAGCACTTCTGCCCCTGGTACTCGAAGGCTCCCCGTACCAGGGCGGTCAGCAGCGGGTCCGGCTCGGCGCTCGGGTGGGCGATCACGAAGTCCTTGCCGCCGGTCTCCCCGACCACCCGCGGATAGTTGCGGTAGCGGGTGATGTTCTCCCCGACCGTGCGCCACAGGTGCTGGAAGGTCGCCACCGACCCGGTGAAGTGGATGCCGGCTAGGTCCGGATCGGTCAGCGCCACGTCGGAGACCGCCAGGCCGTCGCCGGTGACCATGTTGATCACGCCCGGTGGCAGGCCGGCCGCCTGCAGCAGCTGCATCGTGAAGTGGGCGGCGAACTGCTGGGTGGGGGACGGCTTCCACACCACCGGTGCGCCCATCAGCGCCGGGGCGGTGGGCAGGTTGCCGGCGATCGCGGTGAAGTTGAACGGCGTGATCGCGTAGACGAAGCCCTCCAGTGGCCGGTGGTCCACCCGGTTCCAGACCCCGGGCGAAGAGATCGGCTGCTCGGCGAGCAGCTTGCGCCCGAAGTGGACGTTGAACCGGAGGAAGTCGATCAGCTCGCAAGCCGCGTCGATCTCGGCCTGGATCACGGACTTCGACTGGCCGAGCATGGTGGCGGCGTTGATCGTGTCCCGCCATGGGCCGGCCAGCAGATCGGCGGCCCGGAGGAAGATCGCCGCCCGGTCCTCGTACGACATTTCCCGCCAGATCGGGCCGGCTTGCGTGGCGGCCGTCACCGCCGCCACAGCGTCCGCGTTGGATGCGTTGTGCATGACTCCGAGCACGTGCCGATGCTGGTGCGGCTGGACCACGTCGATCGGCTCGCCATCCCCCATCCGCTGCTGCCCGTCGATGGTCATGGTCAGGTCCAGCGGGCTGGCCGCCAGCTCGGCGAGCCGGCGCTGCAGCCGGTCGCGCTCCTCGCTGCCGGGCGGATAGCTGCGCACCGGCTCGTTGTGCGGCTGCGGCACAGCGTAGATGGCGTCCATCGGACCCTCCTCGGTCTCGGCAGCGCTGGCGAGGTCGGGGCGGAACCCCGGTCAGCTCGGCCACGCGCGCGGGCCGAAGCCGTCTCTCATCCTCCCACGCGCCACCACCCACCCACCAATCCGTCGAGCAACCGGCGGCGTAGCCTGAGGGCCGGCGCCCCGCCCGGCGGACCTCGAGGGGATCACCATGGAAGAGCAGACTCCCACCCTGTCCAGGTCCGCAGCGCCGCGGACCATCGCCACCGCAGGCGCCGGTACGCTCGCGGTGCTCGCGCTGGCCTGGCTGCTGGCGATGCTCTCGTCGGCCCGGCAGGCGGTCGGCGGTTCGCCGGACGGCAACCCGCTCACGGTCACCCGGGCCGCGCTGGAGCTGCCCCAGGTGATCTCGGCCAGCCTGATCGCCGGGATCGGGGTCGGCCTGGCCTCCGGCAACCTGCTGGCCCGGCTGGCCCCGGGCGCCGCGACCAGACCCGCGCTGCGGTACGCGGCTGGCGGGCTCGCCGGGGTGGTGATCGGCGTGGTGGTGGCTACCCCGATCCTGCTGCAGTACCACGAGCTGCCGTCGATCCTCGTGCTCAGCGGCGCGATCGCCAGCGCATTCGCGCTGGGCGGCCTGCTGTCCGGGGTGCGCCGCCGGGCGGTGGTGGCGGCCGGGGCGACCGGCGCCCTGGGAGTGTTCGTGGTCGGGCTGGCGGAGCGGGCGTTCGAGGGCCGGCTGCGGAACCTGTTCGGCGCCGGTGACAGTGCCCAGTCGGTGGTCACCGCGACCGGTTGGGTGGTGCTGACCGCGTCGCTGCTGGCCGGTGCCGTGGCCGGCGTCCTCGGGTACGCGTACCTGCGGCGGTGCGGCCCTCCCGGGCTGCGCTGGCCGGCCTACCTGGTCGCCGGGGCGATGCCCGGTGTGCTGGTGCTGCTGGCCGAGGCGGTCACCCGGCTCGGCGGTGCCCAGCTGTTCCAGGCGCTCAGCGCGGTGAGCGCGGACGACGCCGATGTGCTGGACTACTTCAACGGAGCGCGGCTGAACCGGGCGCTGATCGTGGTCTTCGTGGGGGCGCTGGTGGCGATCTTCCTGCTCGGCCGCACCCTGCGCCCCACCGACCCGTCCCCGGCCGACCCGTCCCTGGCCGACGCCGCACCAGCCGACCCCGACCCAGCTGCCGGCGACCCCCCGGCTGACCTCCCCGCCGACCAGCCGGACCAGCAGCCAGAGCAGCCAGAGCAGCCGGACCAGCAGATAGCGGAGCCCACCCGGCCCGCGTCCGAGCCGGCTCAGCCCAGCAGCTGATCCAGCCCGCCCTCGACCATCTCGCCCGCCAGATCCGGAACGGCTGGTACGTCGGCGGCGATCACCACCCGCCGCCGTGGGGCACCCCGGTCGGTGACCAGCAGCCGTAGCGACGCCTCGGCGGCCAGCTGAAGGGCCGCGTACGAGAGCTGCTCCTCGTCGTCCTCCCCGAGCTGCTCCCGCAACGCCGGTGTGACCGCGTACCCTCGCTCGACCGCCAGCTCGCCCCGGTCCCGGAGCTGGCCCAGGGCGGTGAACGTCGCCGGCAGGTACACCCGGACGGTCCGACCCACGGCTCCCAGTAGACCACATCCGGTGCCCGCCGCCGGGCACCTGACGAGGCTGCCGCACGCAACCGGTGGCAAACTGGCTGGATGGCCTCCCGGTTCCTGCTCCTCTCGGAAGTCGCCACCGAGCTGAACGTCTCGGACTCGCAGGTCTACCACCTGGTGCGCTCCGGCGAGCTGCCTGCCATCAAGATCGGCGGGCGCGGCCAGTGGCGGGTGGAGCGGAGCCGGCTCGAGGAGTACATCCAGGCCAAGTACGCGGAGACCGCGGCCTGGGTGCAGGAGAACCCGCTGATCGACTGACCGGCCCCCGCGTTGATCATGGACCTTCTTGGGCGTGTCGCCGGCGTGTCGTGGCCGCAGTCCATGATCAACGCAACCGGTTGACGCGTGACGATACCCTTTAGCGGAAGCAAACGAAGGCAAACGCAAGATCATTTGAAGGAGAGTCAGGATGCCCACCAGCGGGCAGGCAGCGCGCCAGCCGATCCGGATCCTGCCGGTACCGGCCTATGACCCGCCCTACGACGACGAGCGCCCACCGGACTGGTGGCTCCCCGGCACCGTGCAGCCGCTGCTGGAGCTGCCGCCGCTGACCGGCCCCACCACGACCGCCGTCGGAGCGTCCGGACCTGACCGGCCGCTCCGCGCGGGCCGGGTCGACGCGACCGACCGGCCCGGCACCGTCGCGTCGACCCAGACCACCGCTGCCGCGGCCCGGTTCGTGAACACCTGCCTAGAAATTCTCAACGGCTACCGGCCGGTCGCGCACTTCCGGGCGCTTTCCGATCCGCTGGCGGCCGCGACGGTCCTCGACGCCATGGCCCACGCGGTCGACCGCCTCCGGCCGATGGCGCGGCGGGACGGTCTGGTGAAGCTGCGCGTGATGCGCACCTGCGAGCCGCGGCCAGGTGTCGCCGAGATCGCGCTGGTGGTCGGGATCCGGGGCGATCCCGGTGCGGGGGCCGGGGGCCGGGTGGGCAGAGACCGGGTCGGCCAGGCGTGGGGACTCGCGTTCCGGCTGGAACGGCGACTCGGCCGGTGGCTGTGCACCGCGGCCCGGATGCTCTGACCGGTCGACCAGTGAGGCGGCGGGTCAGCTCGGGCCGGCGGGGGCGCCGTGACAGCGCTTGTACTTCTTCCCCGAGCCGCACGGGCAGGGTGCGTTGCGGGACGGGCCGGAGCCGACCACCTGGCCCGGAGCCTGGTGCCGGGCGCTGGCCGGGCGGGGGCGAGGCCCGGGACGGCCAGCGGCGCGGCCGCCGTCGGAGGCCCGGTCGCCGGCGGCGTCGGACCCACGACCATCCCCGCCCGGCACACCCGATCCGACCTGTGGTCCGGCACCGATCTGCGGGCCCTGCCCCACTCCCAGCGCTGGAGCGGCGTCCCGGTCCTGCTCGCGCTCCACAGTGACCCCTCCGGCACCGGCCGCCCCGTCGATGGTCGGTGCGGAGTACTGTAGCGAGGAGGGCTGCGACAGGCTGGAACCCAGCCCCTTGGCCCGGATCTCCACCGGGGCCTGCGCCACCGGTAGCGGCACCCCGGGCCGGGATGGCGCCGCCGGGCGCTCCCGCACCTGGACGTCGGCGTGGAACAGGAACCCGACCGCCTCCTCCTTGACCGCGTCGAGCATGGTCTGGAACATCGCGAAGCCCTCGCGCTGGTACTCCACGACCGGGTTGCGCTGGGCGTACGCGCGCAGGCCAACGCCCTCCTTGAGATAGTCCATCTCGTACAGATGCTCGCGCCACTTCCGGTCGATCACACCGAGCAGCACCTCCCGCTCGGTCACCCGCATCACCGGCGCGGTCAGCTCCTCCTCGCGCCGGGCGTACGCGGTGTGGGCGTCCTCGGTCAGCCGGGCGCGCAGGGCGTCCGCGTCCAGCTTGGACCTCTCGCCCCCCACCTCGTCGAGCACGTCCTCAATGGTCACCCCGATCGGGTAGAGCTGCTTGAGCCCGCTCCACAGCTGGTCGAGGTCCCAGTCTTCCGCGTACCCCTCCCCGGTGGCGCCGGTGACATACTCACCGACCACGTCCTCCAGCATGTGCTGCACCTGCTCGTGCAGGTCCTCGCCGTCCAGCACCCGCTTGCGCTCACTGTAGATCACCTGGCGCTGCTGGTTGAGCACCTCGTCGTACTTCAGGACGTTCTTGCGGACCTCCGCGTTCTGCCCCTCGATCTGGGTCTGCGCGCTCTTGATCTGACGGGAGACCATCTTGGACTCGATCGGCACGTCCTCGGGGATGTTCAGCCGGTCCATCACCGCCTCGACCGCGCCGGCCCGGAACCGGCGCATCAGGTCGTCCTGCAGCGAGAGGTAGAACCGGGACTCCCCCGGGTCGCCCTGCCGGCCGGACCGGCCGCGCAGCTGGTTGTCGATCCGCCGGGCGTCGTGCCGCTCGGTGCCCAGCACATACAGCCCGCCGGCGGTGATCACCTGCTCGAACTCGGCCTGGCAGGCGGCCTCCCACTTGCCGGCCGCCCCGACCAGGGCCGCCGGATACTCGTCCGGGTGCTCGGCCGGGTCCAGCCCCTGCTGGCGCAGCTCCGCGGCGGCCAGGTACTCCGGGTTCCCGCCGAGGTGGATGTCGGTGCCGCGACCGGCCATGTTGGTGGCGACCGTGACCGCGCCGCGCCGCCCGGCCTGCGCCACGATCTCGGCCTCCTTGGCGTGGAACTTCGCGTTCAGAACGTTGTGCGGGATCCCGCGCCGCTTCAGCAGCACCGACAGGATCTCGGACTTCTCCACCGAGGTGGTGCCGACCAGCACCGGCTGGCCGAGCTGGTGCCGCTCCGCGATGTCCTCCACCACCGCGTTGAACTTCGCCTTCTCGCTCTTGTAGATCACGTCCGGCCGGTCGAGCCGGATCATCGGCAGGTTGGTCGGGATCGAGACCACCCCGACGTCGTACACCTTGTTGAATTCGGCCGCCTCGGTCTGGGCGGTGCCGGTCATGCCGGACAGCTTGTCGTAGAGCCGGAAGTAGTTCTGCAGGGTGATCGTCGCCAGGGTCTGGTTCTCCTGCTTGATCTTGACGCCCTCTTTGGCCTCGATCGCCTGGTGCATCCCCTCGCTGAACCGCCGTCCGGGCAGCACCCGGCCGGTGAACTCGTCGACGATCAGCACCTCCCCCTCGGCCGTGACGATGTACTCCTTGTCCTTCTTGTAGAGCTCCTTGGCCTTGATCGCGTTGTTCAGGTAGCCGACCAGCGGCGTGTTCACCGACTCGTAGAGGTTGTCGATGCCGAGCCGGTCCTCGACCTTGGCGACCCCCCGCTCGGTGACCGCGACGGTCCGCTTGCCTTCGTCCACCTCGTAGTCCCCGGCGCCATCGGTGCCCCGCTGCATCCGGGCGATGATCTGGGCGAACTCGCCATACCACCGCTGGGAGTGCTCGGCCGGGCCGGAGATGATCAACGGGGTCCGGGCCTCGTCGATCAGGATCGAGTCCGCCTCGTCCACGATCACGAAGCTGTGACCGCGCTGCACCAGCTGGTCGGCGGACATCGCCATGTTGTCGCGCAGGTAGTCGAAGCCGAACTCGTTGTTGGTGCCGTGGGTGATGTCACACTCGTACGCCGCGCGATGCTCGGCCGGAGTATGGCCGGGCAGGACCACCCCCACCGTCAGCCCCAGGAACCGGTGGATCCGCCCCATCCACTCGGCATCCCGCTGGGCCAGGTAGTCGTTGACGGTGACGATGTGCACCCCGGTGCCGGCCAACGCGTTCAGGTACGCCGGCAGGACCGAGGTCAGCGTCTTGCCCTCACCGGTCTTCATCTCGGCGATGTTGCCGTAGTGCAGTGCCGCCCCGCCCATCACCTGCTCGTCGAACGGGCGCTGGCCGAGCACCCGCCGAGCCGCCTCCCGGACCGTGGCGAACGCCTCCGGGAGCAGGTCGTCGAGGGTCTCCCCGTCGGCGAGCCGCTCCCGGAACTGGCCAGTCAGCGCGCGCAGCTCGGCGTCGCTCAGGTCGGTGTAGTCCTCCTCGATCGAGGAGATGGCGTCGGCGGCCTTCTTCAGCCGGCGGACCTGGCGACCCTCACCGGCGTTGAGGATCTTCTCCATGATTTGCACGGGTTCTCAGCACTCCCCTAGACAGTCTGAGCACCATCGTAGGCGGAGAAACCGGCGATCCGCACCCCGGTGTGGCAGACCAGCGCCCCGGCTACTCGGCCCGCTCGGCGAGACCGATCACCCCGTAGTCGTACGCGTGGCGGCGGTAGACCACGCTCGCCCGGCCCGACTCTTTGTCCTGGAACAGGTAGAAGTCGTGTCCGAGCAGCTCCATCTGGAACAGCGCGTCCTCGACCGTGATCGGGTCGCCGGAGTGCGCCTTCTCCCGCACGATGTGCCACGGCTGGTCGTCGTGCCATGGCTGCTCGGGCACCGACGCCAGCTGCTCGGCCACCGCTGGCTGCGGCGCCGGCTCCACCGGCAGGTCGGTCGGCAGGTTCGCGGTCGCCGCCGCGACCGAGATCGGCGCCCGCCGGCGGCGGTGCACCCGGCGCCGGTCGGCGGCCCGGCGCAATCGGGTGTTCAGCTTGGTGATCGCCTCGTCCAGCGCGGTGTAGAAATCCCGAGCGCCCGCCTCGGCCCGTACCACCGGCCCCCGCGACCGGCAGGTGATCTCCACTCGCTGGCGATGGTCCTGCTGCCGTGGGTTGCGCTCGTGCAGCAGCTCGACCTCCACTCTGATGATCTTCCGGTCGAGCCGGACGGCCTTGTCCAGCTTCTCCGCCACGTGCTCCCGGTAGTGGTCCGGCACCTCGACATTGCGGCCCTTGACGACGATATCCACGCCTGACCTCCCCCATGATCACCTAACGATCAGGTTACGGCTAGAAGATGACGCTAACCCCTGCCAGGACGTCGCGTCACCTCTTACCACCCTAGAGAGCCCCCAACCACCTCACCAGGATGGTCACCCGCCGGAGGGACGGGGGCGCCGATACAAACTGGTGTACGATGGCTGGCATGAGTGCGGTACGGCGAACGCCGGCCCTGTCGGAGCTGGCTCGCCCCGGTCGGCGGGCGCTGGTGGCGCGCACGATGACCGACTTCCACGGCCCGACCAGCGGGATCGTCGAGCTGCCGCACCGGATGTTCTGGCAGACCGACCGCCAGTTCAACCTGGACGAGCCGTTCACGCTGCGGTGGATGTACGAGATCGTCCTACGGGAAGCGATCCTGCCGCGGGAGTTGCGAGCTTGGCTGGACGCGCCGACGCTGCACCGGCTGTGGGCCGAGCTCTACCTCCCACACGGGGTGCGCCGGGACTGGGAGAAGCGCCATCCGAGCCTCCGCCGAGCCCGGCTGGCCGCGCCCGAGCAGTCTCAGCCGCATTATGATGACTGGCTGGCCCGGCAAGAGATGACATGACGGTTCTCCCCGACCCGTTCCAGGTCCGGGTGACACGGATCGCCCTGTCCGTGGCCGAGCGGCACGGTTTCGCCCTCGGCGGGGGCCAGGCGCTGCTCGCGCACGGTCTGGTTTACCGGCCGACCGAGGACGTCGACCTCTTCACCGACATTGACGGCGGTGTCCGCACGGCGACCGGTCTTGTCCGGTCGGCGCTCACCGCGGCGGGCCTACAGGTCAGCGCGCCACCCGACCCGAGTGGGCTCACGGAAGTCATTTACGGCATGGACGACGCCTTCGAGGAGATGGACGTCTCCGACGGATCGGACAGCGTCTCCGTCTCTCTCGCGCAGCTGGCACGGCACCGGGCACTGGTCGTGATGGCCCTCGGGCCGGTGCTGCATCTGGACGACCTGCTCGGCTCAAAAGTCTGCGCGCTCGCCACCCGGTTCGAAGTGCGTGATTACGTCGACGTCGCGGCCGCGCTGGGCCGCCTCTACCACCGTTCCCGACTGCTCGACATGGCGCATGAGCACGACCCGGCCCTGACCGAGGATGACTTCGCCGCAGCGATGCGACGTCTGGACTCGATCCCGGACGCCGCGTTCGCCCCGTACCGGCTTGACGTTGCGGCCCGTCGTCGAGCTGCGGCGACGGTTCGCGGACTGGGACCGGTAGCCGGGACGCTATCGCGGTGGGTGGGTGCGCCGGGTGGCCGCGAGCACCGCGGCACCGGCGACCGGCACCCCGGCTCCGGCCAGCCGGTCCGCCGCGGCCGCCAGCGTGGCGCCGGTGGTGACCACGTCGTCGAGCAGGATCACCGGCTCGCCGGTCCGGGCCAGCCGGTGCCGCAGCCCGGCCACCCGCAGCGGACGCGGGCGCAGCGCCGCGGATGCCTCGGCTGCCCGCTGCGCGGCGTCCAGACCGGCCGAGTCCCGGCGCGGCCGCGCCCGCAGCGGC